>LNDT01000004.1 GCA_001464715.1 Bdellovibrionales bacterium Ga0074137 | reverse complement strand
TCACTTCCGCCTTTAGCAAAAACGATTGTACTAGCTTGCGGAACTGGAAATTTGGAAAAAGAAAAAATTCCCGCAGATATAGTTACGAAAGTTGAGGCCGCCCAGCAAGAACTTGAGAAAGAAACTAATCGCCTGGCTGAAGAATTTAACAAAATAGGGCCTCTTTAATATTCTGTTCACATTACTCTTGGTTCCAAGGCGATAAATTCATAAACGGCTCAGCCTTAATTGGCGGTGCCGTTTCGTTTTGAGGTATCATTTTAAAGAGTGACCATTCAAAGGCAATCTTTTTGGTCAAAGCTAGGGACAGTGCCAAGGTCTGGCTCTACATTACTTATTTAAGTCGATGAAGATATAATTATCTAATGAAGTCACAGCAAGACATCGCAAATAATAAAAGAGCAAAGCACATGGCAAAAAAACTATTGCCAAGTCTCAAAGTTCAAAAGCAATACATCCAGGATGCTAAGAACTATTGTGATGCTTTAAAAAGTTCATACGTAGGTAGGCCAGGCATTCCGGTAAAAAGAATTGAACTCATTTATTCTGACTTATTTCAAAGAGAATATTTGGTCGGTTTTGTAGATCCTCGCTGGTTGTCTAGCGTAGCCTCTGGATGTGACGCCTTTGCAACTCTTAGTTTAGAAATTGGAGATCTTAAATCTCCTCCGATTGTGCTAGTGCCATCTAAAAAAAATCTCAAGAAAAATTCAAATTTACATTCTATTGTTGAGCATGAATTTGTTCACATAAACCAAGCTCTTAAGGGACATTTTCCGTCAAGTTTTGAGAAGTCAAAAGTTGATCTGAATGAGCAATTTGTTGATTATGTTTATGCAGAATATGAAGCCAATTTTTTACAATTAGAACGCTGGCCTAAACTTGGGCCGCCGAAAAGTTATGAGTTAGAACTTAAAGAATGGTGTTTTTTACGCGGCTATACTCAAGCTCTTGAGAGACTATTGCTAGTGGCCATAATGGAAAAATTTTCTGATAAAAACCTTTTTTCGACCCTCAATAAAATTCCAAAGTCTTTAGAAAAATTTCTGTTGAAATTTGATTTGGAAACAGAAAATACGCACAGATTTATTAAAAAGCTCAAAATATTTTCATTTCAAGCCTTGCAGATGATCGTGCGAGCGGATGATTTGACAACAAGCCAACATCTTAAGTACGAAAAAATATTAAAATGGATTGGGTCAGATTTCAAACCGCTGCCCAGGTAATATGTGGGCAGCGGTTTTGTTAAATTGCATCTAACTAACTAGTCATAAGTTTCATAGTAGGGGCCTTGAACTTCAGATACTTTCGATTTTGCTTCCTGTTCAAGAGTCTGCTCGATTTTTTGAATAGTTTCTGGTAACAAATCCATTTTCTTTAGCTCTTCAAGGGATTGATTATTTGAATCAGCTTTAATTGATTCCTGAAACTCCAGCATCTTTTGTTTATCTAATGTCTCTTTTTCTTTCTTAAAAGCTACCACTTCCGCGTGTACGCTGCCGTGACTACACTTTGCGATGCGTGCGATTTCACGGTAAGATAATTTGGCTTCAATCAGGGACCTGATCAAAACTGAATTTCTTTTTTTAACCCTTCCGATTCTTTTTCCCTTAGCTCTAGCATTTGCCATTCCTGCGCGAACTCTTTCAATGATCATTTCGCGCTCGAGCTGGGCCAGGGCTCCTAAAATTGTGTAAAGAGCAACGCCTAATGGTGAATTTGTGTCGATGGATTCAGTTGTCGAAATAAATCGAGTATTTTTTTCTTTGAAAATTTTTAAACCCTTTAGCAGGTGACTCGTGGATCTTGCAAATCGAGAAAATGAAAAGACGATCACTTGTTCAACTTCATTATTTTCAACCATTTTCATAAGACGATTTAAAGCTGGCCGGTCTTCTTTTGCTCCTGAAATTCCTTCGTCTGCGAAAATTTCATATTGATCTATTTGGTTTCGATTGCACCAATCTTTCAGTGCACGAATCTGTGATTCTAAGCCAGTTTGCTGAGAGTCAGTGCTGACTCTGACGTACAATGCGTTAATGCGACCCATATCGATAGACTCCTCTTTTTGTAAAATGAGGCTTAAAAAAATGGGGAGTCTGATGATTTATTTAAAGTTTCTTTTTTTGAAATTTTTCTCTTTTGGGAGGGTGTTGCCTCCAAAGAAGCGAAGTATAAGTCGAATAAGAAATTTGATCATGGGCGTGGGCATGAACAGCAGCCTGAGCCATTCTGTAGGTGAGGCGGCCAAACGAGTCGGCGAGCCCCAGCGTGAAAATAACCCCTAAAATCCAAGTGAGAAATCTAATTGGGCTGCTCATACAACCTCCGTTCTAAAGGATTCATGGACCTCATGCAGGCTGAAATTCTTCTGCTCCTGCATGAATTTCTGAACATCACGTTTAATCTCGGATTCGACGGTCATTTTTTCAAAATCCGACAAATTCAACTGAGATATCCCGACCTTACGAATAGTTCGAATACTTACCTGAACGGCGGACCGACCCAGGCTGATTTCTTGGCAAATTTCGCTCAAAGTCATTTTCTTGATCCAACGTAGTCTTGCCAGGTCCGCTAAATCAAATTTGACTTTATTCCATCGCACCAGTATCGTTTTAATTGCATCTGGCAGTTCAACTACTTGTACGTCACCTGCACCAAACAAAAGCCCGCGCTTGCGGGCTTTTGTTTGTCTGTCTGTGTCGCTTTCGGCCTCCGGCCTTCGCTGTTCTGCCGAAGGCAGACCTTCGGTCTGACTTCGCCGGGTAGGCTCAAAAAGATTCTCTTTGCTCGCGCGGGCGCCCCTTTCGGGCTCAGGCGCTCAACATTTCTAAGTCTTAGAAATTTCAATCAATTGAATCAAATTCGCTTCGACATTTTCGAACCACTATTTTCGGCGATCATCAATTTGCGTAGGTTTCTGCGGTTGACATAATCCTACAGTTCGCACTTAAATATACGGCGTATATTAAAGGAGCTAATTATGGTTACCGGACACGTCTTTATCGCAACAAGTTTAGATGGCTTTATCTCAACTGCCGATGGTGGGATTGAATGGCTGATTCGTCGGGATGACCCCAATGAAGATCATGGATATAATGACTTTATCAAAGATATTGACGGACTAATTATGGGACGAGGCACCTATGAGAAAGCTATATCTTTTGAATCATGGCAATACACGATTCCTGTATTAGTGATGTCGAGAACATTAAAATCAAAAGATATTCCCATCAGCCTGAAAGATAAAATTCAAATCGTTGATTATTCCCCAATAGATTTAATGAGGAGTTTGGATGCCAAAGGGTGGCGTAAGGTTTATGTCGACGGAGGACAAGTCATACAATCTTTTTTGCGAGATAACTTAATTGCCGATATGGTCATTACCACCGCTCCAGTGCTCCTGGGGGCGGGAAGAAGTCTTTTTGGTGCCCTGAGCAGCGAGACTTCGCTGACCCACATTAAAACCACAACATTTCCTTCCGGGCTCGTTCAATCGAAATATCGGGTTGGCGGAAAATGATTCGCGGACGACCAGTGGGAGGATCATTGTTAGATCGTGATGAGATTCTTTCGACAGCTTTAAAACTGCTTGAAGAGTCCGGTCCAGGCGCCGTGTCGTTGCGAGCACTCGCTAACAAGCTGGGTGTTACTCCAATGGCTCTATACGGGCATTTTTCTGATAAGGAAGATTTAGTCCGAGGTATGTCCGATGCAATATACGTCCGTGTTTTGGCTGCATTTAGAAAAAAAAATGGGAAACCTCGGGATCTTCTAGAAAGCCTGCTGGTTTCTTATTACGAGGCCGTTGTGCAGCTGCCGCAATTAACAATGCTGATTTTTACGACTTCTTCGGAGTTCTCAAGAGAAGTTCAATTACTTAACAATCAACTTTCAGATTTACTGGCCAAGTCTAAGCTGACCTTGTCCCAAAGAAGGTTGTGGCTAGAAATTTTAGTGGATTTGACACATGGAAGTGCTTTGGCAACATCTTCCATTCCAAATCTAAACAAGGACTTCTTGAGCAAGCAGAAGCGGCGGTTCCGGAGACAGCTAGGCGAGATGTTTAGGCATATTTTTTAAACTATTCAAAATAGCTGATGCCGGCAGTTCGAAACTCCTCTAATTGGGTGCACCAAAACAAAACCGCCCGCTTTGGGCGGTTTTGTTTGTCTGTCTGTGTCGCTTTCGGCCTCTGGCCTTCGCTGCTTTTTCCGCCGGGTCGGCGCAAAAAGATTCCTGCTGCTCGCGCATGCACCCTTTCGGGCGCAGGCGTTGTTATCTGGCTATCGACCGTTCGGCGCTTATTGGGGCTGGGTGGCTGGGCCTTCGGCCTTCGCGGTCCATGAGGGAGGGGAAGCCAATCAAAGACGGGTCGATGGCGTTGACGGTGTTTTTGAAAAGGCGCTGTTGATATTCGACCGACGGCGATTCCGGCAACCGCCTTTGAAGCGACGTGATCGACGAGTCGACCTGTAAGCCGACAATTTTCCACCGGCCATCTACATTCTTTGCTTGCAACTGATATCCTTGCGAAAGACGTAAAGCCACGCTCGCTTTGGCTTGAAAGTCGAGGTCGCTGCCTTTGCCGCGGATCTTAATTAGTGCAGGAAGATCGTTTGGCAGCGTCATTTGCTCGATTTCACGGGCGGTCTCATCAATGAGTAGAGCCGTCTCGCTGAGTGTCCGCTGCAATTCTCTTAAGTCCGATAAGGGGGAACCTTCTATCATAGATGAGAAGACTTCGAAACGTTGCTCGTGATCGATTTTGTTCCTCTGCATCTCCATTTCAAGTGCGACTTTCAGTGCGTCTCGGTGATGAACGTTATAGCCAGTACGCCCCAGGCCTGTCGGAAAAAATAAAATTGTCGGGGCGCGATCATAAAAAGTGACGGCGACAGCCTTTGCACCAAGGACATCAGGCCTATCTGGATCAAAAATATGAGTGAAGATATGGGAGATATTTTCCTTTGTGACTTCTGTATAGAGGGGAAAGGTCTGGCCCTTTTTTCCTTCAACCCTACTGTTTAGCCGACCAGCTTGAAAAAGTTCGTCACATGTCGAGCCGAGCGAAAGGCGTGAACCTAAAAGGATCCAGACGACAATATACGCAAGAGGCAGGGGGCGCAGAGAAGGCATGGCGCGAAGTATACCACAGCCAACGATTTCAAGTTGGGAGCACGGAAATTATACTGTTTGGTCAAATGTTTGGGCTGGTCGGGCAGTGGCTGGATTCCCTCTTGGCCTTCGCGGTGGGTAAAATTGGGTTACTTTATTACTTGATTGGGGTGGCTTGGGATTTTGGTTTTTGGCTGTGGTAGATGAGCTTTATGAGAAACTTATTTATTTTGGTTTTTTGCGGCGGGGTCTTCGCTGGCGGGGGCTTCGGAAAATTTGGGGTCGGGGCGGAGTTGTTCGGGGCGGCCTACGGAAGTTCTTGAGTCGCCATTGCCACAGAGTTGTTCGAGGAGTCCGGAGAGTTTGACGATGTGCACTCAGGGTGGCTCTGCGGGGACAGTGTTTCCAGACTTTGACCCAAAAGGTGCGAACGAGTGTTTTGACGTTGTTTATCCGGAGGCTCAGCACGGTCAGCGATTTCGGTACAGTTACGACTATTTTTGCTCAAGCCACGCTTTACCGTCGGACCGGCGCCACGTGAAACTGATCTGCCTCGATGGAGCGTGGTACTTTGAAAGTCCCTGCCTCGTTCGAAGCTGCCAGAATCCCTTGGCCGCTTACCACGAAGTCTGGTCGCTTTTGTATCCTACGAATGGACTCTACGACTACTAAGTGTCTTGACGGTCTCGCGTGAGATTGGGACCGTAAAGATGGAATGAGTAGTTTCGTTGCGATGGCACTTTTGTGCCTTTTTCTTTTTTTGTTTTTATATCTTCTTCCTAAGAAGTGGCGTGCCCAATCGGCCAAGCTTGCCGAACACTTTGGCGGATCGACGTTTTGGTTCACGGGAACGTTCCAATTTAAATTTCAAAAGAGGACGTACTTCGTTTCGCGAGTTTCGCGCGGTGGTGGAATTGGTTTTGAGACCGGTGGCTCTTATCCAGTTCTATGGAGTTACGTAAGGCCGTTTCCTAAAATGATCATTGGCCACGCGAAAGCAAGCGACTTCACAAGAGGTTCATTTTTGGTTCTACCGCCAAACGAAGTTTTCCAATGTGGAAGCGCGAACTATCTTTGCGGATCGACTGACGCTGAAAAAAATGACGAAGTGAAGTCACTGGCCCTTCAAGACGAGGTCCGGGAGGCTTTCACGGCACTATTTCAAAAACCGTTTCAGCATCTTACGATTTCCTCAGACTTTCACTGGGTCGGTTTTTTTCTCAAACGAACCCACGTGCTTCGCTATGTTTGTTTACCAGAGATCGTCTACTTAGCACCATCGCACCTTGAGTCGCGGTTGAAACATCTCGAATTGATTTTAGACAAATTGGGAATTGAGTCCTAAGTCGACGTGGCTTTCAAGCCTATGATCGATATCAGAAGTAGGGCTAAAAAGAACAATCGAAGAGGCGCCGCAGATTCGCCGAACAGAACCATTCCTAGGACTGCTGTACCGAAGGCACCAATGCCGACCCAGGCGCTGTAGGCGGTTCCGATGGGAAGGACTTGGCTAGCGCGGGCCAATAAATACATGCTTGCTGCCAGTGTCACAAGGGTCAAAGCACTGGGAATGAGTTTTGTAAAACCGGCCGTGTACTTGAGTCCAATCGCCCATACGATTTCGAGGAGTCCTGCGATCGTCAGTAGAACCCAAGCCCAAGTTGTCGACATGTTGATCTCCTTTGGTGGTCGTTTACAGTTAAAAACAATCCTGACCAAAGTCGCGAAATTTTCCGCAGAAAACACCTAAATTATTAGCGAACTATTAATCGAGATGTTTGAGCGTCTTGAACTGCAAAGGCACTACTCGCTATTACGTTAATTTCCGGCGAGTCTAAAGTAATGATTCAAAGACGTCGTAGTCGTACATCTCTTGCGGCGGGTTTTGGCCTCGCACTGTTGTTGGTCATTTCCGTGTTTTCTTATCTATCCACAGAGCGCTACGTCGAATCGAGTCGCTGGCGCGAGCATAGCGAAGAAGTTGTTAGGCTGACCCATTCGATTCAAGTTTCGGTGGAAAGGTCAGAGACGGCCCAGCGCGGATTTCTAATGACGGATCAGTCAGGCTTTCTAAAAATCTACAAAGATTCTGTCGATTCCGTAAAAGATGATCTTGAGAAGTTGTTAAAAACTGTCTCAGACAATGAGACGCAGCTTCTCAATGCGGTCGAACTGAAAAAAGTCGTTCTTACTCGATTCGATGAGCTTCAGAAAAATATCAACGCCAGCTTGAGCGGGAGAAAGTCTTCCGCCATTGACTCGATAAAAATGCATCAGGGAAAGAATATGAAGATCGTCCGAGATCAATTCAAAAGCTTTCTGGAGGCCGAGCATCGCCTGCTTAGGGAGCGAGCCGCCGTTGCGGAAAGTGACTTCTGGTTTGCGCGCCTTATGGCGCTGGTTGGAATATTGGTCGCATTCTTTTTACTGCTGATGGTGACGTTGTTTCTGCGGACTGAGAGTAAGCATCGGCGGCGTGCCGAGGAAAGAGCGCTTGAAGCCTCGGCCCTTAAAACTCAGTTTCTTGCGAACATGAGCCATGAAATTCGAACGCCGATCAACGGTGTCATTGGTATGACGAAAATACTTTCGGGAACTAAGCTTGATCGCGAGCAGAGTGATGCCGTATCTACGATCCGGGATTCTTCAAATTCACTTTTGGCACTGATCAATCAGATTCTCGACATTTCAAAGATCGAATCGGGGCAGCTTCAATTGGAGGAAGTGCATTTCGAGCTTCGGTCTCTTGTCGAGAGTACGAAGTCGATTGTTGCTTACAGCGCGAATATGAAAGGCATCGAAATTTCACTCACGATCGCTCCTGATGTGCCCGATTTGTTCCTTGGTGATCCGCTAAGAATTCGTCAGATTCTTTTAAATCTTCTCAACAACGCGATCAAATTTTCATTCAACGGAAAAATAGAACTTCGAATTAAAAAACTTGGAGATCTTAAATCCTCTCTTCGGCTCGGATTTGAAATTATTGACGAGGGCATTGGTATTGATCGCCCGACGATCGAACGACTTTTTAAGTCGTTCGCTCAAGGGGATGTTTCGACGACACGCCAGTTCGGTGGAACGGGACTGGGGCTTAGCATCAGTAAGCAGCTTGTCGAGGCTATGGGCGGAGTGATCGGTGTCGAGAGTGAAGTTGGAGAAGGTTCTCGTTTCTTTTTCGAAATAGAAGTTCGACGCGGTAAGTACGATCTCAAAGCTCAAGTAGAATCAAGCGTTACTGTCGATCCAAGTCTCACCGGTCATATTCTGGTGGCTGAGGATAATTTGACCAATCAAAAAGTGGCCGCCGCGATGCTTTCAAAGATGGGATTCACGTTCGAATTCGCAAATGACGGTGGAAAAGCCATAGAGCTTCTTGAAAATAGGTCGTTTGATTTGATTCTAATGGACGGTCAAATGCCAGTCCTGGACGGCTACGAAGTGACTCGTCGCATTCGTCGCGGTGTTGTGGGTGAGAGCTGTCGGAAGATTCCAATTATTGCAGTCACGGCCAACGCGATCAAAGGTGACGTCGAGCGGTGTTTGGAATCAGGAATGGACGACTACGTTGCAAAGCCGATTTCTTACGAAAATCTTTTGGCGAAGATTTCTCATTGGCTAGCGACCAAGAACCGCTCCTTGGACTCTGATATTCTGAATCGGCTAAAGGTTCTGGCATCAGACGATAGTAAGTCGCTCATAAAAGACGTCATCGATATGTTTACTTCTTCCTCGCCGAAAGCTTTTTCAGACTTGCGAAATTCTCTTAAGAAAAAAGATTTTGAGGAGTTTAATCGAAGTGCTCATCACTATAAATCGACGTGTATGAATGTCGGCGCCACCCGTATGCGAAACATTATGCACAGACTTGAGAAGACGACCGAGGTGGACGACGTTGATGCGACCGAAAAACTAATCGCGGCGCTAGAAAGCGAGTACGAAGTCGTTATTCAAGAATTGGAGCGGTACAATGCTGCGTAGCGAGTGCAAAGTTCTTGTCGTGGACGACAATGCGGTGGACCGACTGATCGTGACGGCGATGCTTCGCAAATTGAAATTCGGAACTGTCCACGAAGCCGAAGACGGCGCCATTGCTGAGAACAAAATTTTAACGGGTCTTGAAATGGGAGTTCGCTATGACCTCATTATACTTGATTGGACGATGCCTCGGTCCAGTGGAGCGAAGTTACTTCAATGGCTCTCGTGGAATCCACGCCTGGCTGCGATTAAAACAATTGTTATGACGGCGACATCCAATCGCCAGGTTGTTCAAGAGGCCATCTCAGCGGGGACCAACGACTTCATAGTAAAGCCGGTGGACCTGGGCATGCTTGAGAAAAAAATCACCGAGCTTCTGGATTAAAGTTTAAGCATTGAAGCTTAAAACATCCGTCTGGCCGTACACAAGGCGTCGCCAGCGAGCTTTAAACATAAAAAGGGAATGCACGGCCCGAAGCGTCCATCGCCCAGAAAACATCTCTGCCAAAACAGCCGAAGGATACTCGAGCGTCAGATCGGCTTTGAGGCCGTAATACATTTCGCTCTGATCTATTAAATGAGCTCCATCGAAATGAAATACTAAACTTTTTTCCTCGGCCTTGTTGAGAAGCTTCACTTCAATGGTCATTGGCTTTTTCCAGGACGAGGATTGCTTTCGAATCATGTCTAGAAAAAATCGCCTCGAAGTTTCGTAGGTTTGTGCGAAATTCGGCTCATTGCAATTGGACTCAAGCCAGCTTGGTTTAAGATCGATTTCAGATATATTGATGGATCGAAAGTTCCCAGGATCGCCAATTTTTTTATCTGTAAGTCCCGAAAGAACATCTCCGGCATTTAAGATAACGGGTTTTGTTTCACCAAGATCGAGGCCGAAGATTTCGTCGGCCTCGTAAAACGTATCGTTGTGGTGGACCAAGTCTCGATTTAGAAAGCGATAGTCTGATGCGTAGGGGTGAACCCACTTTGGCTTCAGGAACCTCACGCAGCGGACGAGATGGTCCCAAACCTGATCTTGTTTCCCACGAGTCGTCTCGAATATGCTGAGCGGGTTCGTCATCGTCTCTAATTCCGAGTAGTCTGTGCACCAAGTTCTGGGATTGATGGCGGCGTAACCAATGAAGGCGCCTTCGATAGCGCCGAACATATGGGAAATTAGCGTGTAGACAGCATCGAAGTGAATGCAGTCGTTGGCCACATAGAAATTTCTGCCCTCCGCGCGCAGGACAATGGAAGAATCAAAAGTAAAGCCCTCAGGTGCTTTTGGAAAAACCGTGAGGTGAAAGGGTCCAATGGAAAAGTCCTTAGTCCACGGCTCCATCTCAATGATGTTTTCAAACCCCAGAGCCTTGATCGCGTCTCTTAAGACCGGTTTCGTGTAACGTGCGATTAAAATCGGAACATTTTTTGGAATCAGACGAAGAGAAGTTTTGTCGAAGTGATCGTCGTGAATATGAGAAATATGAACGCCAACAAGTGAGGCAATTTCTTCCGCTGTCGGTGGAACCATTTTGATGCCTGAATGAAATGTCCCATAATTGAGAGGACTCCCAAACCAGGGATCAAACAAAAGAGATTTCCCCTGGCACTTCGCCAGAAAGCAGGCATGGCCGACCTTTCTGAATGAGACTGAGTCCAACGATTGTTCGAGCATCTGTGTTGAAATGATATTCGTCTGGGGAGGTTTTTCAACCTCTCTTGTTCGGGGCTGATGCTTCGTGGTACCCCGGAGCACCCATTGGCCCAGGGATCACCACTCGAAGGACATCCATGTTAAATTCTCATTTCGTAAAGCGGTACGTTTCATGCGCTCTGGTTTCGCTGGCAGCGAGCTCATTTTTAGCGAGCGTGACCGACGCCAGCCAGGTAGGCCGATGTGAGGATTTATTTGAATCAGGCGGCGCCACAAAACCGGTTTTGCGCCTCACCGAGTCGACGCCCATCGAAGTGGCTGCGAACGAAATTATCCGACGCGCTGAAGCCAGCATCGACAACCCGGCATTGGGTCTCAGTTTTCGCGGTTTTGTAGCGAGCGGTCCTAAGCCGACGCCGGCCCTTGAAAAGCTTCTCGCTCGGCGAGGTCTTTTCTGGTGGGGCGTTCGCTTTATACCAGTTGCTTCCGTCGAAGCCGCGAAAGCGCGCTCTCTCTTAGAAACCGATCACTTTATGCAGGCCAATTTCGTCGTTGTAAAAGGACTTTCCGAAGCCGATCTTCAACGCTTGATCGAGACTGGCGGTCCCAAAGCGTACCGAGAGATTCTTGAAAAGGGTGAGCCAATCTACGTCGAAAACGTTTATGAAATGGATACCAAGACAGGATTGGTTCTTATGAATCCTGAGACGAAGCAGCCCGTTAATCTCATCGACCAAAAAGTTCGCAGCATTGATCGCGACGTCATTGAAATGGCGACCGACGCCAATGAAATGGATTGGATCCTCACTGTGAAGAAGACGGGACCCTATCTTGTGCAAAGCGGTTGGGTTCTTCCGCATGGCCGAGGCGTGATTGAGTATTCAAACGTATTTAATTCTCCCGATGCCCAAGGCCGCACGGTTATTTCGACCAGCTACAAAAATCTTCTCTACTCGGCCCGTAAGCTTGCACGAGACGGCTACACTTTCACATTTAACAAAGACTTTGAAGGGGCCTTGAATCTTACCCGTGACCAAGAACGTCGCGACGAGACAGACGGGACGTGGAGCAGCGAAAATTCGCGCTACAAAGATCCTGACGTTTACAATGGAGCGCTGGCGAATCATAAGGCCGGAAAAGGTGTGAGTGTTGAGATTTGGAATAAAGAAGGTGATCTCATCGGTGGAGTCCTGGCGTTCCGCGAAGGCCCTGTGTTTAAGATCGACAGTGTCTTTTATGATAACAAGCGATTTGGCAATGGCTCGATCGATCTAGCGAAAATCGCAGGCGTAATGCTTGTTCAGCGATTGGCAGAGGCAGGCATTCCTCTACTGGATATGGAAATGTTATCGAACTACTCGAAAAGCCTTCGCGGACACGTTATTCCAACACGAGCCTTTTTTGAGAAAATCGACGCTCTTAATCCAAAGGCCCAAGTTGATTTGACGACGCCCTGGATACCGCCGACGGCGGAAGCCTTTGGGGCGAATGTAGCAAAGTAATAATTGTCGATAGACTTGTTAAAATTAACCACATTTAAGCCCACTTTGATGGGCTCACTGCTCGTTTTCACACTGTTTTATGGGTCTTCTCTCGTTTTATTGGGGCTCGCAGCGAAAACGATTTTTGGCATTTTAATTGTAGTCCTGAGCTCTCGGTCAACACCATATCGCGCGTGAGAATCGGGAGTTCTATGAGTCTTCGACTTGGAAATTTTCTTTCGGCTGGGTCTTTTGGGTTTGGGATCTGCGCCGTCACTTTGGCGCTCCTGCCAGCGGCACATTCCTTTGAGCAGTGTCGAAACCTCTTCGTTAGCAATAAAAGTTCGTTTTTCGGTGACTTGCAAACTGTAGCCGCTGGCGAAACACTTCCCTATAGATTCGATGTTGTAACGGACACGAAATCTCTCAGTACCGTGCTTCCTGGCGTTAAGGGTGAAGCCCGCGTTATTTCGACGGTCGTTGCTGAAGCTGGCCACTCTTTGCAAAATTTGAGTCGTCTCTCCGACTCGGAAGTGCTGGTAGAGTATGTTTCAGAACCGAACTACTATACTTCTAAACCAACAACTGGATCTCACAGTCTTAAGGTCCTAAGTACCAGTGCAGATGGAACGATGTCTCTGGTTCAGAGCTTCGACAACACCGCGAAGTTCAAAACCAAGCTTCGTCGGGTTGTCGATGAAGATACTTTTGTTGCCGCTCGCTACTACAACGAATTGAATCGCGCGAGCGACGCAGTTTTGTACCGTCGAAGTGCCAATGGCCGTTTTGAAATCGCTGGCCAATTGAACAATGTTGAGTTCGGATCGGTCTATCCATCGACAGTCGATCCACGAGAAATTTTTGTTGCCGTTCGAAGAAGTCATGTCAGTAAAGAAGACGCCCTTTTCCGGTTCATTCCTGGAAAGATGGCACCAGAGCTTGTTTTACGAGGTGAGTATTCGGAGCTCAGGCCTGGGCAGGAGTGGACTCTAAAGCCCAACCGAATCTACCGTCTTGCTGGAGATATTTTTGGACGCGGAATAACGGCCTCTTCGTCTGAGCACTTGCGTGAAATTGAAGTTTTCTCGCCGCGCAAAAATGGGCAAATGAAATCGGTCGGCCTCATCCCATCCACGAAGCGCGATCTTCGAGGTTACGTTCGCACATCAAAAGAAGTCGATCAGAACACGTTTGCTGTTTTGGACGATCATTCCTTTATTGATGGAGACAACGGGCTCCCTAATCCGACAGGTCCCTTTCAGCGTGAAATGGATCTTACGATCGCACGTGTGGTTGATGGTCAGTTGTCGCGACAGGATCTAAAAATTAATGAGCGGATTCCAATCCGGGATCCTAAGGCGGTCGCATTAAAGCTTGAAGTATTAGATTCGAAACAGCTTCTTCTTGTTGGTCGCGGTTACGTACAGGTAGTTCGGGCACCAGTCTCGAAATTTGCTTTTGCCGAAGTGGTTCGGTTTCCAGAATTTAGGGAAGCTCCGCTCAAACTTGAGTGGATTGAAGTTGTTCCGGTTTCTGAGTCTCGATTTATCATTCAAGATATGTACGCTATTAAGCGGAATGCAGACCATGAGTTGAGCCAGTTTCATATTTTTGATAAAGTCGATGGGGTTTTCAAGCACACGGGAAGTCGGCTCCTCGATGGTCGAAGGATTGGTTCTGCGACGGTGCTTCCTGACGGTCGTCTCTGGGTGGACGTCCGAAAGGCTTCGTCTGCTTCGACGCCGAACCTGCAGATTATCGACTTGAACGCGGGTCAGTAAAAAGCAGCAAATGGGTCTGCGTCGGCATTGTCCGACGCCCTTACGACCAGCTTTTTAAATTCTTCTTTTGAAATCGATGCGGTCGTTACAGACGGCGCATCAAAAAGTGCGGCGAAGGCTTTGTCCGCATCGCTATTTGTTGGTCGTCGCTTCGAGGTTTTCTGGCTCGACGTGGCGGAAGACTCTTGCCCGGGTTTTGCGGCCAGGATTTCGGTGCGCCCGCCACGATCGTACGAAGCAACGAGATACTTAAAACCGCTTCTAGCCTCTTCCTTCGTTATCTTTCCGTTCCCATCGACATCTAGAATCTCGAACAGTCGCTCCGCGCGCTCCTCAGGATTTACTTCGCTCATGCCAGAGGCCGATCCAGACGCCGAGCCTGATGTTGATTGGGGGCGACTGGCGCCTGTGTGCGCACAGCCGAAGCCCGACACAAATAGTAGCGAGGCGCTGATGGCGGCCGAAAAGAAGCGATAAGTGCTTTGGTTCATCGAAATCTCCTCGTTGAGCACGATAGTGATGATGTTCCATGACTTGGGGTGTTTCGTCTAGAGGGTATCGCTTTCCTTGTGATTTTCAAACTCATCGTTGTTCACTCGAAAGATCGACAGCCGATGTTCGCCTGAAGGAAGACTGTAGGTCCGTGTTCGCGTCTTTGGATCGTAGATGTAGTGGGTAAAAAGAATCGAAGTTTCCCTTAAGCCCAGCCGCTTTGAGGAAGTGAAGCGACGGTAATTTTCGGTGACTTCAATTGAAATGGCGCCGCGTTTGTCGATGGCTGTGATGGTTCCAAACGACTCTTGTTCGCGAGGTAAAAACCAGCCGCGCATAATGAATCCGACTCGGTCTCCGATTCGAAGCTCGAGGCCGTCCCGGTCGACATTTTTGACCATGAGGTCAGTAACTTTCGGTCGCTGTGGCGTCACAACTCATTGACCTCCCTACTGTCTTTTCGGTTTTGCCGCACTTAGACTTCAGTCGAGTAGAGCAAAGTCTCTCTTTGAGACAGCACGCGAAGCATGGGCAAACTGGGCCAAGATGGCTGAGAAGCAAAACGTAAAGCGTATCAATTTAGCTCTTCAAGGTGGGGGCTCGCACGGAGCCTTCACTTGGGGCGTTCTTGACCGACTTCTTTCTGACGACCGCATTGAGCTTGATGGAATTTCAGGAACATCGGCCGGAGCGGTTAACGCTCTTGTCATGGCTTCAGGGCTCGCAAAGAACGGCCGCGCGGGAGCTCGCAAGGCGCTTGAGGAGTTCTGGATGGCCGTGGGCGAGCAGCACCTAACGCATCCTATTCGGCGAAATCCGTTGGATATTATGTTTGGCCGATTCGGTTTTGACCTTTCGTGGTCCTATCATTTGTTCGCCTCTTTTACGCACCTTGTGTCTCCGTACCAATGGAACCCGCTCAATTTGAATCCCTTGCGAGAGCTCATCGGGAAACACATCGATTTCGAATCGGTCAGATCTTTGGATCGCCTCAAAATTTTTGTTTCGGCGACGTCCGTCGAAACGGGGCACATTAGAGTTTTTCGCCGCGAGGAATTGACCGAGTCCGCACTCATGGCAAGCACGGCTCTACCTCTCATGTTTCACGCCGTCGAAGTGGATTCTCAGCACTATTGGGATGGTGGATTTGTGGGGAATCCCGCACTTTATCCGCTCTTTTACGAGTGCCAGTCGCAGGATATCGTTATCGTTCAAATCAATCCGCTCAAGCGCGAAGCCGTTCCAAAATCTGTTTTTGAAATCCAAGACCGAATGTCAGAAATTTCATTTAACGCAAGCCTCGCTAGCGAACTTCGCGCCGTTCATTTCGTAAATCGTCTCATTCAAAAAGGGGCCCTTGATAGCGAGCGCTACCACCAAGTTCTCATCCACATGATTGAGAGTGAAGACGAGATGAGAAAACTTGGATCTGCGACAAAGCTTTTAATTGAGCCGCAGTTTCTGCGGCATCTTTTTGATCTCGGCTCAAAAGCGGCCGATGCTTGGTTAGAGAAAAACCTGGATTCTGTGGGTCGCGAATCCTCCGTCGATATTCGCGCCCGATTTCTTGAAAATTCTAAAAATTAGCGTCGCCCTGGAAATTAGCGACGGTAAAGATCGTCGTTGAACCCGCCCGATGAATGGTCACCCTGATAAGATCTCCAACCCTTGGATTCCGACACGGAAGCGTTCGTGGTAATCATGTAGGGTGGAGCAATCATATCGCTCATGCCGCCGCGACCAATGCCAGCCGGGTGGCTGTAATTGAGGAGTGTGCCCTCATCGATGACAAACGATCCTTGGAAGCCGCCTCCAACGCGGTAGATATCGCCCGACGCCGCGTCAGGATATTGATCCACTTCCAACGTGCCTTGATCGATCCAATCAGATTGTGGTGTCCCTTGACGAAGAACGGTCTCGCGGTCCGCAAGCTGGTGGTTGTTGATTCCTTGATGGCCATTTTTAGTGAGGATGTAGCTCCACTTGGCAGGAACCTTGTTGTAGGAGAGCCGACTTTCATCGCGGTAAACTTCTTTGGCGTAAACTTTAATCAGCGGCGTTCCAACGGCGATGAGCTGCCTTATGTAAGCGATCGATTCGTTGTCGACACGGGTACAGCCGTGACTTCGAATGTCTTTGAAGATGCTTACGAGGCCGCCCAAAAACGTGTCTTTAAATGTAATGAAACTTTTTTTGTCTGAACCCCAACCGGCTGTTCCGTGCGTCCACTGACCGGAAGCATTCGGTGAAACTTTCGCTGTGTACCAGCCAAATGCACCGCGCATGTCGCCGCGTCCTCCAGGCATGAATTCGCTATTAAACCATCCTCGGCTGTCGCCAGGTCCTGGAACTGGCGGATAGCCCGGTTTAAACCAAGCAGGGTAAGGAGCTGTCTCGTAGAATTTTGTCCACGATGAAACCTGAAAATATCCAGCGTTTGTGCGAGTCCCGTCCTTTGCTTCGCCGTTAACAACATCGGCTTCCATGACCATTCTGTTCACGCAGCCTTCGCCAGCTGCGCAGCGCTGGTAGACACGAAGTTTTTCAGTGGCGATGTTGGTAACAATGAAAAGCCGCTGAGTCTGAACCGGTCGTTGACCCGAGGCCTTTGGAGCGACCGAGGCAGCAATCAGTCCGCTGGTCGCTGATGGATCAACAGTTAATTTCGTTTGGCTCAAAAACCTTTTGGCGATGTACAAAACTTGTGAACCCGTGAGGCCCGACGGCGACGAAATCACGCGGATACCGATGAAAGCGTCCGCTCCGACTTCGGAAGCGTCGGCGATTTCAACGACGTCGTTGATAGAGAGGCGACCTGCGACATTGTCGGCCGTTTCAGGTGCCGTTCGAACTCGTACAGAGTCGGCTGTGACATAGCCACGATTGCCGAGCTTTACGATGAGGGGCGTTGCGCCCTGGCTAACGACGTAAGGCGACGTCGCTATTTGTTCTTCGGTGAGGAGAGACCCAGTTTGTGGTGCGGCGACATCTTCTTGTGTTGCTTCATTCGGCGAGCAACCCGCCGCCAGAAAGAGAGTTGTTGCGAGGACAAAGAACCGGTTCGAAACACATTTCATTTTGGACCCCTCCATTGAAACATTTCAGAACAAATAGAATTTTTAATCCGTCCAGAGCCTGCCCGTAGTGCCTTGAAGTCCGCCACCTAAGTTTTCGAAAACACGAAGTTTTGGCAAATTTAGGAGAGAGTCGGTGGGAGTCCTGCGAAACCCTTTCACAGCATCGGAAATTTCGACACAGTCTCTCAGCGCGCCGTTTCGAGCGGAAGAATCGTCATTTCCTTGATCTTGTTTTGCTGAACAAAGCGACCAATCTCTTTGATAAAAATGTCGGAAGAAACAGCAATACATCCTTGCGTCCAATTGACGGAATCATTCAAAAAACCCGCGCAGCGAAAAGGGCGAGACGGGCCGTGAATACCGATATCGGATCCTGTGTATCCCTGCTGTTTCTGTGATTTGAGAGGGTAACCGACGGGGATAAAGACTTTAAAAAGATCAGATCCACGCGGAGTACCGAGCGGGTAAGTTCCGAGGGGAGTCTTCTTATCGCCCAGCACTCGCTTACCAACGCCGTTTCGTCCCATCGAAAAATCGTAGTCAGCGACCGAAACGCCTTCTTTGCACAAAAACAGAATTTGCACGTCGGTGTCTGCGATCAAAGCAGCGGCGCGATTACCCAACGTCGAGCACGGATCAACCGCGGGAAGTTTTTTGGTCACGCGAAGTTTTGGAGGAGGCATGTAGAAGGAATCACAAGCGTCACTGATTGATTCCTGGATAGCAGGTGTTCCAGTGGCGGTCGTAGGGCTTTCTACTTTTTTTCCATCGACACCGTAAGCGGCACTCTCGATTGCTTTTTGCACACGGCTCATTGATTTTTCAGAAACACCTTCGACGCGGATAAATGGTGACTTCGTGGTCGATGCGTTAGTCGCTGATCCTGGCGTGACTGCCATCGCCGCGACGGGCACCACAATGGAAACTGCCGTCGACATTAAACTCGAAACTAAAATCGGAACAATAGCTGAAACCGCCACTTTTCATTCTCCCGTCGCTGATCGAATTCTCAGCAGGAGCCTACATGGGTCCTTAGAACGAAGCGCCTGGGCGCCCCGAGAATGAAAAAAAACGACATTGAATTGGACGAATTATTCGGTTGATAGCCAAAATTCCACGCAATTTCGGCCAGAGTTACCGGGTCAGCGCGCGATTCGCACCGAGTCGACTAGCGGTCGATTTCAAATTCGACGCGGCGGTTCGCTTGTCGCCCTTGGTAATTTGAATTGCTTTCGATGGGGCGTGTTTCCCCTAAGCCCACAGCTGAAATTTTAGTCGCCGATTGACCGAATTTAGTGACCAAGCGCCGGCGAATCGCGTTGGCGCGTTTCAGTGACAAAGACTGATTGTAACTTTCAGGTCCAACCGAATCCGTGTGCCCTTCGATCATCAGACGTTGGTAGCCACGAGAAAGTGCGTCCGAGAGTTCTTCAAGAACTTCGTCGTAGTTTCCGACCATCTGGTCGGAATCAAATGCAAAGAGAATGGACTGCGTTCGAAATCGTTCTTGCAGAGATGTTTTAGAAAGTATCGGAACGACCTCAAGGTAGCGCACTGTTTTGCCGGGCGGAGTCGATTTTTCTGACGATGAAAAGATCGGTCCGAAAGCGTAATTTAGGCCAGCGTAAAGTCGCCAGTCGGGTGAGGCGACGCCTTGAAGAATTTCAGTTCCGCCGCCGGCGTGAAGTGCAAGGTTGGTCGTCACGTCGTACTTCGCTCCAATTAACCACTCGAAACTCGACAGACTGCGCTCACCAAAGCTATTGGATTTTTCGGCCGGGAGCGCTCCGAAAACTTCTGAGATAATTTTGGTATTGTAGTCGGGGAAATGATAGCTCGCCGCGAGAGAAGCGATAAACTGATTACCAAGTGGGTCCGCAAGTGAGCCCGGAATTTTTTCGCCTTTGGAGCGCAGGCGGTAGCCGATGTTTGCGCCCAGCGCGAACCTTTCAACCGTCGTATCGGCGGCGAATTCAAGATTGATCGTTGGGCCAGAGTTTCTTCCCGAGTAGGGATTGTTCCCAATCAGATTGAAATTGGTGGAAAGAATAGTGGCAAGACCACCGTCCTCATCTCCGAAAAATCGATACTTTGTATTGAGTCGAACTTCGGTGAGGCCTGTTGCTGCAAATTCACCGCGCGAACCTGAGCTGTCGTCCACTTGCTGACGCACAACCTGCGGAAGACTAAAACCAAAGTCCCAATCTTTGGTAAGGCCAATGCCGGCATTTAAATCCAGTGAGGTCAGGCTGTCTGTGAAGTTGAGGCGATTTGTTCCGTTACTTTCAAAGTAGGGAAGCGAATTGACGGCGTGGTTTACAAAAAGTCCCAGATTCACAATTCCGGGTTTAAGAGTTTCGGACGAGTGCACAGTGACGAAATCAAGTCCACTCGTCGTTGGGTTGAAATTTTGGGCGTCTGCGCCAACGACATTGGCATGAACTTTAAATAACGGACTGATTGCGAGAGCTATCAAGATCAAACTACGAGGCAGAAATGTGATCGCACCTCGGAACAGATTTAGTCGCAATTTTTGTCGCAACCCATTGCGGTATGTATGTCTCGTCATGCCTAATGAGAGCATGATGAGAGTCTAGAAAGCAAAAGTTAACACGAAAGTTATGAGGAGATAGAAGCGATGGAAATACCGAGACTTAAAAAATCGATCTTGGTCAAGACGGGATACATTGTCGCAGCGAATGTTGTCTTGTCGATGCTGTTTTCGGTGGTGGTCCATGCTGCGGCCGACGGCGAAAAAGCACTCTGGTTTGGTGCGGCGGGTGGTCTATTGGTTCCCAATAAGAGTTCGACAACAGCGCGCGATTTTTACGGCGTCACAGCGGGCGCAAAAATCGGAACAGAGTTCGGGCTTGGCGCCTATTACTTTACGTCGAAAAAAGAAGAAGGTGGAACGTTGGGCCGGTTTGATCTTGGCTTCTACGGTGTGGAGGGAACTTATCATTTCGAAGGGGAAGCTAAAGGGGCTTACTTCGGAGCTCGCTTAGGCATCACCAAAATTGATTTTGGGATCGCACCAAATCAGGTGGCCGCATCACCGTTTCACGTCGGTATTGTCGGAGGATACAACCACTGGCTCACGGACTTTATTTCAGTGGGCGGAGATATCGGATTTTATTCGGTCTCTAAAGGCGAAGCGACGTCTCTGACGGGTGTGACGGTTTCAAGTGACAGCTTTTCGGCCTTGAGCTTTTTGGCCACTGTAAAATTCTGGCTGTGAAGTGCGGCGTCGCGAAAGACGAACGCAGTGTAGAGTCCTGAGAAAGCGATAAGAGCTAAGAAGCTTGGGACGTAACTTTTTAATGTCGACAGTATCGAAGCTTGAACCATGTTCAATCAGTTGACGGTGAACTGCGCTCACCGTCAACCTCGACTCGACCATCGCTTAAAAGTCTGCCTAGAAGTCTGCCTAAAAGTCCGTTATCGCCTCGACCTGCGGAGTGATCGTTCGCCCGTAGGAGTCGGATATCGACACAGCTTGGATCTTATAAAGTGTGTTCGGTAGCTGGCCCGTCGTTCTGACGAGATGTGATGTTCTAAGCATATTATCGGAGGCCGTTGCGACCGCCGAACCTGCGGTATTTGTTACGACAACGGAGCTTGTGGCCGGGATATCCGTCGTCCACGAAACTACGAAGCCATCATTGAATCGTTCGAGAACTTGGAAATTCGTAACAACGGGTGCAACGCCATCTTTACATGGGTTGAACAGCGCTTGGTTCGAGAGTGCGTAGTTGTCTTTGGTTAATGGGGCCCAGCCGCGCGCCAAGAGATCTTGATAAGCTTTTTTCGGAGCCGATCCACTGTTTGGATTAAACCAAGTGTCGTTTCCAGTGACGCCGCAAGCGGGATCTTTTCCGTTAATATTGCCGACGCGATCCGCCTTATATTCTCGCATCAAAACAATGAGCGAAATGTGATAGCGAGGTCCTTGATAATACTCTAATGACATCGGGATTTCTGTTTCCGAATTCATAGCGACCGGAGTAGCGCCGCAGCCGAGGCGTGTCGGGTGGTCGCCGTCGTTGTTTACATTCGTGCGGTAAACACCGTCGCTATCTCTGAATTTCATGACAGCGCCATCGTCAGAAAGAATCGCGAACTCGTACATCGCGGCCGGTTGAGTTGGAGCGAGCTTTAAAATCGAGCTAAATTTTAAAGCAAAGTACTCGATCAGCGTGGAGTTATCATCAGCCTTCACGGTGTCGCCTGTTTCGCTAGCAAACCCGAGATTAAACATACGAGTTGGCACGTTGAGACTCGAGAAGAATAGTTTGCGATCAGATTTCTTTCCGTTCGCAATCATTCCAGCGACTGTGTTTTGTTTCGGAGTGCCGGCTTCAAGCCACCAAAGTTCCGATATCAAACCTTGATTAGAGCGCGGGTCCGGGGTGTCGCCCCAGGGGTCGCAGACGGTTTTGGTGACTGGGTAGAGGTTGACGTCAAAAGAAGACTTAGAGAGTCCGTTTGAAGTAATTTCGGGCGCGATTTCGCTGGCGCCTTTTGGCGCCGGAGTGCAGCCCGCGAAAAGAGCGACGCTTAATCCAAGCCCCAGAAATGTGTTCACAGCTACTACGTACCGCATATAGACCTCCAAATGTCTCTACTCATACTAAGGTCGGGCTCGGGCTTTGGGGATCGACATAAGATAGTCACTTTTGGTCGAATGTGGCGAGATCATCACAGTTTTGAGGACAATCCATTGAACGTCGAAAAGTCAGACGAAATTCCTGAAATTCGCTCGGTAAATTTAAGAAAACTTTCTGATTATGAGACTGTGACGTCGAAAATTCTCAGTTTGGTCGCCAAGGACACGCAGTTTTTATGTCGTCCCGCTTTGGATCAGATTCTCTTAGAGAATGAGCGGCTCATTGTCGTTTTTAACCATGCTTCGCCCATCTCTTGGATTCCGGCGCCTTGTCTTTTGACGGCCCACTGTGTGGCGCGAGGGGGCGGTGGGCGGCGCCCCATCGCTGTCATGGATCGGTTTTTTTATTCGCTTCCTATCTTTCGTGACCTTGCAAAATTCGTTACTCAAAGTGACCGACCGCTTAATTTTGAACAGCTGGTGGAGCATTTTGAGACACTAAAGACAGCCGATCTTGTTGTGTTTCCGGAGGGCTCAAATTGCTTTTTTGGAGAACCCACCGAGATGCAGCCGTTTCGCTCGGACAGATTCGTCGAAATCGCAATCCGAACAAAGACACCGATGCTTCTTTGTGTTCATCGCGGGTCCGAGGAGTGGGGCATCTCTTTTCCAGTCGACCCGCGCTGGACCGAGCGAATTCCACTGCCGGCAGTTTTTAAAAATTTCTTTCGCGATCGTTTAAATACGTCGGGTCGCCTGACAGTTCCTCTGTGGCCATCACCCATGCCGGTTTTTAAAATGCGCTGTGAGATTCATCGACCCAAGCTTGAAACGCTGGCCGAGGACCGAGCCGAGCGCCGCGAACAGCTTCGTCAGGAAGCTGAAGAGGTGCATAAGAAAATGCGGTCGATGTTACTTGAAATCGATTCTTGATAGATTTTTAATTGCTTCAAGGCTTAGGCGATACTCCTTCGATCGATCGATACCGCGGGGGTCCGCCCAAGCCGCGTCACTTGCGATCAGTCGGTCACCACGGTCCAAGTGGAAAGTTTCGGCCTCGCCACCCAGGCGCGACGGAAACCAACTGATGAACTCGCGATTTTCTCCGCGACATATCATCTGGCGAACCTTCGTTTTTTCTTCCATTCTGTCGCCAATGACCCGCACTTCAGTTTGGCCCTGGTCAGGTTTTGAAAATGAGGGACGAGGTTCCTTTCGCGCCAGTAGATAGGAAACCGTCACTGTTTTATTCTTCATCGGGAGTTCGCTCTCAAGACTTTGCCACCATGAGGGAGTCTCGGGGACTAGGCGGTCGTGGCACCAATCGCGATCGGAATCCTTAAGTAAGGGGCATGCGCCCGCATGGGTGCAAGGGGCCCAGATGTGAAAACCAAGATCTTTGAGAGGCTCTCTTAGAGCCTGTAGCTTTCGGCCATCTTGCGATGTCGAGGGTTCAAGTATCGCGAGCGCCTGAACATCCGGACGCTTTTTTAACACCTGCTCAAGGGTTCTTAGCGAGTGGGCTTCGGTCAAAACGTAAGACAAAATTAGAAGCGTTGGCGATTTGGAATCTGCTGCCGATAAAAGTTCAAGCGACTGCTGCGAAGTTTTGACGTCGGAAGGCGCGAGTCCCGAGGCCTCGACCAGGGCTTTCGCCATCTGCGTCACTTCAAACGAGCGATCAATAAGTTCGAGCGACGCGAATTTTTGAACTTGAAGAAATCCCAAACTGGCGGCCGCCGAGCCGCAACCGAGATCGATCATGTGACTGAGGCCTTTGAAAAAACCTAAATTCCCGCCTTGAGTGGCCACGCGTCTCGCGCGCGATTGGTTTAAGGGGTGATAGTAACTGAGCAAGGCTTCGCGGGCCCAGGGTTCATTCCAAGGAGATATCGCCTCGGGCTCCGATACATAATGGTTCGATAGCCTTTGAACAGATTTCGCCCAACGCCGGGGATCGACCGGGCCACCCAGAAGACTTAAAAGGCTCTTTTCAATGCGGTCGTCGTAAGGGTTCATTCGTTTTTGTCCCGTTTTCGCGAAATTTCCGCAGGGAATCGACCAGCGGCTTCTTCACTTCTAACACAATTCAAAGTTAAAGTTAGGCATGGCAAAAAAAACCACAAAAAAAATCGTTAAAAAAGCAAAAGCAAAAAAAGCGTCTCCCGTAAAAGCCGTACGGAAAAAAGTGGCGCGCGGTAAGCCCGCCGTGAAACGTACCTCCGCACAAAAGGCAAAGGCACCTGCGGGCGAAGTGATGTCGATGGTAGGATCATCCGCACCGTCAATCATCGTATCAGCCACCGGCGGACAAAATATTTCGCTCTCGGATTTTTCAGGGCGGAAGGTCGTTCTTTATTTTTATCCCAAGGACAATACGCCGGGTTGCACGCTTGAGGGTGCAGATTTTCAGAGGCTTCAGTCGGCGTTTTTATCGTCAGGGGCTGTTGTTATCGGGGTTTCAAAAGACAGTGTTAAAAGCCATGAGAATTTTAAAAAGAAATTCGGTTTCGGTTTTGATTTGCTGGCGGATGAAAATGAGAAATTGTGCCAGGCCTTTGGCGTTATTCAGATGAAGAGTCTTTACGGTCGCCAGTATTTGGGAATCGACCGTTCGACTTTCGTGATCGATGCGACAGGGAAAGTCATTCGCGAGTGGCGAAAAGTGAAAGTTAAGGGTCACGCGGAGGAAGTTCTCGATTATGTGAGAACTCTTTAAGTGGTCGTTTATGATTTGAGTCCAACTCTGAGCCCGCGAACAGGCGTTTTTCCGGGCGACGTGGCGTTTCGGCGCGATGTTTCGATGAGTTTTTCTAAAGGACATCATCTCGCGCTCAGTAGCGTGACGACGACGCTCCATATAGGTTCACACGCCGATGCTGTTTCGCACTACTCCGCCGAGGGTGGTGGGATCGATCAAATTCAACTGTCTCGCTACATCGGCCCTGCCGTTGTCGTTCGAGCGAATATTGAGCGCGGTCACCGTGTGTCGTTCCGCGATTTGTCTTCGTTTGGACGAGAGTGGATTGAAAAGGCTGAAGCTTCGCGGGAAGCTCAGGCAACGCAAAATGCAGGTAGGGGTGTTGCCAAATTTTTGCTTTGGACGGGAACTTTTCCTGACCCCAACAGTTGGAATTCTGATTTTGCTAGTTATGATCCCGAGCTCATTTCTCGGCTTCATGCCGTGGGAATTGTTTTGATTGGAATCGATACGCCATCGATCGATCCAGAAACATCAAAAGAGCTTGAGTCGCATCATACGATCGAGAAATTCAACATGTCTGTTCTCGAAGGACTTTGTCTCAATGGTGTCCCAGAAGGCGTTTTCTGGATGATCGCTCCTCCATTAAAAATCGAAGGCGCTGATGCGGGGCCTGTTCGCGCACTTCTTTTTGATTCGCCGGAAACGTTCCCCGAAATTGCCCATTTGACATCCGTCGCCTGCGAAGAAAAACCGTGACCACGGCAATGAAGAAAACCCTTCGGGCTGTCAATGAGCATCATTGGCTTCTTGTCTTTCCGATTCCGTTAAAAAAAGAACCACTCTCTGTTTGGCAGCTTCTTTATCCAAGGTCCGTCATGCGGTGGGAGTGGGACGAATCGGGGGATGGCCGCGTCGTGCAACTTTGGCACATGAGGCGGCAATTGGCAGAGGGTCGCCAAGTCGTTTATTCAAAGTGGTTTCGCGGGCGTGCGACGCTTTTCTCATTGGAGGCGTTTAAAAAACTCTGGGTTCACTTTGCTCCCGAGCGCGCGCGTCTTGTCGGCGAGGCGCGAGAGATTCTTGATTTGTTGGAACTTGAATCACCACTTTCCACAAAACAAATTCGTCGCGGCACTGACCTCACAGGTAAGCTCAATGAAAAGCGCTATGTGGCCGCAATGAAAGAGCTCTGGCGCACGTTTGCGATTGTCGGTGTGGGCGAAATTGATGACGGTGCATTTCCAAGTCTCGCTCACGCTGCATCTCATGTTGTTTTTGAAGACCTTTGCCGGCAGGCCGAGCGTGAAGATGATCTGGCGTCTGCGAACCTTTGGCTTCAAAAAAATATTTTATCGACGCCGTTTCAGCGTCAGCTGAAGTACTGAAACCCGAGCTTTTTACTAATAGATGTCGGAAGTTTTGGAAGACTTGATCTTGGAATCAAGAAAGTGGCCAGATTGAAGAAGTCGCCGAAGATACGATGACTTTCGGTGGCCGCTTTTAGATAAGAGTGCCCGCTGGATCCGCCTGTTCCGATTTTGGTTCCAAGCATTCTGTGAGCCATCATTGCGTGGCGATAGCGCCACGTTGTCATCAGTTCATCAATATCTTGAAGTCTTGTGAGAAGCTGAAACGGAAGATTGAATGCCGGTTGGTCGCGATAGAGCGAAATGAATAAGGCGGCTTGAATCGATTTGTGCTGAAGGCGGAATGTGCCTTTGTCTTGAAGTTCTTTGTAGCGATCTTCATTAAAGAGCGATTCAAAAACGGATTTTGTTTCTTCGATCTGTTTCAGGTTCTTTTCGCGGTCTTCATCGCTTTTTGCAAATCGCAGAACCGAATCACGGTCGTCATCTAACATAATACGTACGGCTTCACCGTAGTGCTTTTTAAAATCAAATTCTGGGGTCGCAAGAAATGGTGTGCGAGCGAGCCACGCATCCACGGCATCAAAAAGCGAAACCTCGGTTTCACTTTTTGTCATCACAGTGGCTTCGGTTGGTTTAACGCTGGCGGTGTAGGGTTGTGAATTGTACTTTAATCGCGACGATGCCTTCAGACCCAGTTTGTTCTCAATAAGTCTCCATTGAACCGATTGAAAGCCACTGGCGGGGTAGAGCATATTTCTAAAGTCGAGGAAATCGAGCGGCGTCATCGTTTCTAAAACTGAAACTTGATCGACGAGGAGCCTTTGAATTTCGACAATTCGAGAGAGCCTGCCAACGGCCGTTCCCATGTCTTCTTCGCGAACCAAATCAGTTTTAAAGAGCCCAAGAATTGAATCCAGTTCATGGAGAATCTGGCGAAACCATAGTTCGTAGGTTTGATGAACGATAATGAAAAGCATTTCCTCGTGAGCTTCCGCTCCAAATTCTCGACTTCGAGAATTTTGTAAGCTCAAAAGTTTCTCCGTCCCAAGATACTCGGAGTAAGAAATGGGCGGGAAGTTTTTTGGCTGCGATTCCGTTTTTGAATTTTTCATTCTTGTCTCCATCCAAAGGCTTTTATCAAAAACCAAGGCCGCGCTTTTTTAGTTCTTCTTTGACGGCGTCGATAACTTCGTTCTTTTTCTTACCAAAGACCTTCGTGGCCTCTTTCTGGGCTTCTTTCTGAACTTTTTCTGCTTCAAAGCGCACGGTCTTTCCGACCATTTCGCTGATAATGTCTTGCGCCATTGATAGAGAGGGCTCGGTCATAAGGCCTGTTAGGTGAATTGGGATAACAAGTCTACCTGAAGCATCGGAGTTGGCCTGTCTAAAACTTCCGCCAATGGGTGAATCAGCAAGAAAAGCGCGGCCTTTGAGATCAACGGAAAGATCTGGTTTTATCCAGCCCTGAAGGGAAACTTCATTTTTTTCCGGACTCTTCAAAATTAAGTTTCGTAGGTTCAGCACGGATTTAGCAAAAATGTAAGAGGTCGACATTTCAAGGCGCGCACCGCCAGTTTTAACCTTGGATTTAATGTTCATCAGCTTTGCTACTTCCGGATGTTCAGCAATTTTCTGATTCACCATTTGATCGATGGATGCCGTCGAGAAGAAGCCGTTTTTTACACCCATGGAGCCTGACACGGAAACCGAATTCATTAGGTCGGCCGTCAGCGTTCCTTCCCTGGTGGCAATTTTGTCCACTCTAAAGCGGCCAGTGGATTTCCCGCCGACGGCCTTTTTCCACTTCGGGTCAAAGTATTCGCCCAGAAGTGATAGATCAATATCGCGGTAATTTCCTTGCGCGACCAAGGTCATTAGCCCGACGTCACTTGAAAAATTGTCGATATTTAAGGATCCACCAAAAAGCGTCGCAATGGACGCTTTTCCGCTGAGGCGTCCTCCGGCAAGTGTAGCAACGGATTTGAATCCTTTGGCTTCGGTGGTCGCAAGCGCAACGCTCGCAAACTGAACATCGGACTTTAGATTCGCACGCTGAAAAATCGGCCACGTTAGAAATGAAGCCGCCCGTTTTTCAGCGGCGCCAGAAGACGAGCCAGAAGGATTGGCTTTCGCGGAAGGCGCGCCGGCAGCGCCAATTAAAATGGCCCGAGGTCCGATAAGTCCCACTGTTCCTTGAACGACCAGAGGAGAAATCTCCATCGGACTTTTCTCGGGCGCTAGGAAGAGAGTCCCTTTCACACCAAGGTTTGATGTCAGCGTCCCGGAGGGAACCTGAGCTCGCATCGAGCGAAGTCCAGGAAGTGATTCGTAAAGCTGCGAGAGTGCCCAGCGAGACGTGATTCGTGCATCGAGGCCGTAGCTCGCTTGGCCCTGAAGTGGGTTCGGCGGTGAACTCGTTGGTGAATTCGTCGGATCGGTCAAATCACGCAGTACGCCGTTGGCAGAAAAAGTCGATTCACCCATCTTCATGTCGAGACGATCAATCTGGATTTGTGTCGTTCGCGAAGACGGCGGATTTGTCTCTAGACCGCGCATTGCGAATTCGACAGTCGCTGCATCGGATCTTTTCTTCGAAAAGAGATCAGGCTTATCGACGGATAGATCGGTGAGATCGAAAAAGCCCTTAGCCCGTCGCAAATTCCAGCGGAAGGGAGTGACTTTCGAACCGATAAGTTCGACCGAGCCCGCGGCCGAAAAGTTACCTCTTAAAATCCCCTCGATACGTGCCGACGTCGAAGTCTTAAGAGGAAGCTCGATGCCGCCGACGTCCAAAACTTCGATGTTGAATTTCGACATCGACTTCATTTTTTCCGGCTGACTTAAGGGAAGCTCGGCGGATGCCTTGAGCGCAAAAGATCCTTTGGCGGCCACCACGGATGGTAGCGCAGGCCCTGCGTTTGCCGGCTGACCAAGAAGTGGCAACAGAGATGGCCAACCCGTGAGACTTGGAAGTGTCGCAGTGACCTCAATTGTCGAAGTTCGGTTAGGGCTTAGAGAAACTTTTCCCGAGGCTCTTGTGAGGAAATTGGCCAGTCGGAATTCAGCACGTGTGACATCGATTGTCTCGCCGGCGGCGTTAAGTTCTGTCTTTAAAGCCATCATCAGTTCGGCTGGTTTTTTTAATGCGCCATCCATAGAAACTTCCGCACCAGTGAAATCCGCCTCCAGACGTGCTGTTTGCAATTTCAAATTCGTTATGGTGCTCGTTGCCATATCGAAAAGAATATCAAAGGGCGCTTCGATCTCCACAAGCACGGGACCGGTGATTGAGACTGGCTGATCCTTCGTCTTTGCTAATCTGAAGGGAAAAACGCCTTGCCGAACTCGAAAAAGACCTCGACTTGATATAACTCCGCCCAGGACGCCACTGGTGACAATATCAAGATCAGCCGAACCTTTGAGTCTTCCTGAGAGGCCCAGCGCTTCGCTTTCGGCAGCATCAAGAGGAAGAACTCCAAGATCCGGCGTTGAACCCATCATTTTGAGACTAAAACTTTGCTCGGGCCACTTGAGCGTTCCGCTACTCTTAAGACTCATCCCCAATGTCGAGACGGTGAGAGAAGTGATTTGAACGGAAAACTCGGAGGCCCTCTTTAGCTGCGGTTCCGCTTCGAGGACCCAGTCGGTTCGAATCGGCAGAAAATTTTTTGCACCTAGGCCGATAGCCATTGAAAGTTGACCCGAACTTTTAATTAAAAGGGATTGTCCGTTTTGAGAGCTTTGAATCGAGCTTCGCGTAAGGCCTGTAAGATTCTTAATCCTCACTGGCGTTTCAACCGAACCAAAGAGTATTTGTGCGTCCCGAAATTCTGCTTCAAGTTCGATGGGAAAGGGAAGTGCCGCTGGTGATTTTGCCGAAGAATCCAGAATAGAATTCGGCTTTGTTTCGAGCTTCGAGCCCACATCGTTTTTGGCGCTGGTTTGAAACTGAAGTCCGCTCAACTGAATTTTCAGCGGGAGCGCCTCACGTGAAAACGTCAGCTGATAGAGACCTAACAAATTCTTCGGAGTTGAGATTAGAACACGTTCGGCTCGAAGTAGTGGTGCGTTCGGTGAGCTCTTGAAAACGAGGCCCTTTAATTCGACTGAAATTTGACCCACTGGACGCGTCAATAATGAATCCACCGCCAGGGCTTCAAAGCCGAAGGCTTCGGGACCGAGGTCGCGGACATATTCAAGGATCAGTCGGTCGCGGTAAACGTAGACCGCGCCGACAAATCCCGCGGTCATTAACACGAACAAAAAAAAGAAAAAGCCCAATGTGGCAAAAAAACTGGACGACTTTTTTTTGCGCACAACTTCTTTTTGAATCATTGAGTCAGTCCACTTTCGGCTGCGGTCAGTGTCCGCTGGATATCGCTCGACGTCGTCGACCATGTGGTCATGAGGCGTGCTTCGCGAGTGGCTTCATCCCAAATATAAAAAAAGGCGAACTGACGGAGCCGCTTTTCTAAACTCCGCTCAAAAATGGCGAAGACGGCATTGGACTGGGTGGGTTGAGTGAGGGATATCCCAAGGTTTTTCCGTTCCTCGAGGCCCTTTCGAAGTTCAAGGGCGCGCTGACACGACGTCGTCGCAATGTCACGCCAGAGATCTGTTCCTAAGAACTCGATGAACTGAGCCGCGATGTAACGCGTTTTGCTGGGAAGCTGCAAAAACTGCTTTCTAGTGAAAGCGAAATCGCGACTTTTTGCACGAGCACGTTCCGACAAAAAAAGTACGGCTTCGCCGAAAAGAAGTCCGTTCTTTGTGCCGCCGAAGGAAAGTGAGTCAGCGCCATCGGAAAACTTTCGAAGCAGGTTTTCGTCGGCAGGATTCGAAGTTCGTGCCGCAACATTCACGAATCTAGCGCCGTCGATGTGAAGCCAAAGATCATTTTTCTTACAAAACGCTACAATCTCTTGAAATTCTTTTTCCGAATACATCGTGCCGAGTTCTGTGGGCTGAGTGATCGAAACGACTTTGACCTGAGAAAAATGCTGATCACCTCGTCGAATAAGGACGGGAGCAATAAGTTCGGGCGTGAGCTTTCCTTGAACAGAGCGAACCGGGATCAGTTTTATTCCAAGAAGCTTTTCCGGCGCGCCACATTCGTCGACATTGATGTGGGCTACGTCCGTGCAGACGACGGAATGATGGCTCGAAACAAATGGTTGAATCGCAAGAACATTGGCAGCCGTGCCATTGAAACAAAAATGAACTTCGGTCTGTTCGCCAAAATGAGATCGAAAAATCCGAATGGCCTCACTGGTTACAGGGTCGGAACCATAGCTTGGGGCCATTCCGAAATTTATTTTCTCCATGGCACTGAAGATGCGCGGATGGACAGCCGAATGATTGTCGCTTCCAAGTCCGAACGGAAACTTAGACTGGATTGAGTTAAAAAAATCGGCGCGAGTTTCGGGCATGGCTAGGATTGAAACACAAAACGGTGCGCAATCAAAGCGCCCAAACGAGATGTGCGGTCGTCCACATCTAGCCGCGGCGAGACTTCGTAGATGCCGACGCCACGCACATCGAATCGCTCAAGACACCACGAGTAAACGTCAAAAAACTCATCGGGCATGAATCCTGTCGGCCAGCTTTGACTTGCTCCTGGAGCCACTGACGACGAAAAGGCATCGATGTCGATCGACAAAAAGACAGACCGTCGCCCAAGAGCGCGGTCCCCAAGGAGCTGAAGTAAAGCTTGAGTGAGGGAGAGTCCTGAAGTTCGTCGCTCTTCTTCAAACGAAACTTGACCGCCCTTACTTAGTAACCAGTCGAGGTGCGATCGTGCATTGCACTGACCTTGCAGTCCAAGCTCAATAAAATCAATGTCGGGGAATTCTTCAAGCAATCTAAAGAAAGGTGTGCCGCTGGTGATTCCGTTATCTAGCGGCCGCACATCCAGGTGGGCGTCGAAATTAATAACAAGGGGTTTTAACTGATTGTCGATCGCCCATTGAGAAAATGCAGCCGCGTCTGGAAATCCGTAGTCGTGGCCACCACCAAACGACAGTGTTCGAAGTCCCTTTGCATGAGCACTGGCCGCAATCCCTCGAGCCGCTTCGTGGCGCTTTTCGAGCGGAATTTTCGTCGACGCGTTGAGATTGCCGAAATCGTAGATCATCGGATGTTGATGAAGTTTGGAGAAAGCCGGAGGAGTCATTTTGTAAAGCGATGTACGAATCCGGTCTGGTCCTTCGCTCGCGCCAACGCGCCCGCCATTGTTTTTGATTCCTTCGTCGTCCGGATAACCGACAAGAGTCACAGGTCGATCGGTGGCGTCGATAGCGGCAATGGCTTTTTTGACAGTCTCCATCGATTGAAACGAAGACGTGATTCTTGCCAAATCCCCAAGTCTGGGATCTTGCGTGTCGTTTTTCGAAAAGAGAAATTTTGAGTCCGTTGCCATGAGAAGTGGTTCAGCCATAGTCATCAAAGTGTGACACAGAGCTAACCACTCGTGTAGCTTGAATTCCATGACATCACCGACGCGCCAGGATTGGTTTGAGTTCTTAAGCGACCTTCACCTGGTCGACGGCGCGGAGGAAACTTCGCTTGTCGGCGCCAGATCCCCGTTAAGATCAAGATCTCAAGATTCGATTGTTGGCCTTTCAGTCGAGTTTCCGATCGACTGGTGGATTCATATTGGTGGCCCTCTGCGTAAGGAGCTTGAGAGCGATCTTTTATTGCGGCTCGCGAGCGCAAGTGAGCTTTGTTTTTCAGTAAGGATGAAGCCGGATCCAGTTCTTACATTTGAAATCGAGGCTTGGATTGTTGGTGTGCTGCGCCCCATTCTTTTGGAACGAGAAAGTAAATCGCCGCTGAGGCTTTCGTTCCAGTCGGGCTTAAAAGAAAAAAAAGCATGGAGCCGCGCGATTTCGATATTTTCTGAGATACCGTGGAAGCCCTTACCTGAAACTGCGGCCGACCGGGCAGAATATTGGTTGGACCCAATGGGTCTTGATCAAGTTTCGGCGGGGCCAGGAATTTTTGAGAATTTTATTGATGAGATGGTGGCGGCGACGGTGGATCCGTGCGAGCCCCCTTGGATTTTTTGGAGTCGGTTTCCTGCCTGGTGGACTCATTGGGATCGCCGACAGCCGTCTCGTCCGAAAGCTCTGACCGACGCGCCTGGAGAAAAAGAGAAAGTGATGTTTCTCATTGATTCACGCCTGACATTTTTAAGATGCGCTTTAAGTCCCCAGGACGAATCCGCAGAAGAGCAAAGTTTAGACTCAAACGAAGTGATGCTGAACCCAACGTTTGAAACGGTTCTTCGGCCCTCCTTCGGGAACAAAGAGAGCTCACCGGTTTTGGCGTTTTGCAGGCGGAGAGATGTCGTCGTTTCGTTGGCATTGACGTCACTTGAAGCTTTTATTGTAGATGCTGTTCGCGAATCTTTTCGTCTTCAGAATGAGAATTTGATCGGCCTCATTCAATCTGAAAGTCGCATTGAAGTGGAATTTATAAGAAAAGCCATTTCGCGGTTGGTAGATTCAGGCCTACTTTTACGGCGTTAGTTTCTGGAGCGTTGATTTTGCTAAGGCCCCAAGCTTTGGATCTTCGACCAAGAGGCGAATGGTTTCGGTGAGTTCAAAAAGTTTCAAGTTTCCTATGACGATAAGGGCATTTCGTTTCAGTCCAAAACCTCGTGACCTGGACATTGGAGTATTTTTAAAGCGACGGTCGAGGTCGCGATTGGACGCCACCAGAAGATTTCCTAATTCTTCGATAAGGTCAGATCGTATTTGGTCTCCAGATACATTGGGCCTTGCTTCCTTCTGCATCTTTTCTCGCCCGAAGACTTTTTCATTCCAGGGGCAGACTGTTTGACAAATGTCGCATCCAAAAAACCAATCACCAAATTTCCCGGCCAGATTTTCAGGAGGCACGGTCTTCGCTTCGATCGTCCAGTAGGAGATGCATTTTCTTGCATCGAGCGATCGGGGAGCAACCAACGCTCCCGTCGGACAGCTATCGATGCACCTTGTGCAGGTGCCGCAGAAGTCGGGGCTTATGAGGCTTCCGTGAATCGGGTCTTCGTCCGAAGCGACTTCGAGCGACGTTAAAATTTCGGCGATAAAAAAGAGACTTCCAACTTTTCGGTCAATGACGCAGGTATTTTTTCCGACCCAGCCGAGGCCGGCGCGGACCGCAAGGTCTCGTTCGAGGATCGGAGCGGTATCGATGGCCATTCGAAATGTTTCGCCCGGGTAGCGGCGTTCAAGTTCTTGCACAACCGGCGAAAGCCGCTCTCGAAGCACCGTGTGGTAGTCGCTTTGATTGGCAGTGAACCGAGTGTAGAGAGCGGTTCTAAGTTTTGAAGTTTCACGACCTTCGATGTCGTGTTTTGGTGTTACATAATTTATTGAGAACACAATCGCAGAGCGCGCCATGGGAAGCCAACGAGTGGGGTCGGCTTTTAAGTCGCGGTGGCGTTTTAGGTAATCCATTTCTCCGTGAAAATCAGAAGCCAACCATTGATCGTAAAAATTCATCGAAATGGGGTTTTGAAGAGATGCAATACCGAATTTCGCGTCCGAAAGCTCGGGCGTAAGGCCCAAGACCCACTCCTCCAGATCCGATACTTTAAGAGCTGCTTTCCCGGTGGACACGTTGATTCGAACCGCCTTAACCTTGAGCGAAGTGACACCATCCGTTCTACCGAAAGAAATTCCAGCGACCGAGTCTTTTCTGAAGGCTTTGAAAAAGCATCCGCATTGGGCTCGGATCGAGCATGTCTGTGGACGTTTATCGAAGGCCGGATTTGATGCCGTGTTGGCCGGCGGCTCGGTTAGAGACGGGCTTTTGGGTGTCTCTCCAAAAGATTTTGATGTCGCGACGGATGCGACGCCCGACGAAGTTGAACTTTTGTTTGAGAAAACAGTCTCGGTCGGAAAAGTCTTCGGAGTTATTGTCGTTCCGTTTGAAGACGGGGGAACGATTGAAGTCGCTACTTTTCGAAAGGATGGGGCCTATAGCGATGGCCGGCGGCCTGAAACCGTTGAATTTTCAGATCGTGAGGAGGACGCAAAGAGGCGAGACTTCACCGTGAACGCGCTCTTTTTTGACCCCGTAAAAAAAATCATTTTCGATTATGTCGGAGGACTTGATGACTTAAGGGATAAAACCCTTCGCGTTGTCGGTGATCCTGAAAAGCGATTTCAAGAAGATCGACTTCGCCTTCTTCGCGCGGTTCGATTTTCGGGGCAGCTCGATTTTGAAATTTCCAATGATACCGAAGTGGCTCTTCGCCTTCGCGATGAAGTCGATAAACTTCTGATGTCAAAGTGGTCGGCGAGGGGATTTTCGAATTTGGATCGTCTCGGCCTTGCGGATCCTGTTTTTTCGGACTGGGCTCCATTGATTTTCCCTGTGCCATCAAGCTTTTCCGGCGACATCGAAGTTATGCGCCTCTTACTGTTTTGGCCGGCGATCAAAAACGTAAGCCCCGACCGCGTTCAGGAGCGACTAAAAAACTGGAAGTATGGGCGCAGTTTCATCGAACTTGCGGTTTGGCTTTTGAAAAATGAGTCTGCCTTGAGGGCCACAACAGACGATCCTTCGCCGCACTTTGCCTCGCGCGCTCTGTTACTTCAGAAATTTCGGCTCACTCCGGAAGGTTCAGCGGAAAATCTTGAAGCAAAGCTTTTCTCTGACGATGAACGGCGCTGGATGACGTCACTCGAACTTTGGACCGACGCGCGCGCTGTGAAAGCGTGCCTACTTCTTGATAGTGTTTACGGGGTCGACGTGCGGCGTGAGGCGGCCCTGAAAAGACGCTCAATAACGTTAGGTCAAACCGACTCTTGGCAGGCCTCAGCGAAAGATCTTCTGGAACGAGCGGATGCGAAGGATCTAAAAGGTCCAAGTTTGGGCCGGGAACTTCGACGTCTGAACCGCGAAATTTTATTAAGGCAGTAAAGCGTCGGCCGTTGGTGCCGGAGCTTCGCCCGGCGAAGCAATAGAGCCGCTCGAAGTAGCGCCTAAAGTACCTATTGACGGCGTCACGGGTCTCGGTGCCGGAGACAGGCATTTCATATTGGTGACCATGGTCTGCCGACGTGTTTCCACGACTTCCTTAAGTTTGATGGTTGTCATCGCCGAAGCGCATCCATTGTCGCGAAGTGATCTTTCGATGGCGATCGATTCGTCCCGGCTGAATTCCAGATTCCAAACAGCTTTAATGCGCATCCAGTTGGCGAGGTACGTACAAACGTAAGAGGAATTGGGTGGTAAATAATCTTCCGGCCCGCTGTCACCTTTAGACATATTCTCGCGGCCACTGACTGAGAGCAGATGGTTCTCATCGCGCAGAAAGTTTCCAAAGTGGCATCGGCGCTCTTTCGTCCAAGCGTGGGCTCCGGAGCGGTACGCATTCTTCAGTGGTACGACGTGATCAACCTGAACCGCACTGGCCAATTTGAAGTCGGTTCCCGAATAAGGATCTGCCCACTCTCCTCGAATGATTTTGCACGGGTTAGCTGTATCAAATTTGACGGCACTCGTTGGAGTCGCGTCTCGGATTAAGACTTCGGCGCGAGTGTTGTAACAGTTGGCGGGACCATCTTCGTTCACCCAAATTCCAAAATCGGTCCGGCGGTAGGGCGGAACGGTTGCAAGCACTTCGCCCGGCGGCTTTGGTTGAACATTGTTTTTCATGTATTGGACGAGATCAAAGAGAGCGCGGCTGAGCGGATTTCTCTCAAAACCACCCTCCCAAACGATTTCGCTCCACCGAAGGGCCTTAAGAATTCCCGACAAATCAAAGGGTCTGAAATCAACCGTAGGGTGCGATTGTGGGGCCGAGTGTTGGGCCGAGCTTAGCGCGGGAAGACTTTCGGACCTGGGCTGGTCAGCTAGAGCGATTGATCGGTTCAAAGTGGATACAACAACCAGCGCCGAAATGATTGAAAGTAAGACCAGGGTTTTTGCTTTGAAAGCACCCCGATTTTTGAAACATTTTTCCGTTGTCACATCTCAACTCTAGCAATCGATGCTGCGGTTTCTGCAACTGATAACATGACGTCCTTAGGTGAGGTTTGTGTCAGAGGACGCGAAGCGGCATCGTGCGCCTCGCGTCAATCTCTGATTTTAACAGCGACAGTGAGGCCTTCGGCGGTGGGAAGAATCGTTCCGCGAAGCTTCGGATGCGCCGAAACTCGGCGATTAAATTCGTGAAGCGAGCCCACCATGAGTCGATCATTTCCTGACTTTGATTCGACCAGGTGCACTTCCCCCCAAGCAAAGGTGTTGTCGCCGACGATGGCTCCTCCGACGCGCAGGTTTTTAACGGCCCAGTCAAAGTAGTTAGGGTAGTTTGGTTTATCGGCATCGATAAAAACGAGATCAAACGGGCCGTGCGCTTCAATTTTCGTCAAATTCTCGAGAGCTGGGCCGGAGAAAATTTCGAAACTCGCTCGAAAGTTTTCGACATCTCTAGCGTGCTCAAGATTCGTGCGCGCGATCTTAGCGTGGAGCTCATTTTTTTCGAAGGTGTAAAGAGCGCCGCTCTCGCCACTTTCAAGACTTTCCATGCCCCGTAAAAAGCAAAGACCAGAAACTCCGGCCAGCGTCCCGATCTCAACAATGCGTTTTGGCTTCAAAAGTCGGGTCAGAATCTCAAGATGTCGGCCATCCATGGGGCCGACTTGAATTTCTGGTAAACCGGCCGCGCGGGCGCGCTCTTGAAATTGAGCAAGCAGTGCGTCGACGGGCTGGAAGAGATTTTCCGTGTAGGCCGCAAGTTCGGGGTTTCCTTGGCCGAAGGCTTTTTGTCGATTCATTTTTGATCCCACTCCATGTATCGTTTTCGAAAGAACATCTCGTACCAGTTCTTCAAGCAGGAGTCTTTAAAGTGTCAGACCAAAACACGCCCGACCGAAATCACATGAAAAAAGCAAAGCCTGCCAGCAATTACGGAGAGCCTGGCTGGGGTGATGGTGTGACGACAGCAGAAACGTCCACGGGCGCCGAAAAGTTGACGATTCAGGCGGCCAGCACAGATTCAAAGGTCGGATTTTCTGGGTCGGTTCGTCGGCGTGTTCGCGGTGGGATTCTTGGAAAGATTCTCGATTTCATCGGTGGTAAAGATCCCGACATTTTTGATGCTTACGGGCGCGTTCGCCATAAGTTTTCAGAGAAAAAGTGGAAAGATTGGGATGCTCGCATTCGCGGCAACAAAGATTTCGATTGGCGCGCGCACAAAGGTCTCGACAAGAAACCTTAATTACGACTCGCAGCGGACGTTGGCGCAAATGTCGATGATATTGAGGCCGGTTTCCTCATCAAGTGAGGCAGCGCTTCGAAGTTTCGATCGTTTTTTATCAAAACATTTTGTCGCAGCGTCTTCGAAGGCGAGATTTTGCGTGCGGCCTTTCCCGATAATCGTTCCAATATCATCGAGGCTCACTTTGCAAATCGCGGCGTGGCCAGGGCTGGCTGCGAATGTGAGTGCCAAAGCGATGGCTCCTAAAACTGACCGACCGAATTTTTGAACATTTGAGTGTGACATAAACCCCTCCTACGTCCTTCACTAGAGCAGCGACCGAGCCAACCGAGGGCTTCAAATTTGACGTTTAAAACGAGGGTATTGGCGGCGGCGTCTTTTGGGTTTGGTGGACTTAAGCGGCCCAAGGGCCAGGGACGTTATCGGCAACCACCTGTCAAAAGTATCGACACACTGGTGTTCCAATAGAAGCCTTGAAACAGGGGAATATGGAAACGGGCTCATCTCACTTTTATGATCGCTGGGTTGGTGAATCGGGGCTTAGTAATGAGCCAGATGTTTCGCCTGAGGCTCAGATCGACTGTTCGAACTGCCATATGGTGAGGCCTCGGGGTCTCACCCGCGATCTTGGGCCCTTCAGGCCTGATCTTAAATGCTGCACTTTTGACCCATTTTTACCGTCGTTCACTTTAGGCTCCCCCGATTTTAAGGCCCGCGTTTTGGAGAAAGCCTTAGCCGATTACGTCGCTCGCCGCAGGCTTACGCCGCTGGGAGCACTTCCGAAAATTTCTGGCTCTCTCAATATGCCAAAAACCAATTCAATTTGCGATGCGGGTAGAAACCCAAAAGAGGCCTGCGCTTTTTTGTCGAAAACTGAAAATGCCACTTGCACGATTCATTCGTTCCGGCCGAGTCCTTGTGTGGGTTACACGTGCCGATCATCGATTGGTTCAGAGGGCTTTAAAATTCGGGAGCAGTGGGAGGCCGGACTTAACTCGTTTGAGTGGACGCTCTCACACCTGACGGCGTTTGAGCTTGGTTACACGTTTGATGATATCGACGTGGAATTTTCGTCGGTGGCTTTGGCCATGGGATTTTACGAAAAAGCATTTGTGACAGCGCTTAGGATTTCACTGTAGACGAAAGTAAGTTTCGTCGCCTAGGTTGCGAGGCGATGACAACGACTTTAGGTATCCAATCAAGAATCGAAAAATTGAAAGCCGACTTTCTCGGTGAATCCGATTGGGAAAGTCGCTACAAGCGCGTGATTGATCTCGGAAAAGCTCTTCCGGAAATCAGAGACGATTTGAAAACCGAGACCTATAAGGTCAAGGGTTGCCAAAGCCAAGTGTGGCTTCATGCGGAACTTGATAGCGCTGGCCGCATGCAGCTTTTGGGCGATAGCGATGCGATGATCGTCCGCGGATTGGTGGCGTGTTTACTGAAAGTTTACTCGGGCGCAACACCAGAGGAAGTATTAAAAACTTCGCCGCAGTTTTTATCTGAAATGGGTTTCGACACTCACTTAAGCCCCAGCCGCGCCAATGGGCTTAATTCGATGGTGAAGCAGATCTACCTCTACGCCACGGCCTTTAAAGCTTTAGCGACACGTTAAAGTTTGAGAGGTCTTTTTAAGGTGTCTGAGAATTTGTCACTTTGTAAAATAGACGCCAAATCATCAGCGTAGTGTCTTGCTCACGCCCCCTCGTGGTAAAGGACCCCTACGCATTCCGAGAGGGGTCTTAAGAGTGAACTTTCAATTTTGTCGTTCTATTTCTTTTTCTTTTTTTTCGGTCGCTGCGGTCGTCGCGATTTCGCTTTTAGAATCAGCTTCGCTCGCGCAAGGGGAGAGCTGCGCACACCTCTTTGCCAATGCCGATTTTAGAAACGAAATAAAATCCTCTGAAACGCATCGCCGATTGATGCTCAATTATGCTCACCAGATGCAACTTGAACTTCGGTCGCAAATGAAAGCGCGAAACGCAACGTTCGAGCGTGCTGTGCGCCTACGAAACGGTGTTCGCGACAATGATATTCAGCGGGTCATTGAAACATCAGAGATGCTCTCGCAATTCGATCTTTCGGCCCTTCAGTCGGGCCCTGCTAACGGTCGATTAAAACCTCCGATGATCGATATGGAAAAGCCGCTCGATGTTGGTTACTTCGAGTGGCTGAAACATAATTCTTTAGAGTTGAAATTGGTCGACGAAGGACAGTTATTCCAAGACGGCGCTTATCGACCGACGATGACACAAGTCGAACCATTGGATCTTTTGCGACGGTACATTGAAGAGAATCTACCGTTGGATCTCGCACTTAAACTTGTTCAAGCGAAACTCGATCCGACACTTCCCGAAGACGCTCGTGAGGCCGCGGTCAGCCTCCGGCGGTTGACGGCGCTGGATAAAGCGTTGGATCAAAATATTCTTCCTTACTTGGGAGTGCGTTTTAGCAATTCCGCGGTTCACGAAGCTTGGAGCCTGTTCACAAGCCCATCAGAAGCGCGCACGGCTCTTATGAACCTTCTTGAGGTCCAAGTAAAAACGCACGGTGCACGATTCGCACGAAACGATTTCGAGCGCCTTGCGCGCGCAATGCATGAGAGGCCGGGCCAATTTACACCGATGGTTCGTTTTTTAGAGATGAGTGCCAAAGGTGATCTTACACCCGCGCAAGTCGCAGATGTGGGAAGTTTCCTTGGTGTGATGAAAGCGACTTTGCGTTTGAATCCGGACATCGACCTTGGTGATTTGTCGCGAGTTGTAGGCCGGCTGCTACCGAGTCCACTCAGTTACTCGTACGAGGGTCTATTGGCCGACACTTTCTCGCCGCTGGGAAGTGGCGTTCCCGACCAAATCAGATCGCTTCGTAAACTGATTGAGATTTCGGACGCGATGAAGACTCGCGAAGCGCTGGTCACTTACGTCGAAACCTATATTCCGCCGTCACGCACTCCCTAGGCGGTTGTCCACGGGGCACGCAAGTTCGCGGCGCCTTCCCATTTATCGCGACGCAGGCATCCGTCCTTCGCCGCTTCGGCTCGGCCTTCGTGGCCTCGGGCCGCGTGTACGCGACCTTCCCGAAGCGGAGGTCGCGAAAATGGGAAGACGCCGCGAACTTGTGTCTAAAGTGAATACGATCTTATGGAGGCCTTTCGGTTAAAAGCGGGCGGCGAAACCTATGAAGCCGTTGATGTCGTCGGCAGCCACCGAGGTCTCGCACATTGCCGACCAACTCCAAAGCCAATTCAATTCGGTCGACGAACTCATGCAGGAGCTAGCATTGCTCGTTCACGGATCTCGTAAAGCCCCTTAGGCCGTCGAGTCCCGCGGCTTCGGGCATTCAGCGTCGGAGTGAACCACATCACTTCCGGCGCCGGAAGCTAGAGGAACACCGTGTTCCAATAATTTCGAACCCGGAACCAACCACAAATCTTTAAAACTCCCGATCGGAATGTATGGTCGCGGCGTCTTCGCCTTTTCCGCGACCTCCGAAGCGGGAAGGTCGCGACCACGCGATCCGAGGCCAGGATGGCCGAGCCGCTGCGGTGAGTGCAGATTTCGCTGCCTCTGTGAGCGAAGCGAACAGGCGCCGAAGGCGGCAGCGAAATTACGCGCGGCTCGGAAAAGGCGAAGACGCCGCGACCTCACGTGCGAAGGAACTTCTTAAAGATCCAACGTGCAGTAAATGCGGTGAGTGTCGTCGTTGTCGTCGAGCACTTGCATGAATTCCAGAACTTCTTTTTTCTGCTCGTCTGAAAGCTCGGTGATGGTCTTTGCTTTAAAACTCATCTCGGCTTTTGTGACTTTCCAGCCGCGAGCCGTGAGTGCCGTTTCGATGGATTTCAGATCTTCTGGGTTTCCATAAAACGTGAAAGCGTCCGGCGCTTCTTCATCTTTGAAAACTTCGTTCGCTCCCGCTTCGATCGCTTCTTCGTCGGCATCGGTGACGCCGGCCTTTGTGCCTTCGATCATCGAAACGCGCTCGAACATCCAAGCGACGCTGCCTTCGGCGCCAAGCGCTCCATCATTTTTATTAAAGATGTTTCTAATTTCTGACGCCGTTCGGTTTCGGTTGTCGGTTTGGCACTCGACGATCACGCCGACTTTGTGTGGACCAAAACCCTCGTAGGCAAGTTCTTCGATTTGCGAGGCATCATCCAAAAGACCTGCACCTTTTTTAATGGCGCGTTCGATTGTGTCTTTCGGGCACGAAGCTTCGCGGGCGGCATCCACCGCCATTCGAAGTCTTGAGTTGGAAGCAGGGTCAGGTCCACCCAGTTTGGCCGAGACTTGAATCTCGCGCGCGAACTTTGTGAACATGGCACCTTTTTTCGCGGCGTTGGCCGCCATTCCTGCTGCTTTCCAACTTTTTCCCATGTCGATATATTGACCGATTCTGGTTTAGAGAGGCAAGAACGTGAGGAGTGAACACGTGGAATTGGCTCTCGATTGAAACAGCGCGACAGAAGACGGCATCCATCGGCGATGTTGTTGAGCACTTGCTGCGTGCGACCGAAGTCGATGGCGGAACCGCTTTCCTTGAGAAAATCCCAGATGTCCCTGGCCGCGATGTTTCGCTCATTTTAAGTATCAGAAGCCATCCGCCAAAACCTGGAATTGCGACAACATTAGGTCAGGCCCGCATGCTTCATGACCTTGGAAACATCGAACTTCAAGCGATGGAACTTGCGGTCAGAACGCTGGCGCAGTTTCCCGAAGCACCGCCCGAATTTCGGCGAGAGCTTGCCGAGGTCGCGATCGAGGAGGCGAGGCACTTTGATCTTTGTTTGAATGCTTTGGATGAGCTTGGATCGCCGTGGGGCTCTTGGCCTGTGCATCGGTCACTGTGGGATATGGTGGTGGACGGAGACCTTTTGTCTCGTGTGATGATCGTTCATCGTTACATGGAAGGTTCTGGGCTTGATGCGGGAACGAGACTTCTAGAGAAGCTTTCAGGAGTCAAAGCGCCGTTGGCGCGCGAAGTGGTCGGAACTATTCACCGCGAAGAAGTCGGGCACGTTTCTTTTGGTAGTTCGTGGTTTCGGAAAATCGCGCGACGTGAGGGCGTCGATCCCGACGTCTATTTTGCGAAATGGTATCCGCAGATTTTAAAAGCGATTCCAAGAAATGAACGGCCGGATTATGAAACCCGCAGGCGAGCCGGTTTTAACGAGTTTGAGATCGGCGTGATCGAGACGTCATTCACCGCGACGAATTTTAAAATGAAGCGAGAGGGACCAAGACCGTCTCTTTCGATGCCCGGGGGCTAGTACGGATGCTTCAAGCTTTTGACGGAGTACTGACAAACTTTCGTGGGCGATTTCCGCAGTTGAATGGTCCTGTGGTTCAGCGCAAAGATGCGTGTGGGTTTTGCGATTCTCTTGTTGGAGAGAAATTGGCCGAGGCCGATTTCTGGGATCTTGCAGAGGTTGAGCTTGTTCGATGTTCGGCGTGTGGCCTCATGCAAGTTGATCCGATGTTAAAACCTCCTGTGGTTTCTGAAGGGTGTCTTGCGCTTTACCGCTTTCAGCAGATGGGTGAAACCGCGCGCAGTCGTCGTCGTGGATTGTACCGAGCTTTTCGCCACGGTGTCGCGTTCGGAGTGTCATTGAAGATGAAGGGCATCAGTCCAAAGTGTGTTTTGGAAGTGGGCGCAGGTGACGGCTATTTTCTAAAGGGTGTCCAGTACGTTTTTCCTCGGGCGACGTACGTGGGTCTGGATCTTGTCGAAGAAATTTTAGAGGCCCTTAAAAAAGAACACGGCTTTGAGACGATTTACTCGGCGCTAGAGGATGTAGATCCAGTGACGATGGGGCAGTTTGACCTTGTCGTCGCAAGAGACATTCTTGAGCACGTGGCGAGGCCCGGTTTGGTTTTAGAAAAGCTCTGCGAGATGACGAGCGATTCTGGGTATTTGTTTTTTATTACTCCCAATGGCTGGCAAGATGCGTGGCAGATGTTTTCTCGGTGGAAAGTGGATCATTCGCGAAGCGAACTTCTCATCAATCACGTGAACTATTTTGATCCGACGTCGCTTCGGGCTCGGCTTGAGAGTTTGAATTTGAAGATCGATGATTGGTTTATCTACAATTTAAAAACGTTCTTCCGCGGTGCAGGCTGGCGACTTATCGAACAGCACAAAGCGCGCGTGTCTCAGAAGAGATCCGCATCCGACATGATTGCGAAGTCTTCAAATTTGACGAAGACTTTTGCGATCGCCGCCGAGGCGGCCATTCCCCGGTCTTATAGTTTTGCGTTTCTTCGGCCGGTTTTGTTTTTTTACTGCTGGTACAAACACACGCCATTTTTACGGGTGAAGCCCTCGGCCCGTGTTGGCGAAGAAATTTTTTGCCTCGCGCAGAAATCGCCTACTTCAGTTTAAAGTCGCGGCACGCGCTTAATTTAAAGTCCCATTGAAATCAGGTAGGGATCTGCTTTCTGTCGGGCCGAAAAATCGGCTTTTGAGCGGATGGATTCCCATTCATTTTCGACCAAAATTTGGCCAATGGAGCCGCCGAGGCTATTGCCTGGACCTAGCAAAACCAGATTGTCCGGAGCGAATTCTTTTAAGGCGACCGTGACGGCTTTTGTGAAGTCGTAGGTCGCTATCACCTGGTGACCGAGGGTGTATTGGTAAAGTGCCTCGGTATCGGTGCTGTAGGGCTGCCAGATCTTTCCTTGGCCATCGATCAACGGAAGTTTTGGTTTTGAGAAAATATCCGACGACAACACTTCAAAAGCGCGGGCACTTGTTTCTGTTAGAAGGGGCGTGTGGAAAGCCGCGTGGTTCACCAGTTGAAACGGGTAGTTTTCGATTTTAGGCAGAGCCTTCATCAAAAAACTTAATCCCTTCGGCGTTCCGCCGATCACGGCATAGCCGCCCAAGTGAATCGACGGGTAGACTTCGAACTCAGGGCCTTCGCTTCTGGTTTTCAAAATCGCTTCTTTTAGAAGATCCGAAAGTTCAGCGCTTTTTTTCCAGTCGCCGTCGATGAGCGGAAAGATCAACTGTCCGCCGATGATTTTTTCTTTCATCATCGAGCCCATCGTATTGATCACATCGAAACTGCCGGCCCAGTCCAAGGCTCCGGCGAAAGACAGCGCCAAATACCATCCCATCGAGTTTCCGGTGACGGCGACGATTTCGTTTTTCTCAAGATCAATCGATTGGAAATCAGCGTAAGAGCAGGCGTAAATCAGCGTCGATGCGTTTTCACCTTTGGTGTGTGTGCCTGGCGAAAAAACCTCGGCATTGTCGAGGTCACTGATCGTAATTTCTTGGCGCGAGCGACGGCGTTCATCGATATCTGAAATAAAATCGTCGATCTTCGGGCGATGCTTTTTCAAGTAACCCAAAGTTTCTTTGGTGTAGGAGCCGCGCCCGGGACAAATGACAACCAGACGTTTTTTTCGGCTCACAGCGAAGCCTCCGCCGATTCTTTCTTGTGAAGCCCAAGAAGGCTAATCGCCGCTTGGAGAATTTCTTCTTTCTTGGGAAGACCGGCTGCCGCCGCTTGTCCCAGCGGAATGAAACAATCATCGGCCGCGACGACTTTGATGCGTGGAAGTTTCAGATGACGAAGAGCTTCTGATTCCGAGTATTTTTCAACGAGGCTTGCGACCAAGAATTCGCTCATCGATCCGGTCTTACGGCACTCTTCGACGACAAGAACATTGGCGCACGCGCCGACTTCCAGCGCGAGCTTTTCTGAATCCACAGGAGCAATCCACCGAAGATCGATGACCTTCACGCTGACTCCATACTTCGTTGCCAGAACACCTGTCGCCTGACGAGAGTAGTAAGTCCCATTTCCATAAGTAACGATCGTGAGATCGGGGGTACTCGGTTCGTCCGACCGAAGGTCGGCGTTCCGCCGAACGAGAAGCGCTGCGCTAGACGCGTCGCTTCTGCAAAAAGAACCGGGTACCCTCGTTACGCCGAAGGCGCCGAGGGGGATTTCTTCGTCGATGGCGGGGTATTCGGAGCACCAGCCTTTGTCGCCGTCGGTGTTGAGGTCGCGAGTCATGTAAAGTGCGATGGGTTCGATGAAAATGACGACGCGACCATTTTCGTGGGCTTCGCGAACGCACGTTCGCATCATGCGAACCGCGTCCGCTCCATTGGACGGAACGGCGATAATGAGGCCTGGAATATCGCGGAACACGGCCAGCGAATTGTCGTTGTGAAAATGTCCGCCAAATCCTTTTTGGTACGCAAGGCCCGCGACACGAAGAACCATCGGATTTGTGAAAAGCCCCTGGGAGAAAAACGCAAGCGTCGCAGCTTCGCCGCGGATCTGATCTTCGGCGTTGTGGACGTAGGCTAAAAACTGAATTTCTGGAATCGGAACAAAACCGTTGTGGGCCATGCCGATCGCAGTTCCGATAATGGACTGTTCATCTAGGAGCGAATTGAAAACGCGTTTCGCTCCGAACTTTTTAAACAAAGTGTCAGTGACATTGTAGACTCCGCCTTTTTGCGCGACGTCTTCGCCGAAAATAACGGTGTTCTTATAGCGAAGTAAAATGTCGTGAAGCCCAAGATTGATGAGCTTCGCCATGTGAAGCGGCGTTTTTGCTTTTTCCCAGTCGCTCGCGCCAAACGCCGTCTTTCGCTCTTCTTCCGTGGGAACAGGAGGACTATTGCGTTTGGCCACACACGCCGTGATCGTTTCGCGAACTTTTTCTGGGCGGGAAAGTTGCGGTCGTTTCATCGCACTTTCAGAAACAGACCGAACTTGTTCGCGAACCGATTCGTACATATCGACAATCTGACTTTGTGTCGCGATTCCGTTTTCGATGGCGATGCGGGCCGTGTGCAAAAGTGGATCATTAAATTCGACAGCCTCAATCTGCGGAAAAGTCCGGTAACTGTTTTCCATGTCAGACCCTGCGTGCCCCATGAGGCGCACGGCGTACTTTTCTGCTTCGCGGGACTTTGCATAGGCATCGAGAATATTCAAACCGTCAGCCGCGATGTACTTGAGAGCCGGCCGATTTGAAAAGTTGTTTTCAACCCACTGGTTCGGCGTCGCGACAGAAATTCCAATGCCGTTGTCTTCGCAAACAAAAACAAGTGGGACAGGAAGATTCTGATAAGCCACCCAGGACGCCATATTGATCGCTCCAATGGCTGTCGAGTGGTTGGAGGAAGCATCGCCAAACGAGCAAGACACGACCGCATCTTTTGGCATCACACTTTCGATCCCCATCGCGTGTGCACGAGCGATCGAAAGTGCGGCGCCGACCGCTTTTGGCAAATGAGAAGCGATGGTTGAAGTTTGTGGCGGAACTAGAAGGGGAAGGCTCCCAAAAACTTTGTGACGGCCGCCCGCAATGGGTTCATCGGTCGAGGCAAAAAACGAAAGCATCATGTCAAAGAGCGGCGTTGATCCTGGGAGGCGCTTTGAGCGCTGGATCATGAAGCCGCCACTTCGGTAGTGGAGAAAAGCCATGTCGGTGAGGCGAAAAACCTTCCCCAAAGCGGCATTGCCCTCGTGGCCAGAACTGCCAATGGTGTAATAGCAAAGGTTTTTGTTTTTTAGAATTCGTGCGATGAGGTCGAGGTGCCGACTCATCATTTGTGTCTCGAAAAGATCCATGACGTCCGACGGGGACAGGCCTGATTCGCCCAGAGTCGTCGATGAACTGTTTAAGGGAAGTTTTCCCTCGCGCACAAAGCGAGAAAAGTTTTGATCAACGACTTCGGCTCGATTAAACATAGAAGAACACTACCGAAGGCGTTTTGGTCGATCAAGCCGGTCTGTGAGCGGCTTAGATTTATCCGTCGGTTTTATCTGGAGGCGTCATGGCTGCGTACGAATCACTGAATTACATGAACTCGGACAGTCTTTTGACCGAAGATGAACTGATGGTGCGCCAGTCGGTCCGCGACTTCGTGACCGAAAAAATCGAACCGCTTCTCCAAAAAGCTCACCGCGACGAGAAGTTTCCGATGGAACTCATTCCGCAGTTTGGCGAAATGGGCCTCCTGGGTTCAACTATTCAGGGTTATGGCTGCGCAGGGCTTGGGCATGTTGCCTATGGACTTATGACTCAAGAGCTTGAGCGCGGCGATTCGGGTATCCGGTCATTCTGCTCGGTTCAAGGGTCACTCGTCATGTATCCGATCTCGGCTTATGGCTCTGAAGAGCAAAAGCAAAAGTACCTTCCAAAACTTGCGAAAGCCGAACTTGTCGGCTGCTTTGGATTGACCGAGCCCGATGCGGGATCGAACCCAGGGTCCATGCTGACGACAGCTGAAAAAGTCGCGGGCGGTTATAAGCTTAACGGCAACAAAATGTGGATCACCAACGGAAGTATCGCGGACATTGCTATCGTATGGGCGCGAGTGACGGGACCTTTGGCGTCGGCGGCTGAGAAAAATAAAATTCGCGGATTTATCGTCGAAAAGGGAACCAAAGGTTTCACGACGTCGAAAATGGAAGGCAAATTCAGCCTTCGCGTGAGTGTGACATCCGAACTTCACTTCCAAGACTGCGTTGTTCCAGAATCGCAAATACTTCCCAATGGCGAAGGATTAAAGGCGCCGCTCGGGTGCCTCACGCAAGCTCGCTACGGAATCGCGTGGGGAGTGCTTGGAGCTGCGGACGCTTGCTATCACACGGCTTTGCATTACGCGAAAGCGCGCACGATCTTCGAGGGCAAGCCTTTGGCCGCGCATCAGCTGGCTCAAGCAAAGCTTGTTAAGATGGTTCAAGAAATCACAAAGGGTCAGCTTCTTGTGATTCAGGCAGGACGAATGAAAGAGCGTGGCGAGCTTCAGCCACACCACGTTTCGTTGGTTAAGTTAAACAACTGCAAACTCGCCCTTGAAACGGCCCGCGAGGCCCGAGACATTTTGGGCGGGAACGGGATCATCGACGAATATCCAATCATTCGTCACATGCTGAACCTTGAATCGGTAAACACCTACGAGGGAACAGAAGATATTCACCGTCTCGTCGTCGGCGAAAAAATCACCGGTATTCCGGCGTTCCGTTAGCACTGTCTAGGTCGACCGTCTCAGCTGGAGACGGTCGGTTTGAGAAGATTGTCGCCCTGTACGGTCAATTTTTTTGTTTCATGTAACTTTCTTTCGGTTTCCGTCTCTAACTGTTGCTACGATGATAGGTAGCAAGGGGACGTTGGTATGAAGTTACTTAGAATATTCCTGGTCTCAATAGCATTTCTGGTCGGTGGCCTCTCGGGAAGCTCAGGCCACGCATGGGCGCCATCGAAGGATCCTAAGCCATCGAAGGCGGAGCTAAAAAAGAAGCTCACAAAGATTCAGTACGAAGTTACCCAGGAGGACAGCACTGAACCTCCGTTCAAAAACGAATACGACAAGCTCTACGACGAGGGAATTTATGTCGATATCGTTTCGGGTGAGCCACTGTTCAGTTCGACTGACAAATATGATTCTGGAACCGGCTGGCCAAGCTTTTCAAAGCCGATTGCAAATGAGTATGTCGTCGAAAAAAAGGATCGAAAACTTTTCGTCACAAGAACAGAAGTTCGCAGCAAGCATGGCGATTCTCACTTAGGACACGTCTTTGACGATGGGCCAAAGCCAACCGGTCTTCGCTACTGCATGAATTCGGCCTCGATGAAGTTCATCCCGCGCGCGAAGCTTAAAGAGATGGGTTACGAAGAGTTCGAAAAGCTCTTCGCACGAAGTCCCTCGTCCGAGGTTTCCGTTAAAAAAGACGCAGCGCTTCTGCAAAAAGAACCGGGTACTTTTTCGGTGGCGGTGTTTGCTGGGGGATGTTTTTGGTGCATGGAGCCTCCGTTTGATAAGCTTGGCGGCGTGATTTCTACGACGTCGGGATATAGCGGCGGAACGACCGAGAATCCCACTTACGATTCGATCAACCGCGGTGGAACGGGGCACTTGGAAGTGCTCGAAGTGAAATACGATCCCGCAAAAGTGACCTATCGTGAGCTCGTCGAAGTGTTCTTTCGCAATATCGATCCCTACGACTCCAAAGGGCAATTCTGCGACAAAGGCGAATCCTATAAGCCTGCGGTGTTTTACGCTGACGATGCTCAGAAGAAAATTTACGAGACTGTTAAGGCCGATCTGATTTCAAAGGGAACCTTAAAGGCTCCGATCGCTGTTGAAGAACGAATGCTAAAAAAGTTTTTTGCAGCCGAAGATTATCACCAAGACTACTACACGAAAAATCCCGTAAAATATAAGTACTACCGCTTTAGCTGTGGGCGAGATCAGCGCCTGAAAGAAATTTGGGGCGCCCCGAAGTCTTGATTCAAGGCTGAGGGTTCCTGGTTAGAAAATCTCGTCGGGTCGAAGAAATCGCCACTGACCTTCGGGAAGATTTCCTAACATCACTTTACCGATGCGAACGCGTTTAAGGCCCACGACTTCAAGACCGACCTGTTCACACATGCGGCGAATTTGCCGCTTTTTTCCTTCCTTCAAAATGAAGCGAAGCTGTTCTTCGTTCATCCATTCAACGAACGCAGGCAGAAGCTTTTGTCCATCGATAGAAAGGCCGTGGCGAAGAAGCTTGATGCCGTTGTCCTTCATTTTTCCAGTGACACGAACCAAGTACTCTTTTTCCACGTCGGTGGTTTCTCCGATCAGAGATCTCGCGACGCGGCCATCTTGTGTGAAGACAAGAAGACCTTTCGAATCGATATCCAAGCGTCCGGCGGGCGCGAGTCCCTCAAAGTGCCCACGCTCGAGTTCGGGTTCGCCGCGCGACACGAAGTGGTTTTCTTTGGTAATAAGGCGCACGGCGGGTTCGTAAGCGGGTTCGGGTTGTCCAGAGACATAGCCGACCGGTTTATTGAGTAGAATCGTCACAAGCTGGGCTCGTTCGTTTCTGGCTTCGGAAGCCAGTTCAATCTGACAGGCTGGGTCGGCCTTGTGGCCGACTCCGACGATCTGACCGTCGACTTTGACCCAACCGCGCTCCATCCACGCGTCGGCCTCACGCCTCGAGCAGATTCCGCGGTCCGCCATAATCTTAGAAACTCGAATTTTCTCGCTAGAAGGCTTGGGCGGTTGGTCAGTCAACGTAATGATCCTGTTTTGATAGCTTTGAATTATAGGCGTTAACATGTGACGATTTCCATCTGCAATCCCAATTCAATCGGACCAATGTAACTGGAGATGACATGAAAAAGATGCTGAAGATGAAATTGAGAGTACTGAACATGATCGTCGGGCTCGCCATTGGATTCGTCATTGTCGCTGGACTTGTTTCAATGGACGACGCTCAAGCCGCAAAGAGCACCAACTTTGAAGCGAAGGTTTACGACTTAAAAGACCGCGAAAAGCACATGTTCAATTACAAAAGTGAAGTCGAGACGGTTGGCGATGTGACGACCTTTGAAAATACCATGACGGATTTAGAAGGAAGCATCTTGGTCGTCGAAAAAACTGTCATGGGGAGCGGTGGAAACACCTTGGTCTCTTTCGAACAAGATCAAAAGCAGCTCGGAACTGTCGGGCGTCTTGAAGTTGTAGATGGAAAAATTCAGTTCAGTTTCACAAAGGACGGAAAAGTAAAAACAGACAGCGAATCCATTAGCGATGAGTTTATCGTCACATCGACGTTGGTGGCCTTTGTCGGATCGCACTGGGAAAAAATCAGTAAGGGCGAGACTGTGAAAGCGCGTCTTGGAGTTTTGGATCGCCTCGAAACCGTGGGCTTTCAGTTTAAGAAAGAAAAAGAAAAGACCTTTGGTGAAGCGGCAGGCGTGGTCGTTAAAATGAAGCCATCAAGCCTCATTATTTCCGCGATCGTGAACCCACTGTTCTTAGGTTTTACAGCTGATGGTCGGCGTGTGATGGAAGTCGAAGGCCGCACCAGCGTAAAAGTGAAAGTCGACGGCAAGTTCAAAGATTTCGATGGTCTGACCGTGTACTCGTATCCAGCTCAACCTTCGCCCGAACCAGAAAAGAAACCAGCGAAGAAAAAGTGATCCTGCCGCGTGGTGAAAACCACGGGGTCGGATCCGCTATAGATGTTCAAACAAAGCTCGGGTAGCGAATTCGACGACCGAGCTTTTTCCGAAACATAAGTGTTCTTGTCGACACCCGATGGAGGTGCGATTGAATGTTCATCAAAAAATTTAACCTGATATGATTCTCCGGTTTTGAGAACCAAACGATACGAAGGATCTGACGTTCGCCCGCCGAATTTTTGTCCGCCAAGTCTCTGGCCGGCCGTCAGTCTGTCGATGAGTTTTCGTTTCGTAAGGCCGATCTCGGCCGCAATCGTGTCGTCTTCATGAAGTGTGAGACCAAGTACCGTAAGGCCTTTGAATTCGACCGCGGTCAGCTGCTTCATCAAGTGGCTTGCGATGTTTTCTGTCGTTGGGACAAGAGCGCTTGGGCCGCTGAAGGCCGGATGTTCAAAAGAGATGTGATGATGATCAAAGGGCCGCACCACATCCTTTAAAAGCTGATTCAGGCTCTGGGATAATGTTAGCTCGGCCACTGAAGTTCCGGCGGTGTGGCTGAGTTTTGTTTCGTGGTGTTGCAATTCAAACGTCACATGCAACCTGTAATTGTGGCCGTGACCATAGGGCCTAGCGCAGGGACCAAATTCTTTCTCGTTTTTCTCATTCGACCAAAGCGGTTGGCGATAAAAGTGTGCGGTCGCAAATTCGACCGAGTGACTTAGGAAAACGCGAAGACTCGGGTTTTTCGCTGTGTACTGTAGATCCGTCATCTAAAGATTAATTCCACCATCGACACAAACCGTGGCACCTGTTGTCCACTCTGAGCCTGGGCCTGAAAGCGACCAAATCATGTGGGCTATGTCTCGTGGTTGACCAATGCGACCCAGCGGCTGTAGCGGCGCAAGGCTCTCGATCGTGGCGGTTTTATTTTCGGCGCTGTGAAATGAGTGAATCGGTGTATCGACGATCCCGGGGCAGACGGAATTGATTCTTACGCCTAAAGGCCCCGCTTCTTTGGCGAAAGCCGCTGACCAGTTCAGCAGTGCAGCTTTTGAGGCTGAGTAAGCGGCCGTATCGGGCGTCGGCCGAAGTCCAAGCGTCGAGCTGACGTTCACAATGGCTCCGCCATTTCTTTTCAAAATCGGAAAGAGTACTTTCGTCAGCCGAACGACACCAAATAAATTAGTCTCAAACATCCGAGACCATGAATCCATCGACGACTCCGCGGTGGTTGCGCGCTCGAAGATCCCGGCGTTGTGGACGACAACGGAAATTCGATCAGCCACTGTCTTGTTGGCTTTGATCCACTCTGCGGTTGTCTGGTCCGAATTTTCAGAAGCCACGTCCAGAGGAAAAACAAAGGCTTCGGTTTTAAGACGGGCTTTCACTTTTTCAAGGGCCTCTTTGCGGCGTCCAGCAAGAACGACGCTCCAACCTTCTTGACTGAAACGAGCGGCGGTCGCTTCACCAATACCGGATCCAGCTCCCGTAATAAGGACAACGGGTTGAGGGACATGGGTTTTTTGTGACGTCGCGCCGCTCGCACTCATTAGAAATCGTAACCGCGAACAGTCTTTCGACCGTTGTCTTTGCAGCGACCGCAAGCTTCACCAATCATCGCGTGAATCTTAGCGCTCAAAGCGTCGACCACATCACTTGAAACATTGCAGCCCTGTTTTCGAATTGCGTCTTTCATCTTGCTCGCGATAACGAGCACTTCACCTTTTGATGCTTTTTTTCCAGACTTCTTTGCTTTCGCCATTTTAAATGACCTCCGTTGGAGTCAATTTGATGGCGAGGCGTAGGGGAGTGTCAAGTCACGAGCCGCTCAGGCGGCTTTTTGTGGCCGCATACCAAGTGCGGAGCGCCACACTTCAGCTTCAACAAAGATCTTTAATAGATCGAGATCAAGTTTACCGCTGCGACCTTCCATGTAGAGGATCTCGATCGCGCGCTCGGGCTGGACCGCAGGCTTATAGGGGCGATCCATGGATGTGAGGGCGTCGAAAATATCGGCAATGGTCATCAGTTTAGATTGAAGTGGAATATGTTCGGTCACAAGACCGCGTGGATATCCAGTTCCATCCATTTTTTCGTGATGCGAGTAAGCAATATCTGGAACCCCGCCCAAATCTTCGGTCCATGCGATCTGCCGAAGGAAATGGTAAGTGTGGGTGACGTGACTTTCGATCTCGCGGCGCTCTGACTCGGTCAGAGTGCCTTTGGGAAGCGAAAGTTTGACGATTTCATCGGGCGTGAGAATAGCCTGCTCAAGTTCGGCCGATGTTTTGTTGATCCACGTCATCAGCGACAAAATATCAAAGTCGCCAGCGATAATTTGAGGCTGATTGGCTTTTACGATCGACAGACGAACTTGCTGAAGTTGTTTTGCGAATTCATCTATTCCGTTAGCGATCTTCATCACGTAATCGCGAGGAGATCCATTCAGTTTCCCACCGCTGTCCATGAGGCCTAAGAGTTCTTCTGTGGTCTGTTTCCACAAAAGCATTTCTTGTTTGGCGCGGGCTGTTTCAAGGCGATGTAAAATCGTCTCCATCTCGTGAGGATAAAGTTTGAGCTGTTTTGACAGCACGGATTCTCGAACGCCGATTTTGCCGAAGTCATGAAGAAGTGCAGCGTATCGAAGCTCTCGGACGTGAGCGTCGCTGAACTGAACGCTTTTAAATGGGCCCGAGTCCGCTTGATGAACGGCGCGCGCAAATTCCACAGTAAACACAGCGACGCGGTCGCTATGACCACTGGTCGATGGATCTCGCGATTCGATCGCAGTGACCGACGCTCGGATGAAGCTTTCAAAAAGATTTTCGATATCTTCGGTGAGCTTCGCGTTTTCAATTGCGACCGATGCCTGCGATGCGAAAGCGAACATCAATTCTTCGTCTTCGTCCGAAAAGGGCATGACATCCGTGCGATCAAGAACTTTGTTTTTGTCCTTGTCGCCAGCACTTCCAGATTTCAGTTTATTGATAATCTGAAGTACGCCTCGGATTTTCGAATTCGAACTTGTCATTGGAACAGCCAACATCGAAACGGTGTTGTATCCAGTTTCGAGATCGACTTCTTTATTGAACGTGAGTTCAGAATCGGCGGGAAGATTGTAGCAGTCCTCGATTCGGACAGCACGCCCTTCCAAAGCGACCCAACCCGCAATCGATGTTTTCTCAAGTTCTAAGATTTTATTCTGATAAGTTTTTCCGGAGCGGCGATTTGTCGATCGGTGGAACCGAAGAACAGGAATGTACTTCGCTTGAGTATTTGCGACCGAATCAATTTTGATATTTTCAGTTAGAAAAATGCTGGCAGCGTCGGCGCCTGTCGCTTCAAGGGCTCGATCGATAATAATATCCAAAATCCGGCTGATGTCTTTTTCACGAGTGAGTGCAATGCCCGTATCGACAAGCGAACGATAGCGCTGAAGACGTTCGCTCTCGAGCGTAGCTTCGACGGCAGCAGAATTTTTCTTCTTTGAATCGCGACTCATCAAGGATCCTATCGTCTTGATGAGGACGCAGCGTTAGTCCAGATCGCGGACTTGTAAACTTGAGAGGTCCAGTTGGTTGAGCGGGTTCAGTGTCCAACCCGTAAAAACAGGCTTCGCTAAGACCGAAAAATGAATTCGTCCCATAGGAATGATTTCGGCATTCTCAATTAGAAGCGTCACGACCTTCGTGCAGGCTTTTTTCTTGGCTGCCGCCGTTGGAGCTTTTTGAAGTTCTTCGATGGCAGCTTCGTAGACTTTTGAATCAAGCTGAATGAAGTTTTCCGGATCTTGTTTCGAAAAAATTTCGACGGCCGCCAGGCAAGTGGCGCGATCAAGGCCTACGCCTTTTCTAAAAATATCCGGTGGTTGTAATTTCAGATTGGATAGGTAAACGGCCTGCTCCATGGGCTTAAGCTCGATGTTGGCGCCTAAATGTTTTTTCCACTGATTTTGGACCCACTCCATTCCAACTTGTATGTCGGCGCCGCCAAGCTTTGAGAAGTGAAGTTCCCATCGTTTTTCACGAAGCTCTTTTGGTAAACCCGCCCAAATCTTTTTCGCTCTCTCAATGTCAAATTCGTGACAGGGCGTTTTGTTCATCCAGGCGGGATCAATCGAAGGACAGCCGGGAAGTCCCAAGGAAGAGTAAATCGACTGAAGCTCATCAAATTTAAGAGACAGCGCTAAAGCCTTTCTCAATTCTGGAAATTTCCGAAGCGAAGGCCCAAAACCGATGTAGTCAAATCTTTGAACTGGAATCTGATGAAGTTCTTTAGAAGCGCTCCACGCCTTGAGGTAGTGCGTAGGAAGTCTGCGAAGAAATGTAAGTGTGCCCTCGCGGTAAAGATTGAGCGCCGTCTCATCATCATCGAGCCGAAGAATTTCAACCGGAGGCCTTCTTGATTTTTTTCCGTAATACGGATTGGGCTCAAGTCGCACCATTTGACCGGACTTCCAAGACGTGACTCGGTAGGGACCCGAAACGGGGGCTTCATGAAAGTTTTCACGCGTAAATTCAGTACTAGATTTTGTCGCAACGAAAACAGGATGAGCGAGTTTCTCCATAAATTCGCCATCATTTTTTTCAAGTAACACTTCAAGTTCCGTTTCAGAGATCGCACGAGCGCTCTTAATATTAGAAACAAGCGCGAGGCCTAAGCCTCTTGTCGAAGGAGCTTTGAGCCGATCCCATGATTCGACAAAGTGAGCGGCCGTGAGAGCGGATCCGTCACTCCATTTTAATCCCTTTTTCAGCTGGCACTTCAAAACGGAGTGAGGCTTTACCCACCGACAGCGCTGAGCGAATTCAGGTTGAAGGCGCCCGTCTTGGTCGACGAAAAAAAGTCCGCGGTAGATGTTGACGAAAAAGTAATTGGATTCGGAGGAATTAATTTTACGTGGATCCGGAGGGGTGGGGTCGATACTGAGGCTGAAACGAAAGACGGGAGCGTCAGGACTTTTGTCAGGCGCGGCGGCGGTCAAAAGAAAGGCGACTGAAGCCAAGAAGACGATTTTCATGGGGGAGGCATCTCATAATGAGACGGGTTCAGGCAAGCCGGTGAACAAGATCTCGAAATAGGGCGAATTATAGTTCAGAATAGAGACAGGTTCGGAGGGGATTTTGTCAGAACGAACACCCATCTTTTCTCGCACTCAAGTAAAGCCTCTTGCGTTGCTCGGCCTTGTTATTGGCGGCGTCGTGGCTCTGTTTCAGAACTGCGGTACCTACGAGCCGATGGATGATCCGTTGTTCTCGGCAGGGACGCAGTCGGCCTGTATCGGACCAACTTGTGTTCAAGATCTCAATTACCTCAATCTCTACGTTGGAAATGCAGATCCGATTCTTATCACTCGCACCACCGAGCGAGCGATTGATCTTGGTGGTTACTGCGATTCGGCGGGTTATCCTGACACGAAAATTTACGTCGAGCTTCGCAGTGGTGCGACCTCGGTAATTCCTCCCTATGCGTCGCTTTCAAAGTGCGATTCGAATGGTCGCTTCCGCGTATTGCTCGAGCTTTCAGCGAACTACAATTACAATTTGGCCTATTCGATCGTTCTTACTTTCCGCGCTGTCGATGCCGAAGGTAACGAGTACGATCACCCCACCGGCGTAAATCGCCGCGAAGTCACAGTCCTCACCGCACCTTAAAAGCTACGGATCAGCCTCTTCTAGAGGCGCGTCTAAAGCAGGAGTCTGGGCGGCTGGCGTCACGTCAGCTGGTGGCGACGCTGCCCCGTCAGACGCGCGACCCGAACCGCCGTCGGACTCATCAGGCGCTGAGGGAGGCGGTAGGGATTTTTTAACTTGGACGGGTTTTGGTGTTGGACGTGGGGTCGGTGTGGCCCGGACAACATTTCGAACTTCGGCGCCACGGATTAACTGTTCAAGAACTTCATCCGTCAAACGAACCCGCTCGTCCTTTTCCACCAAAATCTGATCGATGGGAAAAGTTCGAAAGTAGGACGAGCGAAGTGACTTAGGTAAGGTTGCCAGATCCTCGGTGTCTCGGAGAGTCGTTGCGCCGAATTGCGCGTGCTTTACCAGTGCAATGCTGTTGGAAGGCTCTAAAAGAAATCGCAGAAACTTCCGCGTGCGTTCCAGATCGCCATCGACCATGGTGACGGCCGTCAATATCCAAAGAGGTCGAACTCCTGATTCGGAAAGGCCTCGGAAATCTGAGTCCGCACGTGTCGTTTTTAAAGCCGTCTTCAGAGCGCCGAACTCAAGACTCCCATGTGAAATCAATTGTGGAGTCGCGATGGATTCCGCGGTCAGTTTTAGCGCTGGACCACCGGGCCCGAACTGCAAGTTTTTTTCAAATTCGTCGCTCGAAGTTACTTGTGATTGAAGTTTCGACGCGTAAGCGGCGGGCGTCTCAGTAAGCTCTTCGGCCCCGATGGCGAGAGATGGCCAGGTGGCCACAGAGAAAGTGGCTTTCGACGGCGCTGATGGCTTTGGCCCCGTCACTCCCAGGAGCCCCCAAAGTAGGGGTGTCGTATCCATCAAATTTCGATCGTCCGGAAGTTTCCTAAAGTCGGGCGAGATGGCGATCGGAAACTTGATCCGAGAATCGTAAGGACTCACCATCTTTCGTTCCGCACGGAGGGCACTGACTTGGTAGTGGTAGGCGATTGTGAGGTCGTATTGCCCTGGAGCCGATTTTAAGGCGCGTCGCAAGAGTGATCCCGGAAGATGTTCATGCGTTACTTCAACTTCGATTTTTTCGCGGCGCTGAAACTCGATAAGTAACTCGCGAGGAAAAATCCCAGGTGGCGCAAGGATCCGAAGCTTTGCTTCAGAGACCAGGCGCCCCGAAGCGGCCGCCCGATCTTGTATCAGCTTCCAACCCCACGCGGCGCCCAGAACAAACGATGTGAGAATGACGACGACAAAAGGCCAGGGAATCTTTCGGCTCATCGCTCAAGTATGAGCCGAAGCGAGCGATTCGATCAACGAAGTTCGGTTGGATCGTACGACACAGTGATCTGCGCGCCGGCGACAGGCACTCCCGTTCCAAAGAACGTGATGCTGTTGTTGGCTTCATTGTACGTATAACCATTGGTCGAGCTCATCGGCACTTCAGTACCATTCACATAGACTCGTAGAGAACCCGCGCGAGGAATTCGGTCCAGGTAGAACTGCGTACTGAGCTCGATGATCTTATTGGAAATACTTGCCAGCGTTGCGCCGAAGTCGCCGCAAAGGCTTCCCAAAAGTCCACCCGTCGCAGTCGCTAAAGCGTTCTGACGAACAGCGATTTTTCGACCGTTACCACCAAGCTGCGTTTGGCAGGCTGAGTCTAGAATGGCGATCGAATTCACGTTGAATTTGCGATTTGTAGATGTTGAACCCGTCAGAGTATCAAGAAAATCAACGTAGCTTTGAACTGTGTGAAGAGCCGGGTCGTTGTATAAGTTTTCTTTTGATCCCGCTCCATCCCAAGAGAAGTCGTCTTCGTCGCTCAACATAATGACCGACAAGAAAGCATCAGCTCGCGGAAAACCCGTTGCCTGATTGGTCGTGTTGGCCAATGCGGATCGCATCGACTGGAACGTACGTTCGTCGCCGGAGCCACTGACACCGCGGAGGATGTTGGCGATAAAGGCTTTCTCAAGATCTGGCGTATCCAAGCGCAGGATTTTTGGCGCGGTCACTGTCTGACCTAAGTCATTGACGTAAGTCCCGTTCTTATAGATCGACATGTTCAAGCTAGGGTTGAAGACGTCTTTGTAAGCATCCGAAGTCGCGACGACCATTTGGAAGTCGGCTCCATTTTGCTCGAAAATATCGATGAAGCGTTGGAAGTTAACGGCAATCGCTTGTTGGCTTGTGTCCATTGAGCCTGAGTTATCGACAACCCAAATGATATCGATTTTACCGCTCACTTCGGCTGAGCTTTGATTGAATGTTGCCGACTCACTGAGAAGGTCGAAACTCATGTTGCGAGAGCCGCAACCTACGTTGAGCGACGCACCAAGAGCTAATCCAAGGACAACGACTCGGGTTGTGAGGAGGCGGGCGAATGAACTGCCTAGAACTCGATTTTGGGTGAGCATGTCACGCCTCCTTCAAAAGTGAACTACCAGTTTATTTTTCGGAAGAAAGCAGGACTCGCGAAAAGGCCTGGAGCGTACGCCCCACTTCAAGACGTTTCTATTAAAGAGCCTTAAGCCTGTGGTTATGCTTGAGGAATTTGGTCGTTGCCTCAGGATGAGACGTTTTTAGCGTTTGAACGTTCGACAGTTTTAGAATCTTTGAAGTAAAACGGCGAAAATCTTAACTCGTCACAATTCCGACATTCGCCCAGTCCTGACGAACTTTTCGACATCGTCCTAAACCTAAGGATCAGCTTAGGATTTCGATTGTTAGATTGTCGGGCGCGACTGAATACGCGGAGGCCATCGTTCGAATTGAAGTTTTCAAAGTCTCAACGAGAGACGTCTCAAGTGTCCCACTTTTGCCGAAATGGCTTGGATCGACCTTCAACTTCAGGCACATAACGTGGCTTGATCCATCTAAGGACCAGACTTGGACGGATGTAATTTCTAAGACGCCATCAATCTTTGAAACAGAGTCTCTAAAAGCACTTTCGATGAACGTCTTTGGGCGCCCTTGGAGGAGAAGATAAAGTGTCGCTTTAAGATTTTTGCCGACGTTCCATAAAATGAAGATAGAAAGTCCGATTGCGAGAAGCGGATCGATCCATGTCCAGTTCGTAAAGTGAATAATAATTGCGCCCACCAGCACGACGATCCAGCCGAACATATCTTCTAACAAATGCCACTTCATCATCTCTTGATTGTAGTTGTGATGAGCGTGTTTCCCTGCGCCAAGCGCTGTGGCGCCAACTCCGTTCACTATGATTCCAAAAATCGCCAATCCAGCCATTCCTAAAGAGACAGGGGACCTGGGTTCCCAAAACCGAAGGATTGCAGTCACAGCAATTGCGATCGCCCCACCCGAAATGATGAGTCCTGAAAATAAGGCACCCAGTAAAGAGAATCGCCGGTGGCCAAAGTGGAAGTTTTCATTGGAGGACTTCTTTGAGAATCGCTCAAGTCCCCAGGCGAAGCCAATCGCAAGCGAATCCCCAAAGTCGTGAACGGCATCAGCGGTGATCGCAAGACTTTGCGTAAATATCCCGCCGACAAGCTCAACGACAGCAAAAATAAGATTGGCAAAAAAAGCGATGGCGAAGGATCGATCCGAAGGCCTGTGATCCTTATTGTGATCATGGGACTTACAAGAATCCTTCGACGATGCGTTCAAAGGGAATCGCCTTCACCCAAATCTTCAGCCGTAAAGCCATAAAGTTTCAGTCGGCGGGGGCGAATCATTGTTTCAAACGCTGACTTAAGTTCGGCTTGATCTTTTGTCCAAAGATCCATGGACCATCGGTCGGCGGGTTTTCTTTCGTCGATCGGGCACGGAAATTCGGGCCAAGGTTCAATGCCGTCGACAAACATCTGAGCGGTTTCTTGGAGCCCTTGATTGAAGGTGCGTTTTTCTTCGGCCGTGGGGCCTGCAAGATCGTCATTCATTTCGCGGTCAACGAACGAACCGGCAAGGCCAGACGGCCCTTTTAAAAGTCCCGTCGGAAGCTCCATGATCGAAAAATGTCCTGCGCGAAGTCCATGCAGCTGGCGAAGTAGTGACCCGTGAGTTTTAAAGAACCTAGGTGTCGCTCGAAAGCCAACGTATTTTTCGGTCGTGTCTTGCGCTTGGATCTCAAGTCTCCAAGACCTTGGCATATCTCGAAGGACCCAGTCGTAAACTTTTTCAGGGCCGACGCCGGCGCGGTTGCAAGGCGGTTTAAGAATTTTCAGAAGTGCCGATTCGACTTGGGTTGCGCGGGGTTCTGACTCCGTGCGTTCGAATCCGATGTGCTCTGTGCCAAGCAGAACACGCACTAAGCGACTCGGTAAGTTCTCGGGCTTTAAGCTTCGGTAGCTTGAGAGTCGCTTTTTCAAGTTTCGACTTTTGCCGACATAGAGCAATCGACCGCGTCCATCCAGCATCCAGTAAATACCTGGGTGCTGAGGTAGAAGCTTAAAGAAATCCGCGCCCATGCGCGCTTTCAGAGGATTTTCAATTTTGAAGAGACGCATTTGCGAGTCTTCGCTAATTGCATTTTTAACTGCATTTTCAATTTTATTTTCGCTTGTAAATCTGTCCATTCAGAGAAAATCGTGGCACGAAGATGTGATGACGTCGAGAACTATCCTGAACTTGATTGCTGGCGAAGAGCGCGAGAGTTCCTCGCAAAATTTCTTCGAACACGTTTCGCCGATCTCGGGAAACTTTTCGATCGTAAAAGTCGCGCACTCCCAATTGCTTGATGTCGTAGCAGCTGTGCAATCGATCAACCGCGCGCAAACGGTTCAAGCAAAACTCAGTGCCCCAGAACGACGCTTGAAGTTTTCTAGCATGATCGACTTTTTCATCGAAGAAATCGAAACTGCGAAAAATGAAATTTCCATTGAGCTGGCTTGGGATATTGGAATGCCCGTCAAAACGGCGTTTTTAAAATCATTACCCGCGGCTCTTGAAATTCTTCGCGCGACAAAGCGTGTGTATGACGACGAAATCACTGAAGGCGCAGATAACGCTCCGATGGCGGGCAGTTCTGCAGTGTTTCTGGGGGCGGGTGATCCCTTGGTCAGCTTCTGTCGTCGGGTACCCGTGATTTTGTGTTCGGGGAATGGCGTTTGCGTAAAACCATCGTCTCGAGCACCCCGAACGGTGGATTTTATGTCAAAACTTTTTTTAAAAGCACTACGACGAGCCGAAGTCGACGTCGGTCTTTTTTCGGTCCTTCACGGCCACGGCGCGGGAGCCCCGCTGAAAGAAACGGTGGGCGACGCACTTCTTCGGCATCCCGGGTTCAAAACGATTTTTTGGATCGGGAAAACAGCTTCGGCTCTCTCGGCACAAGCGCTTGCGATCGAAAGTGAAAAGCGTTTTCACTTTGTTGGAAGTGGACGAAACCCCGCCCTCTTGTTTCAGGGTTTTTCAAATGAAGAGCTGGATCTTCATATTGGGCGATTGGCTTTGGCTTCGATGGATGCCCATGGTCTTGGCCCCTATCGGCCGTCGCGTTTTTTCATTCAAGAAAGCATCTATAAAGATGTCGTCGAACGGATGTCGGAAAAACTCGTAAAGTTAAAAGTCGGGGACCCTTTGAATGGTGAAACCGACATAGGCCCGATGCTGAAAACTGAAGCCGATCATTTTGAAAGACAGATAGGACTTGCGCTGTCCGAGACGGGACGCCAAGTGACGGGCGGGGGGCGCGTGGGTTCAACGCTCTCGCCGACGTTGATCCGCGATCTGACAAACTGTTCAACCCTTCAGGGAGAAGAGCTGAGTGGTCCGTGGGCAACGATCGCAAGCTTTAAGTATTCTCACGAAGCTTTGAAGTACGCCAACACTTCTCCGCTGGGCCTTGCGGGATACGTGCTTCATCCCGAGACCGAAAAAGCGAAATCGACGGCCCACAAATTGGAAGTATCTCGCATTTTTCTTTCAAGCGAACCCTCGTGGCCCCACGCTGTGACGGAGTCGGTCCCGGCTGTAAAACAATCGGCGAACGGGGATGACGGGATCAAAGCTGTGTTCCGTTTCGGCCAATGGCGTTCCCGCTATTTCTGAAAACTACTGCGAGACAAACTCTCAGTTAGCTCGCATGATAATTAGGATGACGAAAAACGATGATGATTTTGATTCTGGCGACGAAGTCATCGTCCGCCGAATTGATAAGCGACTGGCCAAGCGCGATCAATCCGATATGCCGTGGCTAAGAAGAGTTGTCGGCCTTTCAATTATCGTCAGTGCCTTCTGGTACGGCTGGACGACGATGGACCGAAAAAGCACCGAGCTCATTCAAAAGACCAAGCGAGAGGAAGCGCTTTCGCGCGTTTCTCCGACGACGGACACGTCAAAACCAAAAGCTTCGCTGTTGCCGCCGAATTCAAAGCCCAAGTCGTCGGCGGAAACGACGCCAGCGGTCGCTGCAGTTTTTCTTGATTCACAAAGTTTGACGACAATTTCTGAGTGCACAAAAGGCGTGAAGGCCCTTGGCGGCCTGAATTTGGATTCGGCGGTGGCTGCCTCCGGAGCGGCTTCGTTGGAATCAGTTTTTAGGCCCGTCCTTGATGCCAAAAAAAACCAGGGGCGCCGGTCCGTACAACTTCAAAATGTGAGAATTCGAACCAAGGCGGGGGAAGAGTGGCGTCTGCATGCGGCCCCAAAAGCACAAGGTGGCGATTTGCACATGTCCTTGTTTCGAGTCACTGGTGATGGCCTGCCGGAAGAAATTCCGTTTCCTCCCGAGCTCGCAGATTTAAAGGACCAAAAGATCAACGATCTATATCTGGCGAAATTCTTATCGCTCTCTGAAACCCCTGGACGCGCCCTCGCTGTTGAACGGCACGAAGCCTGGTCTTTTTCTGAAAAGACCAGGCTTCAAATAATTTTCGGAGACGACTTAATCTTCGATCTTCAGGTCTTCATGTCGAATCGGTTCTTGGCGTGTAGCCGCGGTGTTCGAGGCGATGCGCCCACAGTCATCTGCAAGTGTGTCGAGCGAGGTTCGCGTTCGTGAGAATCAATGGGATGCGGTTTTTGCTGGGTAGCCGCGCCTCGCTGTCTCTCTTTTTGGCGGGCCTCGGTTGGGGCGCCACGGGGATCTTTGTCAGACTTTTAGGTGCAGAAGGTCTTTCATCTTACGAGCTTTTGTTCGTCCGGTTGGTGACTGCGGGCTTCGTGCTGTTGCCAATTATCTTCATCGTAAATTTTAAAAAGAAAAGGTCGCCACTTGATACAGCCAATGCCTCCGATGAGAAACCAGGGCACCGAGGCGTCATTCTTCTCGGTGCATTTATGGTTCTTTATTACTTGGGAGCAATCACGGCCTTTCTTTATCTGCCGGTCGTTGTTGCCGCGTTAATTATCGGTTCGTCGCCCGTTTTGGCCTGGGCGCTGGCGTACCGCGAGAATACTTCATCGAAGGCAGGACTCGGTGTCGGTCTTGCGACCCTGGGTCTGATCATGCTTGCGATCGATCATTTTCTTACCAACAAAGAAAGACATGGCGATGAAAGCTTTGAATTAACTCTGCTTGGTTTTTTAAGCGCAGTTATGGCTTCGTTGATCACTGTTATCAATGCACGGCGGTTAAAAAGACTGGGTCCGTTGGCGCCGAATCCTATCCACATTAGTCTCGTCACGGTTCTTATCGGCTCGGCTGTAAGTTCATTTCTTGTCTCTGATTTTCATACTGTCTTTGCGACTGTGAGAGAGAACCTTGGGCTTGTTTTAGGGTTCGGGATCTTCGCTACAGCATTACCGGGTCTTGCGATCGCTTATGCGTCTGCGCGCTTAAAGCCTCAAGCGACGTCGACGGTGTCGATTCAACTGCAGGTGTGGACGGGGATTTTTGGATGGATGTTTCTCAATGAGCATTTGTCTGGGATTCAGATCGTGGCAGCTATTTTCGCGATAGGCGGATCGTGGATATGCACGGTCTCAAAGGCCTAGTTCGGACTTATTGTAACATAATATTACTTATCAGGGATTCTGAGATTGGCAGCCCGTCACAGAAGTCGCGGAAAAATGAGTGTCTTTTGGGTCGGTTTCAATCGACCGCAAGAGTTCGTAGATAGCCGCTTGATCTGCGTTTGTCGCAAATTCCGCGCACATCGTAAATCCACCTTCGATTCCCGTCGCCTCTTGAATCAATGTCGCGAACTCTCCGTTGGCCTTTAGTGAATTCATCAAAAGATCAAACTTTACGGCGTCCGGAGTTCCCATCAAAACACCGTAGACACTCACTCGGATTGCCGCCGCTTCAGGATCGAGTTTGTAGGTCCGTGATCCCTTTGGGGCCGTCGAGGCCGGCCCGCGGTTGTCATTCACCGAGCAGGCCATGACGGCCGCTGCGGACAACAGCGAAGCAAGTGTCGCAAGTGCGAGGGATAACTTATCTTGCAGGGTCGTTTTCACCTTCGTTGGCATAGAGAACTAGTATGAGTTGGGCCGTCTCATTAAGCGAGCCTCGTCTCAAAACGAGACTCGACATCAAGTCTCAAGTCGAGGCGGTGATGCTCCGATAGGTTCAAACGATGAAAAACCGAAAACATCAGGCCCTCATAAACTTTCGGATGTCCCTACTTTGCGCCGTATTCATATTTTTCTCGACGCCTATTTTTGTCCACTCGAAGTCCCCAGTGGCGAGTGGTTCGGGTGCTTCTATTGAAATGCTCAGTTACTCCGAACTCATGCAGCTTTCCCATGAGAAACGTGTCGCCTATATTTCAGGGGTTCGAGCTATTCTTGTCGATTTATCAAAACGAAAGGACGGCCGTTTTTCAGACAGTAGCCCTGTGGCGCCTTCAAAACTTCGATCTTGGCTGAAGGGTTTGGAGTCGCAGTTTCCAGAAGCCTTTGCTCAGGAGCCGAGCGCTTCGACATCGATATTTTGTAGCCAAGATGATTCGTGCCGAGACGCCATGAAAAGTTGCTTCGAGGCAAATCAAACCGTCACATGGAGTTCCTCCATGAACAGCTACATTTGCGATACGAAACGAGCTTTCTCGGGGAGTTTCTCGACGGCTGTCTCTGTCGAGAGAAGAGCTGTGCTGTGGAACGAGTTTCAGCAAAACTTCAAAAACCCCAGAACGTTTGGACCAAAAGCTGTCCTAAAAGCCACGTCAGATTCAATCTCGGAAACTCGGGCTAAGCTTCAGCGCGGACTTGCCGATTCAAAAGTGATATTGGGTCTACCGCGCGCTCCAAGGTCCTCTCAATATGGACTGGACAACGCTCCCCTTGGCCCGATCGCAAAAAACTCAGTCGCCGATTACGTCAACGCAATGGCGACAGACAATCCGACCAAGTATGGTTGTGTTTCAAAACATCAAACTATTGGAACGGGATCCCAGATCACGCGTCCCTGCCCTGAATCCATTGAAACTCGAATTGCGAAAGACTTCGAAAATATAAGAGCCAAAGAAAACCTCATTGAGCTTTCGCCAAGGGTTGCACCAGCGGTAGCACAAGCGGTTGCTCCAAAGGTAGCTCCAGAAGTAGCTGCTGAGGTAGCTGCTGAGGTTCCGATGGCGTCTCGTACGCAGCCCATTCAGCTACTTCCACCGTCCGGTCCAGTCTCTTTGTCGGTTCCAGAAACACCTTCGGTTGAAACGCCACCATCTGCCGATGAAAAAGATATTGTCGTTAGCCGAAAAATTTCTCGAGATGAAATTCAGGCTTTACTCGAGCAGAAGTTAAATCCGAACCGAGTTTGCGAAGCCGAGTCCGAAAAACAGGGGGGAGTGCCTATGCATCTAGTCACTATCCCCGGTAAGGACTATCGCTACTGCATGACCGACGAGGCTCAGCGGCTTTACGAGGGAAAAAAGCTGACTCTTGATGAAAACGACACCGGAAAACCACCGACGATTTTAGCCAACGAAAACGTCAGTCAGCCCAAAAAACCAAAAGCTCGAGCCCCTTCAGCCGCCAACGGTAAGCCCGGCCAAACGAATCTTAGTTGCGCGCCCGTGCCTGAAGTTTGCGGTGACACGAAATCAGTTCGCAGCAAAATTTTTCAAGGCGAGTTGTCTTGTGTGTTTGCCGGAATGATCAGTCAGCTGGACCCGCAAAATAGAAAGTGTGCGGCCGTCACAGAATTTAAACTCGATAGCGCGACCTACAAATGTGACTCGGGACAAACGATGTGCAATCCCCTACTTTTCGGAACCGTTAGCTCGACCAAGGCCATCTGCATTGGGCGTGGATCCGATGCGACAGCCCAATGTTCGAAACTTTCTTCGCCGCGCGATACTGAGCGTTTCTTAAACCGCAACGAAACCGGCCTTCAAAATAAGTGGGATGATTTCCGAAGCCAATTCGCGAAAGTTTGTCAGCCGGATTCCGTGCAAGCAAAGTTTCACTGCAACGAGTGCAATATCATGCGCGAAAGACTCTTCGCTCTCCACGCAAGAATCCTGTCAGACCCTTGTGGCTCGCGCACCACCGGCGATGGCGCCGTCGACGGCCGAATCAGAATCCGAAGCACCCCCACCACCCGCTAAACCTCGATGTCGCACGTCCGAAAAATCGACCGTGCGACATATGTGCACGCAGCGATGGCGAACAACTTAAAAAGTTTTGAACTCTCGGAGCTAGTTGATGAGCCCGAGTCGTCTTCCCTTTTTCCGCGACCTCCGAATCGGGAAGGTCGCGTAAGCGCGACCCGAGGGCCCGGATGGCCCGAGCCGATACGGCAGAGGGCACGATGCCTGTGTCGCGGAAAAAGGGAAGACGACTCGGGCTCACGTAACCTACATGAGCAGCTTTAAGCTTTTTTTGTTTTCGCGAGCTCGGTCGCTCTTTTTTTAATGCGATCAAACTGTGATGAGGAAGTTACAGTGCGTGGGCCGGCTGGATTCTTGGACGCTAGCTCCATCATTTGATTCACTCGCTCCCGGCTTGGCGGATGAGTCGATAGTGCGTCGGCCATCGAAGCCAGAAGTGGTTGTGAACCTTTGGTTCGCTCTTCTTCCATTTTCTGAAGCTTGTTGTAGAAGTCGCCAACGCGGGCCGAATTGTAGCCGGCGCGAACTGAAGTATTGAAGCCGATGCGGTCAGCTTCCATCTCGTCTTCTCGAGAATTGGCCATGAACTTATATTTTTGTACGAGAAGGCCCCCTGCACCTCCAGCCGCCGCACCCAGCGTCGCGGCTTTGCTCACGCAGTCGTTGTCACTGGGAGGGCAAATAAGCTTTCCCAAACCAAAGCCAGCAGCTCCGCCCAAAAGACCGCCGCCAAGTGCATAGACCCAGCTGCTCGTTCCTTTTTTCTGAGCCTCGATTCGTTCGGCCGTATGCCTGGCCATCACATGCCCGACTTCATGGCCCATCACGCCGGCCAGTTCGGCTTCGGTTTCTGCCATCGCCAAAAGTGGTGTTGTGACGAAGACTGTTCCCGCCGGAAGTGCAAACGCGTTCACATAACCGACATCGACGACCGCAAAACTGTAGTTGTAGGGTTTCCCGTTGAGTCCATTGGCTTGAACAAGTCGAGAGCCGACGGAAGAGACGTAGTTTTGCAGTTCGGCGTCTTTTAAAAGCGGATAGTCTTTCCGCATTTCTTGAAGCGCTTCGCGGGTCATCCGTTTTTCGTCGTCGACCGTAAGCTCAGTTTCCTGACCTTGATTGTCACCTTCGCGGTACCTTGATCCCGACGTCGCACACGCTGACATCAAAAGCGGAATCGCCGCCAAAAAATGCCGACGCTGAACGGGCGAATTCATCATCGAATTTAGAACTTGATCCAATTCTTCAAGGACACCAGCCGGCGATTTATCGATCATTTTCAGTCCTCAAGGCGTTTAAAGCCGCGTTGTTCTGCTTGTTTTACGAATGACGTATCGATCTCGTACAAATTAATCATTCCGGTCGGTCCCCCGCACACTTGAATATGCATGAGCCCGTCTCTGCGCTTCTCGCGGGTGTGGACGATGATTCCGGCAAGTTCCCGCTCCATGACTTCCAGTGATGTCCCAGCCCGTCGTTCGCATTGGCGACTGCCGTCGGGCTTATAGACACGCGAGCGCCGAACGATGCCATCGACGGCTGGTGATGCTGCGGTGGTGGTTGGTGTTGGGTTCGCCACTGCTGACGAGCTAGCGTCGGACTCAAGCAAGCTCGTTGCGGTTTTCGTTTTATCAAGTTCCGGAAGTCGCGGCTCGCGGCACGGCCGACTCGAACAACCTTCCACCAAAATAGATGTTAGAAGGAGTAAGAAGATTCTTGTGACGATGAATCGATTTTTTTCCACGGAAACCTCTCGGCCACTCGGCGGTAGCTTAGCTTCATCGAATATAAAGTCGCACCCGACGAAATAAACCAAATCTCACTTTTAGCTCGGTCCAATGCCGGCGTCGCGATCAATCCTTCGCCTGTCTGGTATTGAGCAAGAAGCTTAAAATTAGCGACATCAATCACACGAAGTGCGCCGTTAGATTCGCCGTAAATCATAAGGTTTTTAGAAAGTAGAGGTTGGGTCGCAATCCCATTTTCGATTTTAACAGAGCGAAGTTGCTTCCCTGTCGCTTCGTCCAATTCAACAATTCGACTTTCGCTGGTCGCGAAATAAAGACGATCCGCTTGTGAGCCGGTTCCAACAGTGACAGGCAAATAGCCGCCCACATCCGACGTCCAAAGAAGTTCACCCGACTCAATCTTTATTGCCGCCAACTGCCCATCATAACTAGCAAAATAAGCGCGGTCGCCATTGATGGTCGCTGTTGAATCGACATCGCGGAATCGATTTCCACGTCCTAATTTTCGTTCCCATTGAACTGTGCCGTCGCGTTTTTTCAAAGCCACAGCGGTGCCGTCGCTAAAGCCCGTGAGCAATAAGCTTCCTGAGACAACGGGTTTTGTCGTGGAGCGCACGGAAAGATTTCCTGTGACCTGCCGATTGTAAGTCCACAAAAGTTTTCCGCTCGTCGCATCGAGGCCGTACACAACATCGGCACCCGTTTGAGCGAACAAAGTTCCATTTTCATAGGTTGGCGGAGCGAGAAGTTCGGCACGCATCGGAACCGACCAAAGAAGACGCCCCGTTTTTAGGAGAGCCGCGCGCAAAAGTCCGTCTCCCCCACCAAAGTAGATTGTGTCGCCGGCCAGCTCGACGCCGCCTTCGACACCATTTTCAATCGCAAGCCGCCATTGCTCGGACCCGGTCTTTCGATTGTAAACAACAATCCCGTCGATGGCGTTTCCCTGAACGACAAAGTCGTCCGTCAGAACGGGTGTCATGCGGTTGAGCCGACGATAGGTGAAGCTTTGTTCGACCGTGGTCGCGCGAACAAACGATGGTTCAAGTATCAAAATACGAGAGCTCTGCGCATCAAGTCGATCTCGAATCGAAGCGCAGCCTGAGGTGATCAGAACGTTCCCCAGCACGACCCCGAGAACCAACGCGAGCGAGCGACGCATTATGTACCCAACTCAAGAGCTCGAAGGAGCGACCGTGCTGTTTGCGCCGCTGACGACTTCTCACTGTCCGCCGAAGCACGGCGATACATTTCCTGGGCTTTTACTTTGTCGCCGGATTTTTCAAGACAAAGGCCGGCACGAAGTGCCGCTTCGCTGTGAAGAAAAGATTGTTCTTTTACAGAAAGCACGGACTCCCACGACTTCAAGGCAAGATCACACTTTCCCGAAGCCGCCTGGGCATTGCCAGCGGCCATGCGACTTAAAGCACCCATCAGCGTCGTGGCTTTAGTCGACTGAACCGAGGCTTCCAAGGTCGCTAAAGCTTGGTCGGCCTGATTGTACTGAAGACGAGTTTCGGCCGCCATCAAGGCCGCCTGGGCGGCAGCCGTTGTCCCAGCGTGTTTTTTCGAAAACGCCTCGAGGTCATCGACCAAAGTTCCATAATCTTTCGAGAGGTCGCCCGACGCGACAACAGCTGTCCCGGCCTTGACCAAATCTTCCAGTTTTACATCTTGTCCCGCCGCCGCACTGAGAGCGGCAAACTTCGCTTGATCGTATTTCTCTCGCCGATCAGCAAACGGCTTCTCAACAGAGTACAAAAGTTCTTGCGCTGATTTTTCTTTTTTCGAAGAGTAAAGATCCCAACCGACGTAGCCAAGCCCACCAAGAATCAGAAGCAAAACAAGGCCCAGGACAGCCGCTTTGTTTTTTTCAAGGAAGTCGACAAACCCGAGCATCGACTCCTGCAAAACATCGCGACTCGGAAGCGCTTGAAGCTCACCAGCGACCGTACCAGCAACGCCACCGGCGTTCATTCCGGCTATACCTGTTGCTTCAGTTTTAGATTTTGGTTTCGGAGACGTCGGATTCTGTGGAGGAGCTTTTGCCATAGTCAAAAGCTCGCTTTCAGACACCCCTTCTGTCAATTGATGCCGATGCTCTTTGACCGCCGATGAAGCGGCCGGTCAAAGTGCTTATCGATTTTTCATCTCTTTAAGGGTCGAGAATGGTCGCAGCGAAACGCCCTGATGCGTCTGCTTTAGTTTCCCGATGGTCGCAATTCGCTCCTCTGCGAGACGATCAGCGGCTGTGTGGGTGCCGATATTGTCACGCTTTGCGATTTCGAAGACTTTCGAGACATTATCGAACACCTGAACTGTTTTATCGAGCGCGCGGTCGGGGCTGTAGCCCTCGAGCTCGACAAAGACGTTCATCAGGCCACCCGCATTGGCGACGTAGTCGGGCGCGTACAAAATGCCAAGCTCGCGCAAGTGCTCTCCGTGGCGAGCTTCGGCGAGCTGGTTGTTGGCTCCGCCACAAATGACTTTAGCTTTGAACTTGGGAAGCGTCTTATCGTTGACCCCAGCGCCAAGCGCACACGGAGCAAACACGTCGCACTCGACCGAATCAATCAGTTCAGGAGTGACGACTTTTGCATTGAAGCGATCTGCTACATTTTTAACCTTGTTCATGTCGATATCGGCAACGATCAGTTCGGCACCTTCGGCCGCAAGATACTCGACAAGATGAAAACCAACATTTCCCAAGCCCTGGACCGCGATGCGGATGCCCTTTAAAGAATCCGTCTGAAACTTCTCTTTCACCGAAGCTTTGATTGCCATCAAAACTCCGTGCGCCGTGTACGGGCTTGGATCGCCCGAACCGCCGAAGGCTTTCGGGATGCCTGTCACCCAGGATGTCTCCATGAAGACGTATTCCATTTCTTTGACGGTTGTTCCGACGTCTTCGGCCGTGATGTAGCGTCCATTCAAAGAGTTTACGTAGCGCCCAAACGCCCGAAACATGCCTTCGGTTTTCTGCGTTTTTGGATCGCCCATGATCACAGCTTTACCGCCACCAAGATTCAAACCGGCCGCCGAGGCTTTGTAGGTCATTCCTTTCGACAAGCGCAAAACATCGATAAGAGCTTCTTCTTCAGTTTTATAGTTCCACATGCGCGTGCCGCCAAGGGCCGGACCAAGCGTCGTGTTGTGGATCGCGATGAAGGCCTTTAGGCCCACGTCTTTATTTTGGCAAAAGACGACCTGTTCGTGATCACCATGCTCTGCGATCAATTCAAAAGTTCCGCGGAAGCCTTTTTTAATTTCTGATTCTGTTCGTGACATGACTTTGTACCTCGCACTCGTGGCGCGAGAGTAAGCCTAAGGCCCGCGGGCCCGCAACGAAAGATCGAGCAAAGACTCTGTTCATTCGGGCCAATTTCGCGCTGCGCGATCAAAGGCGGTCCGTCGATGACCGCCGAAGCGGTCTATGGCGAGACGACGATACTTACTGGAGACAGCGGAAGTGTCGAAGCCCCGTCCGACGTTATAAGAACGGTCTCTGCTGTATCCCACCGGAAGTAAAACAGACCGCTAGAAGTATCATTTTGCAAGATGGTCGCAGCGGCTAGAGGCACCGAGCAACTCGCATTGCTGTACATACCGCTCATGCCAACAGGCGCCGAGCTGTATTCAAATTGCGTGGTCGAAACGACAGAGACCGGCGAACGGCGACCTTGTAAATCTTGTGAATGCAGTCTCACAGGGACACAATCGCCGACCGTGATTGCCGACGAGATGTTGAGCCTTGTACGGACCGCGGGGCCAGGCGGGATCACATTCACCGACACGGATTCTGTCGTCAGAGGAGAGATGAACGGAGCCAAAGAAATCGAACTCATTGCGCCGGTGTAGCGTGCATAAAATTTAACCGAGGCCGAAAGTGCGACTGCTGGGTAACTGATCGCCCCCGACGGAGCATCACAAGAGCTGTCGGTATAGAAACTAAGGCCTGCTTGCGACAGCGAGGCGGTGTAGTCGATGGACTGTGCGCCGCTATCACCTTCAGGAATACGATCCAATCCGTCGACCGATGCTTTCGTCGTGAAGAAGGGAAAACATTCATAGCGAAAGATCGACGGTGGTGCTGCGGCCACAGCGCGCGATGCTGGCGTCGGAGAGGCTCGAACAGCATAAAACGTAGACTGCGGAAGTGGTGCCGTTCCGGAATCTTGGACGTTCACTTCGAAAGTGGTGGCGGCGGAATCTGTCTTCATAAAGAAGAAAGCTTCGCTCCCGAACATATTAAAATTGAGGGTCGAAACTAGCGAGCCGCAACTTGGCCCATCAGAAAACTGAGTGGCGCCGCCGCCGCCGATTTGACTCACACCTATGACAGCGTGGCCGAACATCTTTCGCGCAGGATTTCCGAAGTCATCGGTTGTTTGAATTTTAAAGGGCGTGCACGCGCCGGATGAAACCTTCGTACGTAAACCCGCAGTACTGACGCCGGGTTCTCCGAGGCGAGTGACAACTATTTTTGTTGCCGTTGCCTGTTGCCCTGAATTCAAGGAATGAGTCAGTGCGAAGTCGTAATAACCCTTCGTGTTGGAATAAGGGCAAAGTGCAGTCACGTGGCGCCCTGATGTATACGCGAGCGGATTGACCGAAGTGATGGTGTATGATTCGACGGGCGAAGCCTGGGTTCCCGATCCGACGCGAGTGACTTCCGTGAAACCAAGGGCCGTCAAGTTTGAGCACGGCGCTGAATCGTGCCAACGCAAGTCCGAGCTTTCTCCGATGATCAATGTCTTCGTAAACACTCCGACGCCATCGACGCTATCGCCAATCGTGGGTTTTAAATATTTCCAGTTCAGCGACAGCTGCGTGCCATCGAACGACGCCGTTAAGTAGTTATTGCTAGACGGCGAGAGCTCTTGAAAGGGACCATAGATTCCCAGCGGAGAATCGCCATTTTGAAGCGACAAAATCCGAGGGAAAAGGTGCCCAACCCCGAAGTCGCCGTTTCCGCCAGGGCACATGTCTCCAGTGTAAGGCTGGCCGCCCCCGATACGTCGCGCATCTGTCAGTAAACTGCTGCCGGCGCTCCACTGAACAACACCATTGTTTCCAAGGTCTGAAGTGGTGAACAGATTGTTCAAACTTACGGCGTAAGTGTTGTAGCAAACAATCTCGTTGACTGCGCCAGGACCAAAGAAGCCGACTATCTTTGTGCGAGCTTGTGTGGCCTCGCGCGCACTTGAACCATCTTTTGAGCGAAACGCCGCAGGCACTTCAAGACGCAGAAGTTTTGGCGAGAGCAAGCTATCAAAAGAACTCAGCGTGATTTTTTCAAACAGCGGAAAATTCGAGTCAGCCATGCGGTAAGAAAACTGCGCCGATGGTGGAACGAAAAAGTGCATGAATCCGCTAAAAATCGAAGTCCGCTGCACGATCATTTCGGGTCGACCGTTGGGCGGAGAATAATACATGTTCACTTTTCCAGAAGGTCCACTGCCTGACGACGTGAGAAAGCGGCCACTCAGGCTTCCGTCAGACCCCGAAGAAGTACCTTGATCGACCAGTGCAATTGGAACAGATTCGATGGCTTGAGTCAGAGATTTCGAAACATCGCCGTAGAGAAATGTGATCGGCCCGCCGCCGGTTTCGCTGCTCGAAGTATCAACGGCTTCAACAATGACTAACGCCTGAAAAAGACGATCCGAGCCACGGGGAATTTCGAAACTAAATTCTGCGGGCGGCACCGGAAGCTGGCCATCGACTCGACGAACATCGCTAATATCCCATATGCGGACGGCAGTCGCCATACCGGGGCCCGAAATATTGATCATGACACGCGTGACAGCATTCACTTCTGTCCCCGAAAGCGTGCCCACTTTTCTTTGAGTGACGGCGCTCCAGTTTGGCATTTGGATATTGAGAGACGATGACTCTGTTTTCTTTGTGCAGCTGACGTTTGAAACCAAGACGAAAAGTGCCGCCGCGAAAAGAGTGAGCCGAAATGTCGTTCTTTCGATCAGTTTGAACATGGTTTGGCCCTCGCCGATTTGAGATAGATCTCTATCGGCGTATTTTTTGTGAACTTCGAGGGCTTGGCTCAATACGAGGCGTTTGAACTTTTGATTCCGCTAAAAAGTGTCTCAAGTTGATTCACTTGGCGAATCAAAGAAAAATGCTTGCCGCCGCGAAGCCTAGGACCGCAAAAGTCAGGGCTAAAAAGAAGTTGGCGATCGCTCGAGTTTCAGCCTGCTCGACTTTGTCGGGAACTTTCTCGGGTCCATTTTCTATAGAAGAATTGTCGATGTCTTGGGGCACTCGCTGCTGAAGTCGCGAAATTTCACGCGAGAGGTCTTGGATCTTAATCTCGAGACTCCGTGTGTGAAGTTTTGCGGCGCGAATTTCATCGGCATTTTGACTGATTCTGTCGCCATCAGCGGCGCGTGCAACCCCTTGAAGCCAAAACGCTGCATCCAAGGCGGGATACTTCTCTTGAAGCGCAAGATACCAGGCCAAAGCGCGCCACACATGTGGAGGTGCACCCGCCTCAGTCTGAGTCCACCGCGTCCAGGCAGAGGGGTCGACCAAAAGAAGCTGGGCCATTTTCCGTTGGCTTAAACCCAACGATTCGCGCGCTTTTTCAAGCCCCCCGATTCGTCGTTCAATCACTTTGGCTTCGGCCTCATATCGCTGCCGAAGACTTGAACGAACCCGCGGGGTCGAAAAATTTTCGGGTGATTTCTCAAAATGGGGGGTCTGTACCCCCCTAGAGGCCCCCTCTGTGTCCGCAAAGCTGTCCGAGTCGCCTTCTGTGAAATTCACAAAGGAATCGACCCCCATCGAGGCTCGAAAGCCAGCAGCCATAGGCTCGTGAGGGGGAGAACTTAATCGCTGTGTTTCGGGGTCGGGTTGAAGTTCGGACTCTGTCATGATGTTGCGTTTCCCAATATTTTATATGCAAATCACATTTTAATACGTTGTGATATACATCATCGAATCAGAGCTATGATCTGATGGCAACGATAAACCACTGATTTCACGTCGTAATTGGGATGTTCTGGACCACGAGTCAGGGTCTCTTAGCAAAGTTCAAAGATTGAAATGCAAGAAGTCACACTTATAGTTATAAGTGTGATACTTAAGTATATGATTTTACTTCTAATTTAGCCGAGAGATGGCGCTGCGACGATGATGTGCTTTATTTTAAAGCATTTCGGATTTTCGAGAATTTCTGGAACCGACTTTTTGATTTCGATTCTCGGCCCTCGATTTTCGATCGAATTTTTCGACGCTCTAAAAGGCCCGTTACGGCGTTGAAATTCCAGCAGGAAGCTTAAAGGTCCCATTTTTTTCTGCGGGAAACGGCCATGTTCGGACAACGGCGTCCAAATTTAGCAGACCATAAATATGCGGAAATTCCTGACCTTCGTTTCCAAGATCCTCGTAAACCACTTTTGGACCGACTTTGGATTCTTGGATTTCCAAAAGAATCAGTCCGCTCTGACCTTTAAAGTTGTAGTTCGCGACCGCCGGAATTTGGTGGGATCTTGAACAATGAATAAAGCCGGCCTTTTCAAGAGAAGGCGCGGTGTAAGCGCCATTTTTCTTAGCATCCGCCCACTCGGTTTCGGTCGTAATGTGGAAAATCGTCTCTAGTTTAGATTCCGGTTTCGTCGCTGGTTTTGTTTTCATACCGGCTCGGTATTCTGGATTTGGCGATGGGGCAACAGGTGTGTTGCAATCGACGCATGGCTCAGACGATTCGCTACGCGATCAATAAGAACAAATACCTCCTCGAGCCCGAAGTTCAAAAACTAGAAGGTCTGCTCGAATCCTCGGCCGCGGAAAATGACCGCGACACTCTTCTTATATGGCTCGGACTTAAAACAGGCGCGCGCGCAACCGAGCTGTTGTCACTTCGAAAGAACGACTTAAATCCCTATGATAAAACCGTCTTCATTCGCGGCATCAAGGGCTCCAACGACCGCGAGATTCCGCTGAACCGGTGGCTCTTTGATCGCCTCTACGCTTATGCGAATTCGCTGGAGGGATCGTCGGGAGAACTATTTCCGATCGGTTATCATCGCTTTCGTCAGATCTGGGATTGGTACCGACCAGCGCCCAAAAAACTTCACGCACTAAGGCACACATTCGCAATCAGGCTTTATCAGAAAACAAAAGACCTTCGTCTGGTTCAAGTTGCCCTGGGGCATCGCAATATCACGAATACCATGGTTTACGCGGACTATGTGTATTCTCAGCAGGAACTGCGTAAGCTGATTGTCTGATGCGAAACTTTAACGACGCCACCGAAAAATCGAATTTCACGACGGCGATGTCGGTCGTTGTCGGGTTTCTCATTTTCGCCACTGGTCAGGCTCTTGCCGCGGCGGCTCCGGCCAAAAAGTCAGCGGCCCCCGCTTCCCTCTTGGTCGATGAATCAAGGCTTTGGCGCCAAGATCCAACTTTGCAAAAAGTGGCCAAGCACATCAATCCTCTAAAAATCAAAGCCGGCGACGGAGCCTTGGGCCTCAATCGTCGCTTTCCTGAAAAAGTTTTGGTCGAACACCAAATCGAAGGATGGAATTCAATTCGTGCGGGCGTGGCTCTCAGCAACGGTTTCATCGTCGATCGCGGCATCATGGCGTTTGAATGGGCTTTTGCAAGAATGACGGACAAGGGGCCTGAGGAAGGAGCCTTCGGCGAATCAAAAACCGTCGAGATCGCTCACTTCTTGGGTCTCTACGCAAGATCAGTGCTGCTCCTTCGGTCGGCGAAGATGAATGACCGTGCCGAGCGTCTTGAGCGTCTGACCCCCCGCCTCGAAGCGTCGCTTCGAAGTCCAAGATCACTCATCGGCGAGAGGCGTTGGGATGCGGCCGAGCGAAGGCGCTGGTCAACACATCAGCGCGTGCAAGCGGCGGCGGCCGCATTTTGGATCGGTCGACTCTTAGCCAATCCAGCGCTTAAAAAAACCGCCGATGCGTGGCTTGGCGAAGCACTTCTTCGGCAAGATCTGACGGGTTCTTTTAAAATGGGTTCGGACCTCTCCAAAAAAGCTCAAGCCCGCGCGCAGCTCGATATTCTGGAAGCCCTTCAGGGACTCGCTTGGGCCGATGTCGGATATTCAATCAAACTTCGAAAGCCAATGGCATTGGGATTTAAATGGATCGAAGTGTCGATGAAACAACGTGTGGGGTCCCCCATCACATTCGCCACTTACGGCGCCTGGACGAAAAATAAGTTCGCCCTAAAAACCGCCCAATCCGCCCTAAAGTAACTTCGAAATATAGAAACTGAGATATCGATTCGTCTGTGATCGCGGAGTCTTTGGATCAGTGACTAATCGTTCAACCAGTTCAAACGGCGCTCGCGCTGGCGCTCTTCGCGAAGCTCGCGGTGAAGCTGCGAACGTGTTTCGCGCGATCCGAGATCGAGGCGTGTGTCAGCCGATCGCGAGTCTTGTGCGACACGAGCCTCTCGGGCCGCCATGCGCGCCTGAGTTCGCTCTAAATCTGAACGGCTCTTCGCTTGTTCTTTGAGGGCCTGATCAAGAGCGTGATTAACGGCGTTAGCTCGAGCTTCTTGTTTTTTGAGAAGCTCGGCTTCAGTCACATCACTGTTGATCGGTTCAACTTTAAGAATGACCGTCTTAAGCTTTAGATCCGACATTCCCTTTGACGGCGCGGCTTCACTTACGCTGGCCGCCAAACCGAAAGAGAGAACGAGCCCAAGAATCGAGAGTGATTTGCGGGACTTGATCTGTGTCATTGGGACTCCTCGTGAAAAATGGTTCAATACAGTACGGTAATGGAAGATGTGCGCCAGCTCAGATCGAATTAAATTGGCTTTAAAGCACTTCCAAGGCACCCGTGCTTGGGCCCGTCACAAAAGCGGCTTACAGGTGCACCAATCTTAGACACTCGGATCCCTACGGGCTTATTCTGCTTGATCTTGGGCCGCCATGCGGTATTTTAGGCCCCTCTAAAGTATTGATCTTTTACGCGAATAAATCGCTTTCCGGAGTTATGTCATGCCAACGCCCAAGAAACGAACCACGCGCTCAAAACGCGACATGCGCCGCTCTCATGACTTCGCCGTTCCCAAAACGTCGGTCAACTGCCCTAACTGCAGCGCGCTCAAGCTTCCGCACAACGTCTGCACGTCTTGCGGTTACTACAAAGGCGAAGAAGTCGTCGTAGCGAAATCTACGTAGCAGCTATGAACCCAGTAGTGCCGTCGGAGACTTCGCAAGGTAGCGAAAAGACCAAGCCGCACGCGTTGGGAAAGCCAGCCGCGACTCCGTTCGAGTCGCGGATTCTTGGGACAGGGTCTTACCTCCCTCCAAAGCTTCTAACGAACACCGATCTCGAAAAGTTAGTTGAAACCAACGACGCTTGGATTGTTGAGCGCACCGGTATTCGCCAACGTCACATTGCGGCTGATGGCGAATACACAAGCGACGTTGGTCTTGTGGCCGCGAAATTAGCACTTGAAGCTTCGGGCCTCACCGCCAACGACGTCGACATGATTATTTTCTGCACCGTTAGCGGTGATCAGCCGACACCTTCCACAGCCTGCGTGCTCCAGAAAAAATTGGGTGCACGAAACGTGATGAGTTTTGATTTGAACGCAGCCTGCACGGGTTTCGTTTATGGACTCACGATCGCCGACCAATTCATTCGAAGTGGTATTTACGAACACATTCTGGTTGTCGGTGCCGAAGTTCTGCATCCGTTTGTGAACTACAAAGACCGTGAGACTTGCATTCTTTTTGGCGATGGCGCCGGTGCCGTAATTCTTGGACGAAGTAATGCCCTACCGAGGACTGAATCCACGCCACCTTCGAAAACCGACTCGAAAATTTACAGTGCGCATCTGCGGGCCGATGGAAGCCTTGGTGAGCTCTTCACTTTGCGCGCGGGCGGGTCGGCGATGCCATTGAGTGCGGAAGCACTTGAGCGCGGTGATCATTACTTGAGTATGAAGGGTCGAGAGATCTTCAAGCATGCCGTTCGCACGATGTCGGACGTCTGTCAGCAAGCGCTGGACGCCAACGGTATGTCGATGGATGACATTGACTGGCTCATTCCCCATCAGGCGAATTTGCGGATTATCGATGCGGTTGGAAAACACTTTGGAATCCCAGCTGAAAAAGTGATCGTCAACGTTCACGACACCGGTAACACCAGTGCGGCGACGGTTCCGATCGCTCTTGATCAGGGCGTTCGCGATGGACGAATTCGACGCGGGCAAAACGTTCTTTTGACAGCTTTTGGTTCGGGACTGACGTCTGGAAGTCTTCTTTTAAAATATTGATTCAATGAGTCATCGATGCATGATTCAAGGTGGAGCGGTAAATTCCATGTGGGGCGCACTTTTTCCTGGTCAAGGCAGTCAGAGCGTCGGCATGGGGCGGTTTCTTTTTGACGAATTTCAAACGGCGCGGCGTTTGTTCGAAGAGGCCGCCGACACTTTAAAAACAGACTTCAGAAAACTTTGCTTCGAGGGTCCCGACTCGGACCTTCAACTGACCGAGAATACTCAACCCGCACTGTTACTGGTGTCGACGGTCACTCACCGTGTCGTTAAAGAGATCATGCCGATAAAGATCGCTGCGGCCGCTGGACATTCGATTGGCGAGTATGCGGCTTTGGTTGCGGCTGAAAGTTTGGAATTTCCAATGGCCCTAAGAGCTGTTCGAAAGCGAGGGCAAGCCATGCAGGCGGCGGTTCCTGTGGGTCAAGGGGCGATGTGCGCTGTCTTGGGTCTTGGCGACGAAGCTGTTCAGAAGCTTTGCAAACTTGTGGTCGAGCAGTCGGGCGAATCCCCGCTTGAGCCTGCAAACTTTAATAGTCCCGGACAAGTCGTCGTCAGTGGCTCGGCCAAAGCCGTCGAGTGGATGAAGCAGAATGTGACGGCCGAGTGGGTTTCTGAAAACTTAGGAGCGTCCGCCGGTCGTGCGAAGTTGATTCCTCTCTCGGTGTCGGCTCCTTTCCACTGCTCGCTCATGAAGCCAGCGGAACTAGAAATGCGCAAAGTTCTTGAAGCGACAACTTTTTCTTCTCCGCGCTTTCCCGTTGTTCAAAACATCAACGCGCAGTCGACTCAAGACACCAATGAAATCCGTGAGCGTCTGATTGGGCAAATTTCTGGATCGGTATTGTGGACGCAGTGTCAGCAAAATTTGCTGGATCAAGGCCTTCACCGCTACGTTGAGTTCGGTGGGGGCAAAGTTCTTTCAGGCCTTGCTAAAAAGATCGCTGGCGACAAGGCTCGTGTTTCGAATCTAAATTCACTGGTTGATCTAAAGGCTCTGGAAGCGCTGGTCGAAGTCTAAGAGAAAGGCTTTTGGCCTTTAAACCTCTCAAATGGAGTGTGCCGCCGTGACGCCTGAAAATTCACCCCAAGAAGTGCCCGCAAAATCGGTCCTTAAGCCCACTTCGAAACGCCTTCAAGGTAAGCGCATCATCGTCACTGGATCATCGCGTGGCATCGGTGCCGGTATCGCCTCGTGGATTGCCTCTGAAGGTGCCAGCGTCGTCGTGACCTACTCGTCGAACGAAGCATCGGCTCAAGCTGTGACAAAATCATTAGCTGGAACGGGACACATATGCCTTCCTTTGAATGTGTCGGATGAACGTTCAGTCGATGGCTTCTTCGCTAAAGTTCTGGAAACCGGTGTTATTGATGGCTTCGTCAACAACGCTGGCATCACTCGAGACCAGTTGATCTTGCGAATGAAGACGGACGATTTTGATTCAGTCATCGGCACAAACCTGCGCGGGACGTTTCTTTGCTCACGCTCGGCCGTGAAAGCGATGATGAAAGCTAAAATCAAAGGCTCGATCGTCAATATCACTTCCGTCGTTGGCGAAATGGGAAATGCGGGACAAAGCAACTACGCGGCTTCTAAAGCTGGTGTTGAGGGCCTCACTAAGTCTTTAGCTAAGGAAGTCGCTTCGCGCGGAATCCGACTCAATTGCATAGCGCCTGGCTTCATCGTCACTGAGATGACCGGCGCACTGACGGACGAACAAAAAGCAAAGATTCAAGAGGATATCCCGCTTGGAACACTTGGAGAGGCCGAAGATATCGCTTCAGCCGTCGCTTTCTTGCTTAGCGATGAGGCGCGTTATATTACCGGGCACACCTTGAGTGTTAACGGTGGACTTTATATTTAAGTCAGGTTTCAGTTCTATTTTTAAAACGGTCTAATATCGGTTTATTAGTTCATTTGTGTTTCAGGAGGTTTTTTATGATGGCTACGGTTCAACCAAAAGTAAAAGAAGTTATTGCGGATCAACTCGGTGTGGATCCAGAGCGTGTTAAAGTTGAAGCGTCGTTCATCGACGACCTCGGTGCCGACAGTCTCGACATCGTCGAGCTCGTGATGGCTGTTGAAGAAGAATTCGGAATTGAAATTCCTGATGAAGACGCGGAAAAGCTGAAAACTGTCGGTGATTTCTGCACGTACCTTCAGGCCAAAGGCAAAGCTTAAGTTTTTTCTGGAGCGCAAGCGATGAAGTTAGCGTCGACATCAAACCGTTTTGAACGTGTGACCCGCGCTGAGCGCCGAGTGGTCGTGACCGGCATGGGATGCGTCTCTCCGCTGGGTCTTGATCTTCCCTCGTCGTGGAAGAACGCCGTGGCGGGACAAAGTGGTGTCGGCCCGATCAGTCTTTTCGATGCGTCGGCTTACGACGTGCGATTTGCGGGCGAAGTAAAAAACTTCGACCCCTCGCTTTACATCGAAAAGAAAGAGCAGAAAAAAATGGCGCGCTTCATCCATCTTTCGATGGCTGCGGCCGCGGAAGCGTTGAAAGACGCCGGATTAGACTCTACCAAATTTGACGACGAATTCCGTGAGCGCATTGGTGCTATCATCGGTGTTGGCATCGGCGGGATCAACGAATTGGAACAAGCGGGCGTGGTTGTTAAAGAGCGCGGCCCAAGTCGGCTCTCACCATTTCTGATTCCAAGCGTGATAGCGAACATGGCCAGCGGGCATGTCACGATCAAACACGGTCTCCGTGGTGTGAATTATTCGATCACCTCGGCTTGCTCTTCGGGCGCACACTCGATCGGTGAAGCCGCAGGCTACATTCGTCGCGGCCTTGCTGACGTGATGCTTGCGGGCGGCGCGGAAGCTGGCATCGGTCCATTGGCTATTGGCGGTTTTGCTGCGATGAAGGCCCTATCCACACGAAACGATCAGCCGACAATGGCCAGTCGCCCGTTTGACCGCGACCGTGACGGATTTGTTTTGAGTGAAGCTGGAGCCGTTTTAATTTTGGAAGATTTTGAAAGTGCCAGTCGTCGAGGTGCTAGGATTTACGGCGAAGTGGCCGGCTATGGTTCTTCATCGGATGCGCACCACATGACGAACCCGGCTCCGGGCGGAATGGGCGCAGCGCTTGCGATGCGAGCGGCTCTTGAAGACGCTCACTTAAATGGAACTGAACTTCAGTATTTGAACGCCCACGGCACTAGCACTCCGGCGGGGGACGGCCAAGAGACGGCGGCGATCAAACGTATTTTCGGCGATCATGCTAAAAATCTTTGGGTGAGCAGCACGAAGTCCGTTATGGGTCATTCGTTGGGCGCGGCCGGAGCTATCGAAAGTGCCTTTTCATTGATGGCGCTTTACACGAACACGGCACCTCCTACGATCAATCTCGACAATCCAAGTGATGATTGCGATCTCGACTACGTTCCTCATGTCGCACGCGAAGGTAAGTTCTCGGCCGTGATGAACAACAGTTTTGGATTCGGTGGAACGAATTCGACGCTGGTGTTCTCGAAGGTCTAAGTCGTGGCGGCTGTGACGGCACCGCAATCCCCACTTGTTTACATCGCAAGCGATCACGCAGGATTTGATTTAAAAAAACTCATCTTAGAAAAGTGGCCTCAAGGTTTTCAGGACTTTGTCTGGAAAGATTTTGGCCCGGCCAACGCGGATCGCGTTGATTACCCTGATTTTGCAAATCACGTGTGCAAAGCCCTGATCGCTCAGCGCTCGGCCGAAGCGCAAAATTTCGGCACGGCTCGTAGTCGCGCGATTTTGATTTGTGGATCTGGACAAGGAATGGCGATGGCCGCCAATCGATATCGTCAAATTAGAGCCGCCATGGTCTGGAGTCTAGAGTCTGTTGAACTGGCTCGAGCTCACAACGACGCAAACGTGCTTTGTATCGGCGCAAGGTTGATCGAGCCGACGCTCGCGGTTAAGCTTGTGGAAGCGTTTTTAACGAAGCCATTTGAGGGCGGTCGACACTTAGGCCGTCTGGCTAAACTCGACGCCTAAACCGGCCCGCTCGGCTCAATCAGTCGGGCAGGAAAACAGAGGTTACGCACCATGCAGTATTCCACCGAAAATCCGACATTAAAGCCTGTCGAGTCGCCAACGACACTTCAACATCTATCAAAAACAGATCCCGAGCTTGCTCTTCATATAAAACACGAGACGCAGCGCCAGTTCTCGGGGCTTGAAATGATCGCCAGCGAAAACTATGCGTCGCAAGCGGTGATGGAGGCCCAGGGCTCAATTTTAACGAATAAGTATGCCGAGGGTTATCCGGGAAAGCGCTACTACGGGGGCTGCGAGCACGTCGACAAAATCGAACAGCTGGCGATCGATCGGGTCAAAAAGCTTTTCGGTGCTCCGCACGCCAATGTCCAACCTCACTCGGGATCACAAGCGAATCAGGCTGTCTTTTTGGCGGCGGCAAAAGCGGGCGACGCCATTTTAGGGATGGATCTTTCGCACGGCGGTCACCTCACTCATGGAAGTCCGGTGAATTTCAGCGGCATTCTTTTTAAGGCCGCAAGCTATGGTCTGGATCCAGAAACAGGTCGTCTGAACTACGAGACGATTCTTAAAGTTGCCAAAGAAACAAAACCGAAAATTTTGATCGCTGGTTACTCGGCCTATCCGCGGACTCTTGATTTCGCAAAATTCAGGGAAATCGCCGATGAGGTCGGCGCGATGCTCTTGGTTGACATGGCACACTTTGCGGGACTTGTGGCTGGTGGCGCTCATCCATCGCCGATTCCTTTTGCTGACTACATCACGTCAACAACGCACAAAACTTTGCGCGGACCTCGAGGTGGAATTATCCTGACGGGTCTTCGTGCTGAAAATGCTGACGCCATGTCGGATGCGGCAAAAAAAGTAAATTCAAAAATCTTCCCCGGCCTTCAAGGTGGACCGCTTGAGCACGTGATTGCAGGAAAAGCCGTCGCCTTTCATGAAGCGCTTCAACCAAGCTTTAAGGCGTACGCACAGCAAATCGTATTGAATGCGCAGGCGCTGGCTGAGTCCTTGACGGGAGCGGGCCTAAGCCTTGTCACTGGCGGCACCGACAACCACCTTGTGCTTGTCGATTTGTCGGCAAGCTCAGTCACCGGAAAAGATGCAGAGATCGCTCTCGACCACGCAGGGATCACAGTGAACAAAAACACTGTACCCAACGAGAAGCGCTCACCCTTTGTCACGAGCGGCGTTCGCATTGGTACGCCAGCACTTACAACTCGAGGAATGAAAGAGACCGAAATGAAACTGATCGGCGGATGGATTTCTGAAGTTCTTGAAAGTCCTTCGGATGAAGCTCGCCTTAAGAGAATTCGTGGGCAAGTGGCCGACCTATGCCAGTCGTATCCTGTCTACGGTCCGCAAAAGGGTTAGGCGTGAGGCGGATTGTTTTTTTCGCTTTCGCTACTTTGATAGGGTCAGGCTGTTCGACGTTTGATGGTCCTGGCACGTTCAAAGGTCCCGATGGAACTCTTGATTCTCCGATCGAAGGAGACTCCCCCGTTGCAGCTCCGATGGGGCCGACCCTTTCTTGGAGCGGTGAGCGATACAGCCAATCCACGCCATCGACTGATATGAAGTTTGATTGGCCGGTGGAAGATGCGCGGATGTCGCGCGGGTTTCTTCTTGGTAAACGTTGGCACTACGGTCTTGATCTGGCCGCCAAAAAAGGAACTCCGATTCTTGCCAGCGAAGGTGGTGTGGTTATTTACGTTGGACGTGGCTTCTCTGGCTACGGGAAGCTTATCGTTATCGAGCACAACGAAACTTGGGCCACACTTTACTCTCACTTAAATAAATTCAGCGTTTCGGAAGGTCAGCGAGTGACGCGTGGACAAAAAATCGGCGAGATGGGTCGCACCGGAAGAGCCAGCGGCGTTCATCTGCATTTCGAAATTCGATACAATCGCCAGCCGGTCAATCCGCTGATGTATCTACCGCAAGGCTATTAGAGTGCGCGAGTGGGCCGAAGGCTCTGGAACATTTTGACGGTTGTCGCGGCCATCATCGAGAGCCATGCGCCGACAAAGCCCACCACCGCATACGTGACAAGCTGACTAGCTTCGCTCCCAACGGGGAACCCTAGGCTTTCCAAGAGAAAAATTTTTGAGAAGACTCGACTCGGCCCAAAGTCATTCTGTAGATCACGAACGAAACAAACGACAGCTGTTGAAATCAACGTGAGTGCTGTCAGCCACCTGACTGGAACTGAAAATAAAAGTCTTAAGATTCCTGCAACGAGGGGAATTCCCCACCACGGAGTAAGGCTCACAGTCGCCGACAGCAAAACGAAAACGGCGACGTACAGAAATCTTCCATCGATTTCAAGATTTCGAGCCTTGATTTGAGTTATCACTTTTGGCCCCGCATATAGAATTGAACAGGGTGCATTTCGCCCTTGGACCAGCTCTCGACCAGTCGATCATAACTGCGTGATGAAGGATCACCACTTTGACCGCCAGGAATCATTGTCCATGCCTTAGGTTTATCTTCAAAAGAAACAATCATCTTCCAAGTCGGGCCATGAGCGCCTTTGTTGGCAAAAATGGACTCACCCACTCCGGGCGCCGTCACGGTGCGCCCCAGGCCAGGTAAGCGTCCTGCATGATTTAATGTGGTCGGTTGGTAGTCTGACCAGGTCGGTACTTCCTGACGGCCGAAAGCATCTTCAAAGTAGTCGCAGGTTTTCAAAAGGGCTGCGCTTAAGCGCGAATTCAGAGTCTCTTTTTCCGGAGTCGCGGCATCATCCCAGATTTCGACATTGGCTCCCTCATCAATGAGCTCAAAAAGACGCCACTCACTGGGCCAAAATGTGATGTCTGACGAGCCGACATTTCGAGTCCAAGTTTCGTCTTCAAAAATTTCAAACCACCGATGCGCCAATGAACCGATGCGGTTGGATGAGTCGTGGTGACCTGTCCATTTGGTGAACGTCGATTGAAGCGAATCAGATCCAGTTTCGCAAGGAGGCTTCAGTGCGAGGTCTTTCAGCGGCGACGCTTCCATTTCACGCAGCACGAGCTGCTTGAAACTGATCGAGAGAAGACTTTCCGTATCGGCTTGAAGTGAAATCATCTCTTTGGGGTTCCAACGTTTTTTCGCATCGAGTTTTTTGCGAATCTGAAGAGACCTGTAGGGGGGGCGAAAAAACCAACCGAACTTTTGAACGTCGGCACCGTTGAAGGGTGCCTGGTTTGCAGTGACGATGGTCTCTGAGTGGCTCTCAAAAACGGGGTTCATCTCGGGCGGAAGACTCCCCTGCCAAAGATCTGAATCGCGCAAAGCTTCGACAACAAATCGACCATCACGACCGCGGCGATCTGGAAAGAGTCCCGCATGTTTATAGACCATTTTACCGTAGCGGTCAGCGCAGACGAAGTTTTGAGCCGGAGCGATGTAAGTCTGCAGTGCTGCTAAACAGTCATTGGCTCGAGAGGCTTTGTTGAGCAAAAGAAAGCTTCGAAGTTCATTGGACGGTTGGTGCCCCGTCCACTGGGCGGCAAGTCCTGCGGGAATTGTGATTACATTTTCTGTGTCACCGTCTTCAAACACAATCGGTCCGACATGAGTCTCTCGCGTCTGAACGATTTCGTCGGGTCCATGGGCGACACGCACGACTTCCTCTCGAGTGATCACCGGCCGCCATGAATCCTCGAACATGTACTCTTGGCGTTTTTCATCGCGAAAACGAAGCGAGTACCAATCTAAAACATCGTCAGTTCCGTTGGTCAGAGCCCAGCCCATTGTCTCTGTGAAACCGACGATAACGCCGGGGGCTCCGGGAAGTGAGGCCCCGTAAACGTTCATTGTCGGAGACGTTAGCTGAATTGAAAACCAAAGAGCTGGCAGAGTGTAACCAAGATGAAGATCGTTGGCGAGAAGCGGTCGCCCCGTTGTTGTGCGAGGTCCCGGAAGAGCCCAACTATTACTTCCATTGGAGGGGTCGGGCTTCACTTCGTCAGGAATCCAATGCGTACCAAGTGACTTTGGAAGATTGAAGACAACGTTTGAGGAATCAGATCGTGGTTCTGCTCGAGTCTGAGCCGATTTGCGATCACCCAGAATTGTTCCTTTTAGTTTTTCGCTGAGTGGGAACAGGAGCTCGAACAACTCATGTGAGAGCTTTGTTTTCGAAGCCGTCATGCGCACGTCGTAAAGATACCCCGTGAGTTCCCACGTCATAAATTTCAGTAAATGGGCCGCGCGTTCTTCCGACCAAGGCTCTGGTAGCACAGAAAAAATTCGGTATTCGACCGGAAGCGATGAAAGGTCGATCTGACCAATCCGCGCGTTGACACCTTTTGTGTAAGAGAAAAGTGGTCCCCTCGTCACCGGATCGGCCATCATGAGATCGGAAGAAGCCTTGGCGGCCTCGTGGGTCAACATTCGCCGAAAAAAACGATCGATCGGAAGAGCTTTACTTCCAAGAATCTCGGACACCCGTCCCGCCGTAATGCGCGAAAGAAAGTCCATCTGCCAAAGCCTGAAGTAGGCCGTCACGAAACCTTGAGCGAAATAGAGCGACGAATCACTTTCTGACTTTATGTGTGGAACTTCGTGCTCATCAAATTCAATACTGACTGGTGGAAGCCCCGCCTCGGCCAAAGCGTCTTTGAGTCGAGCCGAAACATCTGAGATCTCGGTCGGCTGATGTCGCCACAATCCGAGGCTTGGCGAAAGGAGGCGTCCAATCGGACTCAGCCCTTGAAATGATGTCCCAAGTGCAAAACAAGTCGTCGCCAGCGCGGCCAGCGATGCAAGACCCAGGAGGACGCTGGCGCGCCAACCTCGAGGTCGAGATTGTTTTGGTTTGAGTTTTAAAGCCACTTTCACGAGCAGTAGCCGATGAGGATTCTTTAAGCAAACTTCATAAATCCATGGGAACGAATAACCCAGTGCTCACAGGCCTTTCAGTCGTTTCGTGGCCCCAGCAATATAAAAAAAGCCCGGCTATTTCAGCCGGGCTTTTAGGAGACTTTGAAAGGTTTCCGGATCGACCAATGGCGAACCAGAATTTCAACTAGATGTTGAGGTTCAAGCTCATGCCTACGTTTGTGCGGTCCGAGCTCATGTTGAGCGGTGCGAACTGAACGTTCGGGTAGAGGTAGATGTCACGTGTTACCGACACACCGATACCAACCGACTGAGTGTAAGGAGCGCGGTCGATTTCGCCAAAGTTCTTCATCTTCGAGTGTTGGAAGATGAAAGGACGGAATACAGTTCGGATGTTCAACTTCTCTGAAATCGTAACTTCAGCGAATGGATAGAGTCCGATTTCATAGTCAGACTGTGAAAGTCCAAGCGGACGGCCGTTCGAACCGAGTTCATTCTTGTCTTTGTCGTAATACGTGTAACCCAAAGTGCCTGCGAGTCCGACCGACCAAGCAGAACCGCCGAAATCGTAAATCGCAGTCTGGCTAAAGCTGATGCCGCCGAAATCGCCGATGGCTCGATATTCAGAGTCCGTCGTGTAACCGATGCCCACCGACGAAACATTCTGAATCCCAGCCGTTTTATAAAGAACCTGGTAGCTCAAAGATGGGTTTGCAACCGTCGTCCGTTGACGGAAGTTACGGTCTTTGTCCGAATGGAATGGCTTGTAGATTGTCACACCGACATCGGCAGAAAGTGACTGAAGAGCACTGATTCGATATTTCGCGCCGATCGATCCACCAAGAGCTGGCTCAAGCGGAACAAACGCTGTCGAAGCGATGTTGGGACGAACATCCGAACCTGGGTCTTTAATAGTTCCGCCGCTGTAGCTAAGAGTTGTCGAGAAGCTGTACTTGCTCTTCGATCCAGTTTCAGCGCGGAGCTTACGGTTCGTGATAACTTCGTCGGTGTCGGCTTCGCCTGGTTTTTTCTCAACCAAGTTGGGGGTGACGTTTTCAACTTTCGTTGTCGTCTCTGCGGCCTGAGTTTCCGTCTCTTGAGCCAGAGCTTGTGTCGACAGAGCGAATACGCTCGCCAGGATCAAAGCGCTGTTGAGTTGCATCTTCATGTTCATACTGTGGGGTCCCCCAAACAAATGGTGTTATCTAAAATTTCTAAAGCAAAACTTCTATTTCTATCAAAAACGTCGAACCGAAATAAGAGCCTACCGACGGGTTCCCAGAAATCCTGGGGAACATAAAAAACCGTGGCAAGATTTCAAAAACACGTCCTTTCAAGCGACGACTTTGAGCTGAATGAGCAAGCGATGTGCCGTTTGTTCTGAAGCCATAATGGGCCCACTTTTCTCAAAAAATTCCCTCGCTCGTGAGCTTTTCTAAATGCGGATACATCGGACAAAAACCAAAGACAGTTGTAAAATTCTGCCGTTTTCTGACGTCGAGTCTGCGTCAAAGCCTTTTAAACAAAGGCTCACAGCGAGTTCACAAACTTCTAGAACGCTGACAAAATCTTGTAAAACCGTATTCCCGGGCGCTGCGCGATGCATTAATTTTGCGGACTCTTCAGTGACTCGATTGCAGGTAAACGGTGTCAGTTCTTCACTCCTGCGGTACGACTTTCTTTCACACATGGCACCGCCCCTCTTCAGCCTTTGAGCGATCGACAGGATTTCAAAGTGACCGGCAACACCACGACAAAACCATTTAGTGCGACATCTGAAACGGCCGGAGATCGATCCTGGCAGACCTTAATGACACTCCTCCCTTATCTTTGGCCAAAAAACCGAACGGACCTTAAGTGGCGCGTGTCGGTCGCGATGGTATCCCTTTTGATCGCAAAATCGATCGGAGTATCGGTGCCCTTCTTCTTAAAAGGGGCCATTGATCGTCTGGGGCTTGTGATTCAGGGTGATCAGGCTGTTTTAGGTGCGGCGCTGGGTCTTACGGTCGCCTACGCTGGTGCGAGGATTGGGAGTCAGGCGTTTTCGGAGTTTCGAGACTTCATCTTTGCCCGAGTGACTCAATTCACTCAGCGAAAGATAGGCCTGGAGACGTTCGAACACCTGCATTCACTTTCCTTGGCTTTTCATTTGGATCGCCAGACGGGTGGACTTTCTCGAGTGATCGAGCGCGGGACCCGAGGCATTCAAACCGTTCTTCAGTTCATGCTCTTTAATATTCTTCCGACAATAGCAGAAGTGATCATCGTGTCGGTCGTTTTGTATCTCACATTCGGTCCCGAGTTTGCGGTCATTACGATGGTCACGATTGCGCTTTATGTTTGGTACACGATCGCAATCACAAACTGGCGAGTGAAGTTTCGTAAAGATATGATGCAAAAAGATGCCGAGGCCAACACGAAAGCCGTCGACAGTCTTTTGAATTTTGAAACGGTGAAGTACTTCGGAAACGAAAAGCACGAACACGCACGTTTCGACAAGGCTTTGGAAGGCTATGAAGCGGCCGCCATTCAAAGTCAGACCAGTCTTTCTATTCTCAATTGTGGCCAAGGCATTATTATAGCTTCAGGCCTTGTCGCCGTTATGGTTTTCGCAGCTCTTGGTGTCGGTGCTGGCACGATGACAATTGGCGACTTTGTCGCAGTGAATGCGTTTCTAATTCAGCTCTATCTTCCTTTGAACGTTTTGGGATTTGCGTACCGAGAGACGACGCAGAGTCTTGTGGAGATGGATAAGATGTTCGAGCTTCTAACCGTGGACCGAGACATCAAAGATCCCGATCAAGCTCCGGGACTGGAACTTCGCGGTGGGCAAATTGAGTTTCGCGATGTTTCGTTTCACTACGGCGCTGACCGTCCGATTTTGAAAAACGTTAGTTTTAAAATTGAAAGTGGCCAAACCGTCGCCATCGTCGGACCGTCTGGGTCTGGGAAATCGACGGTGTCCCGTTTGCTGTTCCGATTTTATGATCCCATCGAAGGCGCTGTCTTAATTGACGGTCAAGATCTTCGCACGGTCGACCAAGCCAGCGTTCGTCGGGCTATAGGAATTGTTCCGCAGGACACGGTCTTATTTAACGATACGATTGGTTACAATATTCAGTATGGCCGTCCATCGGCGACGGAAGAAGAAATGAAGTCCGCGGCGAAGCTTGCGAAGATCGATCAGTTCGTCGCGCGTCTTCCTTTGGGCTACCAATCTTTGGTGGGAGAACGCGGATTAAAACTTTCAGGCGGTGAAAAACAAAGAGTCGCGATCGCCCGAACGATTCTAAAAAATCCAGCCGTTCTGGTTTTCGATGAAGCCACGTCGGCACTGGACACTCACACCGAGCAAGGCATTCAGGCCTCGCTTCGCGATGTCTCCAAGAACCGGACGGCCTTGGTGATTGCGCATCGACTGTCGACGGTCATCGACGCCGATCAAATTCTTGTGCTGAAAGATGGTGAGATCGTCGAACGCGGACGCCATGAAAATTTACTCAAACTTGGGGGCGAGTACTCGAGGATGTGGCGCCTTCAAGCCGAAGCTCAGGACGCTCGGCGGCGTCTTGACGCTGTCGAAAATGAAGGTGTCCGCTAAATTTTTTATTGCAACTCATTAGCAATAAGGGTTACGAGAAAGTATATGAATTTACGATTTTCCAGCTTAATTTTGTTGGCGCTTTTAGGTTCCTTTTCGACGGTCGCTCATGCCGACGAAAAAGCCGGTGTTGACCTTGGTGGGATTCAGCTTTTCTCGGCCCTTGATCTTGTCAGCGATTTTGGAATCGAAAATCCGCCCACAGATTCGGGACGACTTCGCGTGCGAAGTTTTGAAATCGCCGTCTCGGCACCCATCGATACACTGTTTGATGCGGTCGTGAATGTCGCGGGTCACGATGAAGCTGGAGTCATCGAGATTGAGTTGCATGAAGGTTATATCGAGACGACCCGCTTACTTCCGCGCACTCGGCTGAAGGCCGGTCGTTTTCTTTTAGGATTCGGACGACTTAATCAGTTTCATTCTCATGACTGGCCTTTTACATCTGCACCCATCGTGCAGTCGCGATTCTTCGCCGACGAAGCCGTGATCGATTCCGGAATGGAAGCCGGTTATCTTCTGGATACGGAAATTCCGATTGATATTGTTGCTGGTACGACCAACGGTTGGACTTTTGGGCATTCGCACACAGGAGGCCGGCGTCCTTTGGTAGCGACCCATTACCTCCATCCAACTATCTTTTTCGATTTGAATGAAAGCCGGGGTCTTCTTTTGGGTCTAAGCTACATCGGAAGAACCGATGCCGACAGCGTGCAGATGCGCATCGCAGGTTTAGACCTCGTTTATAAAAAACGAGTGGGTCGCAAGATTGAGACACTTGTTCAGAGTGAATTCTACCATCGCACTCGTTCGTCGTCGTCCCTGGCACTCGAGGAGGACTTAGGTGGCTACGTATTTGTCGATCAAAGCCTCGGTGATTCGGGATGGTCTTTTGGAGTGCGCTTGGATGGGTACTCAAATTTAAGTTTGAAATTTCAAAATGGCGACACCCGCTCGAATTTTGAACTGGGGCTTATGCCCGTCGCGAGCTACAAGGTCTCGGAGTTTTCAACGCTTCGAGCGAGCTACGTTTTTATCAATGAAACCCGCCAAGGCGATGCGGCTCGAAACGAACAAAGAATTGAACTTCAGTTGGTCGCACTCATGGGAGCGCATCCGGCTCATGAATTCTAGTCGGCTGACACCAACCAATCTTCTTTTCGAAATCTCTAATTTCCAGCTGATGGACCAGGAGACTGGGAATCCAATTTGTGAGCCTCTTAGTTTTAAAATTTCCGCCGGAGACTTGAAGCTTGTCACCGGCGTGAATGGCGTCGGCAAATCCAGTTTACTTCGTTTGATGTTCCGAAACGAAACCGAAAGCCGAGCTTTCGGTGAATCTTATAGAGGGTCTTTACGGCGAATCGATCCCGATCTGACTGTGCGCTTTCATCCTCAAGCGTCCGCCCTACTGTTTGCGATTCCTGTGACGATGGCTGATGTGCAGTCATGGACGAAAGCTGGTGATTCACACGGAAAACTATTAGAGGGCCTTGATCTTTCAAGGCCTTGGGACTCGGCTTCGGGCGGAGAAAAACAGCGCTTGCTACTTTCCTCACTTCTCGCCAGCTCTTCATCGAAACCTTCGGGGACGTCGGAATTGTTGTTGCTCGATGAGCCCACCAATCACTTGGATAAATCTTCTCGAAAGACCGTTATCGACGAAATTCAAGCGTGGCTCGCAGGCTCGCCAAATACGAGAGCCGTTGTGGTCGTGTCTCACGACACTTCCCTTTTTCTGGGTGAAACGGTGGAAATGGTCAGCCTGAGATGAGGTTTCAAAAGTGTTAGACCTTCTTGGCCTCTACAAATGGACTCTTCTGGGCGCCATCGTGGCGGCACCAACACTTGCACTGATCGGCGCCCAGATTCTGGCACGGGGTTGGGCCACTAGAGCCATCATAGTGAGTCAAGCGTCATCAACGGGTGTGGTGCTGGGGCTTGCGATTTTGTCGTTTGCGGGGGCTGTCTCCGGATTCTATCTCTTTATAGGCACACTCGTTATCTCGGTCTTAGTTTCAATTTCTGTCGGTGCTTTACTGGTATGGTCAGATCAAGCTGATCTTCGGCGTGAAAGCTCGGCGGATCCCTTGCGTCCAGCCATGCTCTTTTCGATTTATGTGGGTTTGATGGCCATCGGATCTTTGGTTGCATCACTCGCCCCTCATTTGGAAGTCAGCCAAACGGCCTCTTTTATCGGAGATATTTCGACGGCCTCTGATCTGGAGGCGCGCACGACGCTGGCTGTATCGATGGGTCTTATGGGGTGGCTTTGGAGTCAGTGGCGAGCCCTCAGTTTCGCTTCATTTGCTCACGCCGTTTTGTTTCGCCAGCTAACAGCTTCTCAGACCTGGGCCTTCGGATTGGTATCGTTGACGGCCATGGCGGTCGCCATGCCGTCGATGGGTTTAATTTTCGTGTTAGGGAGCCTCTTTGCTCCGATTGCTTCTGTGGGTAAGAAGAATTCAAACCTTGAGCGATTTCGGCGAGACATTTGTATCGCGGCGGCCTTGGGGGCGCTCATCGGATTTGTGGTTTCGCTCGAATTTACTAAACTTCCCACGGCACCGAGCATCTTGATTTTTCAAGTTCTTGTAGGAGTCACGATTAGATTCTTGCGGCGCTGAGCAATCCTTTTAGACCTCGTACTAAATTTTCAATCCCCCTTGTGATGTCTCGTCGAAAACCATTTGGTCCGATAGAACTCTGGGCATGTTGGAAATTCGTCGTCAAATTACTTTTTCGCTGATCATTATGGGTCTTGGCTTTCAGATTTCTTGCGCTGATGCGCCCGCCACCTCTGTTGGTCCAACGCCGCTTCCAACAACGGCGCCTAGCTCAGAGTCCTACGAAGAGTTCGCACGAGAAAAAACCTCTTCGCAGCTGAAGCCAGCGACGTCGGCGCCGGCATCGGCGTCAAGAGCGGCTCCTAAAGACGCTCGTCGACAAAATGAGATGCTTTCCAGATTTTTTCTTGTTGAACAATCAAGTGCTGCCGTTTCTAAAACCCTTCTTGAAGCTTTTCGAAATGATCCACCGGGGGGAATTGTTTTTTGGAATTCAAGTCGAGTCGGTGCCGCCGCGCTTTCACGAACAGTCTCTCAGTACTCAAAAGTTCTAAAAAACAGTGGTCATGATCCGGCTTTTTTCTCGATCGATTACGAAGGTGGCGGTCTAACTTTTGCCCCTTCCGGCCGAGCGATCCCGGGCATTCAGCGTTTTCGCCAGGGCTTTACGGATTTGGCTCACGGTGTATGGCTTGGTAAATCGATGTCGAAATTCGGTGTCGAGCTGTGCTCACTTCATGGCCGAATTATGGGGATCGAGCTGAGCGCGGTTGGAGTCAATTACCCGCTCACTTTGGTGGCCGATTTGGCGCAGCGACTTTTCGCGGTGCGGGGTATTTCGTCTGATCCACAAAAAGTTGCAAAATGTATGTCGACGTTTGTTGACTCGATGGCTTCGGCTGGCCCCGTTGTCGCCGTGACGAAACACTACCCGGGGCTAGGACAAAATTCCGGCGACACCCACGACGTTGAGAGTGTGTCCGTAGCTACAACTCAGAGCGAGACAGAAAAGCACTTGAGGCCATTTCGCGATTTGATTTCATTCGTGAACCATCGCGGATTTTCTGAACGACTTTCGATCATGTCCTCGCATGGAAAGTTTCCGCTGCTTGACGCTCGCAATTTGACAACCGAATCGAAGACCCTTTTGACAGATCTCTTGCGCGATCAAATGCAGTTTCAAGGCGTGCGAGTCTCGGATGCGATGTGGATGGGTGGTTACGGCAACCTTCAGGGAGATGATTTGTATGCCGTTTACGCCAATGCCTTTGTCTCAGGGATGGATATGCTCATGATCCCTGGCAGTCGCTATGGCGGCGCACTTCGCGCCTTCACCCAGATTTCAAGTGGACAAGTTTCCGAAACTTTCCGTTTGGCTCTTGAGGAGCGGACAAGCGTTCCGTTTTCGGAGTTTCAGAAACTATTCTTGAGACGTGCGGTAGAGAGCCGGCTTCGAATCACTCGAACTTTGAAGTCCCTTCCTTATCCGCACGAAACAATCTCGCTTCAAGAACCGAGGACGCTGTCCGTTTCTGAGCGAAATCGGTACTACGAAATTTTGACTCAAACTGATGAACGCTGGAGATCGCAGCTGCCGTCGATTCTGCCTTAGGCTTCAAGCTTATTCTTCAAAGAAGATCGGCGCGCTTTGCGAAGATGAGTCGATCCAAGTAAAAGTGAAAAAAATTGAAGATTGCGAAAACCGAGGCGATACCGGCCACCGTCCAGAACCCGAGCATATCAAGTCCACTGTCCAAGCGGATAGAACCATGAATGCCGAGGTGTCCTCCCGCTGACTTAGCGAGCTCTAGGGCAATGTAGAATCCAATGCTTGCTGCGATGAGGACGACAAATCCAAAGAACATAACCGACTTTTTTACCAATCGCTGCCCGTCTGAATCTTCAGAGGAGCCGATCACCGTGATCAAAAATATTTCCTGCAAGTAATGGGGCCCAAAAGCCGCCAAAAAAATAAAAAGAACCGGATTAAAACTCATCGCAAAAGGAATTAGAAAAATTCCGGCGTAACAAAGAGCGATAGGCCATCGCCAATGTTTCTTATAGCTCACGCGGGCTATGGCCAGACACGCCATCACTATTGCGACAAAGAAGATTTCGGTTCGGTGCGAATTTAGTACCTCCAAATTTCCAAAATACGATTCGAAAAAATCATCTCTCCTCCCTATTGAGAAAAGGAGAAGTGAAGGGATTATGGAAACAAACAGCAGACACTGGACTCGATCGAAGTGTCGGTCAATGTTTGTCGTTATGCCGTGTTTCTTTCGGTAGATCTGCAGGAGTCCAAACTGCTGCATTCCAAAGTGCCATCCATTCCAAAGAAAGTAGAGAAAACCAGCGATTCGAATGGGGAATCTAAAGGCGTCAGAATCTGACGCCTGCGAAAACAAAATTGCTGAACCACCAAAAAGAGCAAGACAGACGAGGATGATGGCTAAACATTGCTTGTAAATTCTCGGTTCAACTCGTTTCGCCCGTGCTCGCTCTTCTCGATTAAAAATCAATAGAGAAAGACCGGCCACCATATGGCCGCCATTCAGTGCGAACGAAACTACGAACAAAGTAAGGATGGACAGATCTGTTGAGGCTGAATTCCCCATTTCTTTAAGGGTCAATATGAGAAGAGCAGCAATGGACCCGCCAAAAATGAAAATCACGTCATAGAGCGGCGATAGGATCCAGCCCTTTTGAGGCTTGATTGATCCAGTTTCACCAAAGTATTTTAAACTACCGATCAATCGCACCGCCGTTGCTTTGAACCAGAAGTTCAGCTGTAATTCTAAGTACTATGTTTACTTACAACAACTAGAAAGTTTAGCGGGAACCAACACATGAAGCAGGTTTTGATTCTTGGTGGTTCGGGGGGCATTGGACAAGCTTGCGCTGGAGCCTTCAGTAACAGTGCTGAATACGCGGTGACAAGTGTGCACCGACAGAAGAGCTCAGATTCAGGAATTGGCAAAACCATCTACGGAGATTTGTGTTCGGCTGAATTTCGGCGAGAACTTGTCAGTCAAACGACGCCGAACATAGTTATTTCGTCCTTTGGAAGGTACCCTTCTAAAGACACTTCGATGACCGAAGCGATCAATGAATTCGTTTTGTCCGTCGTCGATCTGTTCGAAGCCTTTGAGGCAAAGAAAGAGCTTGAGCATTTTGTCGTTATTGGCTCACTTAGCGGGCAAATCAGTGTCTTGCCCGGGGTCTACATGGATTCGTCGAGATACCAATATATCTGTGCAAAACGAATGCTGTCTGATTTTTTTCGGCAGGCTCAACTTCATTTGAATTCAAGATCGAAGATCGTTCTGATTGAGCCAGGTTTCGTTCGAACGAACTTCGCCAATATTAAAGCTCGTCTTTTGAATCTAAAGGCTGATGATGTTTTAAATCGAACAGGAATTGTTCCGCTGGATCCAGCGATTGTCGCCGGTGCGATCTTTCAAGCCGTAAGTAGCCCGGGACGAGCGTCCGTCAGCATCACACTTCACAACGAGTCGACGGCCGAATAGCGACCGAGTCCGTCAAGGTCGAGCTCTGTCGGAAGTATTTGAAGTATAGTTTAGAAACCTATGTGATCTCGGCTCCCTAGACTTTTTCTCGCGACAGTGCGTATTGGCACTGATTGAAAATATTGACCGGCCGCTGCGTGCGTCGCCGGTGCGGATTGCTACTGAACCAAGCTTGCAATTGTTCTTCTCTCATTAAATGCAACATCATGAGTGCCCGATCGCGGGCTCACGATTGCATTTCGGCCCACGGTACGATGGCGAAAGCCGCCCTATCAAACCGGAGGTCCTTCTTGTTTCAGCAACCGCTTAAAGTCCTTTCAACTTGTATCGCCACGCTCACGGCCTTTTCTTGCCTCGGACTTCTCACGGCTTGTGAGGAAAGCTCGGGCGTCGGCGGAAACCCTGCATCTCAAGCACCTGCGACCGGTGGCTCTGGCCCGAAACTGCCGCCGACGACATCGACGACCACCGTGGCAGCTGCGCCTGGTGAGCCTGCGATGCCTCTAGATAAGGACGTCAGCTTATCCGTCACCAACCTTCTGGATTTTGGAAATCACCGTGTTTATCAAGATACCAAAACTGGCTACTCGATCGTCACGCCAGGTCAGTTTTCAGCAGAAATTAATCTTACTTCGATAAATCCGCAGATCAGTGTTCTGACAAACTACGCGGGCTCAACGTGGACCGAGAAGTGTCAAAGTTACCGAACATCGATCATTCCGGTTTTGGACCTCCTGCGAGAGACAACAAATAAGAAAGAGAAAGAAGCCTATACCGAACTTCTTAAAAATCAGGTTTACCAGGGCGCGTGGAAGATTGGGAGAATGTCGCTCAAATTGAAACTCGAGGACGACCTCTTTGTTCGGTCCCTTCTTAATTCTTCAAGAGTGAGACTGAGTACACCCGCGACATTCGTACGCGCCGTCAGAAGAAGCGACATCCGCCCCGACGTATTGGGCCGCCCACGAAGTCTTGAAACTTTCCAGGCGCTGGCTGGCGATTTCAAAGAAGAAAACTTCGTTGATTTCATTTTCAACGAGGTCGATGCAACCACAAATCAGTTCTGCGATATCCTGCTCGAGCAAAACGAATACTACGTCAACATCGCGCCGTTCGCCCTCTCAAGCTTCCGTCTAAACATCACCGAAAGCCCAAGCAGCACACAACTACTCAAATAACGCCGAAAAACATACAGAACCACCCAAGCCCGTCGCAGGGGCAAGACTCGAACTTGCGACCGTGCAAGCGCATCAGAACGTGCGGGGCACGTTCTGATGTGATGCGCACCCGAGGCGAACAAGCGAAGCGAGTTTCGTCGGAGGGTCAGCCGCGGAAGCGGCTGGGTCGCGCGATCGAAGTAAGATTGTCTTAATTAAAGAGATAAAAGTAAAAATGGTGGTCTGTGCAGGTCTGAAACGTGCTACCCGTAAGTCTACCATAGCTAAATGACTGGGAAAACGAAAAAAGCCTCAGACGAATAAACGCCGAGGCTTGGTGTGTGATTGGCTTGATTTGGACGCGACAAAGCATCCAGCGAGAACCGCTGAATTATGAGTGGCTAAAATGCGAAAGCGATTTTTGGTACACTCTGGTCTATATCACATAAGTGTTTTTTGACGGCTTCGCTGCTTCTACAGGACGATGCCCGTCAGGCAGAAACAGAAGCATACCCAATCGGTTGGGTAGAAAAAACGAATGCCCAGAACGCGGAATGACGCATTCATTGCAGGTACTTAGTAAATCGAGATTTGATTTCAGAGTGGAAGCTAAAACGCTCCAACCAGGATCTAAGACTTAGACTCTAGCCGCCGCATAGCTTCGATGACCTGAACCGCAAGATCACGAATCGTTTTCGGTCTAGCCGCTTCATACGCCGCTATAATTCCATCTTTTTTAGCTAGTTCAGCCTGGTGCTGCTTCTTAAGTTTTTGGACATCTCGGTATAGACACAAGTCACCGTCTGCCTCTGGTTCGAGTTCGATTTTGCCGTCCGTGTAGGTCATTGCTTCGTATCGCTGCATGGTCATCCTCTGGACTTCCCGTCATTGGTCAGTCACTCTTAGATTCTAACATGACGTTCGAGATTAGCGGTTTCAGGGCTCTGTACGTCCAATACGGTCACTCACTTCTTCACCCAATCCTTCATAGCTTCTTCGATTGCGTCCTGAACCTTAAGGTCTTCTCTGGCTATCTTCTTATAGAACTCAGCCGCTACGTCCTTATGGACCTTGAACGTCTTAACTACGAGGTCTTCGACGGGCGTCGAAACCTTGTAACCAGCAGCTTTTAGCTCTTTTAGAGCCTTCTCAATGTCTTTTTTTGCCATATCAAGATCAGATTCGGCCAAAAACCCAAGGAAATCAAGGTAATCTTGTAGGCTTACTAGAAAGTATACTTTATTGCTGAAACGCGTTATACTGGTCCAGTAGCAATCTTATTTGAAAGACCCTCTGGGCAAAGGAAACGAGATGAAAGAGACGAAACGAAGTTTGAAGGCCGACTTGATTGTGACAATGGTCCTGCTGTTGACGGCACTGCACCTATTGACTGGCTGTGCGCCGCCAGCCGTAAATCCAAGTTCACGGGCCTTCCAATTTGACGGTAGCTACAACGTCATTGCGTCCGATTGCGTGGCTACCCCGCCGCATCTATTTATTGAGCTTGGTATTATTCGCGAGCTTCCAGCTGTTGACGCCTATGACACGAATACCGTGAACCTGTCACCGACTGGAGTTCTTTCCATTAAGGGTGAAAGTGGCTGTGTTGCGACCTTCCAGCGAGTTGGAACATGATTATAATTAAGCTGATCGCTATTTATTTCTTCGTTCGTGCGGTTGTTCCAATTGCATTGACGCTTTTGGTCTATTTGTTTGGTGCAGTTCTCGGATTGTTTGCTGGTTCGGTTTCCAAGAAGTGAAACCCAAGTTTCGTCCAAAAACCGTTACTCTTAAGATCTTGAAGTGTAAAACGTGCGGTAGGAAATGGTCTGGACTCTATCCAAAGAAGAAGGCACCTGCTGTCTGCCCTGCTTGCTATCGTGCGCAAAATGCGAACGAACCCACGTTCAAATAACCCTCACCCGAATAGCCTACCCGATTTGACGACGTCTTCCAGTAAAATGCCGTTGAAGTCTTCTCTTAGCTTTTTAAGCTGAGTTTGACGTTTCGGATAACGCCCATAGGTTTTGTGAATCCAATCGTACCAAGCATGGTAACGGTCGTGGTTCACACGGGACATGACGCAAAGATTTTCAGGTCTGTTATCGTCTCGACGACCGTTGATATGGTGAACGACTTCACCAAAAACTAGTCGTCTTTCTAAAATCTCTTCTGCAACTAGGCGATGTTCGTACTGGTCCGTGCCCATTGAAGACTTCTTCATTATGTAGCCGTCTGATGTATGGCGCGCACCAGAAGTCGAAAAAATCCAAATAAGAAGTGAAAATACGAGCCTGAATGGAAGCGTAATGAGCGACCAAATGAGTTTGGAAATGAATTTATTGAAGCGTCTTTCGATGCGACCCATTCCCAACTTATCGGCGTGATCTGAGAACTACTGAGCCAAGGAATTGACTCAATTCAATACAAGATGCGACCTGATTTCCTAGGGCTTAAGGCTTAAAGGTCCGCGATGGACGGTCTGCTCGAATGACGCAGTCGATGTGACACCAAGTTGGCGTCGATGCGGCGTCTTCCATAAAGAGACCAAAGTTTCTGAGAAGTTCTGGATTGGCTTGGATGAGCGCTTTGATAGAGCCGTCTTTGTCTTCAAGGTCGATTGCCTTGCCAGACATGTGCGCTGATCTTTTGGCGGCGTTGGGCGTTTTAGAGTTCACCGATGCAGGTCTGAAACCAGAACTGACAACGACATTCTAGATTCCAAGCTACGCAAGTAGCAGGTTCAGTTTCGAAACCAAAACAACTGCGGCCTCTCGAACATCGTCGGTAATTTCTGCGGCTCGTTCTGGATACTTGTCGCTAGACGAAATCCAATCCTCAAGCTTTAAGACTTCAACCGCCATGATAGAGACTCACGATCTTAACGATGCCCGCAATGATGCCCACAACCAGCTAAACGATGCCGACGAATTTGAGAATGCCTTCTGCCTTCACGACGAAATGTTGAGCAGGCTTAACGTCAGCTTTCAAACTCTTCAGACTCTCTTCAAGTAGTTCTGTTCGATACATGTGTTGACGCAGATTCTCTTCCTGTCTAACGAGCGTCTTGTCCATCGACCCTAAGCGGTCATCGAGCTTATCAACTTTGCTGTCGAGTTTTTCCAACTGATCTAGGATCTGTCTTTCTGAATCACGTTTGCTTGTCATTTCTTCTTCTCTTGCGTGAGCTTCTGGTATTCGGGGTTTCGTGAAAGCAGGAAGTGCGTCGCTGCTAAGGATTGGTTTCCGCGTGCAGCAGCTTCAGCCAAAGGCTTTGCGAACTTACCGAGTGTTTTTGAAAGTGCAGCGATTGCATTTGGTGCCGCTAGCCTTCCATCCAATAACGCTTTGAAGATTGGACCAGACGAACGGTCAAGACTGAATCCAGCCAACGCGCCCACTGCTCCACCTGCATCGTCACCGATAGCTTCACCTGCTGCGAATCCAGCTGTACCGCCGATCAACTTGCCGACGAATCGTCCCGTCAATGCGCCCTACAGCGTCTTTCTAGAGCCGTTAGCATCGGCTTTGTTGAAACCGTCGCGAACTTGCATTCGTTTGAGTTTCTCTGGAAGGTTGAGACCGACCTTCTCAGAAATGTACTGCGCAACTTTCTCATTTTCGATGTTGTTTCGATCCTGCATCAACGCTTTTAGGCGTGACTCAGAATTGCCAGTAGACCAGCCACGAATACGGTCAGCTTCCTATAGCGCCTCTTCGAGTGCTTTGGCTTGTGGCGACGATGCGACTTCCTATTCCAAAGAACGGCGCACAGCTGGATCAGACAATCGTTTTGCGTTATCGCTGGCCTGAACCATTGGCTCATAGCCTGGAAGAGTTTTCTTGAAAGCGTCATAGCCAACTTCCGAATCCAATACCTGACGGGACTTCAGATAGTCTTGAATCTCAGACTCAAACTTTATACCTGTCGCTTCTTGGAATCGTTTCAATCGTGGAAGATCAACTAAGCGACCTTTCTCAGTCGTGAGTTGATTCAAGCGGTTGATGACTGAACCTTCAGTGCTCCAACCTTGAGACATTTCCGAAAGTAGTGCCGTGTCAGCAGCGACTTTCTCCATTTTCTCGCCGTAGGCTGGAACCAAGCGTTTCAACTGTTGATCGAACAGATGTCTTGCTTGAGCTTTGACAGCATCAGCTTCTGGCGCAAACGCGCCCTTCTCGTTTGAGAAGATTTGGTCCGCATCCAAAGATTGGATGATTCGTTTGCCGTCTTTCAATGAGACCATGCCATCAGGAATGGATTCCAAACGAGCTTTCAAACCTTCAAGGTTTCGAAGTGAATTATTTGCCGAATCCGAAACTGCAACGCCGCCGACTTTGAGATTCTCTATTCCGCGTTCAATTTCGGAAATGACGGGTTTGATTTGAACTTGAACGTCTGGCGCACGCTTTCCAGCGTTTTCCAAAATTTGGAATGCTTCTGTTGATTGATAACTCACTTTGGCTTTGAGTTCGTCCATACCTTCCAAGATTTTATCTCGAATAGGTGCAAGCGTCTTTTTTTCCAGTGCTTCCGTTGAGCGACGAACTTGGTCGTCAAACAAGCCCTTAGTTTCGTCTTTGATGAGTCGTGACGAATAGCGTTCATCAGCCAAAGCATCGCTGCCTTGTCTTGAAAGACTATCGAAGGCGTCCTTTGCTTTGTCCTTTTGATTGGTAACGCCCGAAAGAACGTCATCGACTTGCGACTTAACGCCTTCGATGGTTCCAGCTTCATCGTTTACAGATGCGGCATTTTTCAGATAGTAGCTCGTGTCTTCTGGATCGATGTTCGAAACAGCCTTACCGACTTGTGGCAGAACCTTGTCGTCCAATACTTCACCAGCACGGCCCAATAGCTCTTTGCCTTTGGCCATTCCACGATTGACGATTGGCTTCTAAACTTGGACTAGCTTGTCGCCGCCATATTGCAAAGCTCCACCCATGACGCCGCCGATAGCTGCATCTTTTGCCAATCCAGCAGCCGTTTCTTCTTCAGACATACCAACGCCAGAAGCAGCACCAAGCCCCTAAGCTAGGGCAGCACGTCCACCCATCGTTGCGGCTTTCTAGACATTCAATCCTGGAACGAACGCCGTAGCTAAACCGCCGCCTACTTGACCAGCAAGGTAGGTTCCAGGATTCGCTTGTTCTGCGTTCTAATAGTTTTCGCGAGATTCGTTTCTAGCCTGGTCATACGTTTTGTCAGACAGGAGCGATTCAACGCCGCCAGTGATTTCGTCAGCGAAGCCCAAAGAAAGACCTTGAGCAGCGCCACGCAATGCGGATTCAGTGCCAGAAACATTCGGAGTCGCCATCAACGGCTTGAAACCATCTTTCTAAGCAGCAGCAATGTCAGCCGTTGAAACACGGTGTTCTTCTGAACCGTTTGATACGACTGGAAGGAAACCGTCTTTTTCGGCGTCCTGTAGTTTATCGGCATCAACGTCGAACGTCGTACCTGATTCATTTCTTACTTTGAAAGTAGCCATTATTTTGCCCAGCTTGGTTTCTTAGATTCAGACTTTGGAGCGTCACTACCTGGAAGCGACAGGCCGCGAATCTTATAGGCACCGTCTGCGCGTCTGGCAACTTCGCCTCGAAAGTTCTTTAGGATGTCACGGGCAGTGCTGTTTGAATTCTGGAAACCAGGTTTCACGAGTGTACGTTTTATCTGGTCAACTTCCGCTGGTCTTGCAACTGATGTTGGATCTTGAAGCTTGGCCATATCGGTAGCGATTTGGTCAACCAAACGGTCTAAATCTTGGTTATGTGAACCAAAAGTCTCATAGGTTCCGTTATCTTCAATCATCTTATCAAGTGCATCGATGTTAGCGTTGATGTTGGTTCGACGGTCTTCGATTTCAAACATCGCCGCTTTCTTTTTTTCGTTCTTCTCGTCTGCTTTGACACCTTGAGCATCTCTGCGAGATTCAGCCAAAAGAGCAGCAGTCTGTTTACGACCTTCGATCTGCTCTTTGAGTTCCAAAGGTTTGAAAATCAATGCCTGGTCTGATGCTGTGACGTTTTCCCAGTTCTTACCAAACGAGTCAGCGATACGCGGAAAGTTCGACTTGATAGAATCGCGGAACGCTTTTGAAGCATTTGAATTCGGGTCCGACTGTTCGGCCTTATTCATTGCCTCTTTCTCGGAAAGTTCGAAAGATCGATTATCAACAGCCGTCTTACGACCATCGTCAAACGCTTGGAGCTTTCCTTTACGTTCTGCATCTTGCCGTGCAAGCACCTACCCGCCAGCACCAGCAGCATCGCGTCCAGCGATACCCGCGCCAAGCGCAGCAAGACCAGCTTTCCAGTTTATACCAGAAGCGTCTTCTTCATTGGCTTTTACAATCGCCTATCTGTTTTCAGGCGAAAACTTCTCACTAAGACCATGCTTCTTAACGAGCATGTCCTTGACCAACGGATTCATTGGAGGTTGTTCGGGTTCACTTTGAATAGCTGGTGATTCAGTTGGAGCGCGTGGAACAGAGATTCGTTTTGATTCTGGAGCAATCGATTCTGGAATACGCATACTCGAAGCCATTCGTGGGCCTTCGATCACTTCTTTGCTGCCCTACAACAAATCTTCAAGCGAAGTCGTTGGTGCTGGAGCTACTGAAGCAGCAACTGTCTGACCGTTCGCTTGATTTTTCATCGCACGGTAGTTTTCTTGAGCCTTTGGGTCGAGAAGACTCTCGTACCAACCTGGTTCCTATGCCGTAGGCGATGCTGGCGGAAGTCCCGCTGCAAGCTTCGCTTTGTCTTCTTCTGATAGGAAATCGGATATGTTGAAACCCATAATCAGTTCTTACCCTCAATTTTCTTAAGACGGCCATGTAAGCTAGCCAAGGACGCAAACAAAGGACCGCCCGACTTATTGAAATCTACGACCTTACCTTCAGGCGTATCGACGACCATTTGAGGCGCGTGTTTCTCGATGTCTTGAGCCATCACGCCCACTTGTGGACCTTTGCCATGTTTCTCGTCTTTGTAGTTGTAGTTATGGCCCGTGATTTCGTCCAAGAAACTCTCAGCGTCGAAATCTGAAACATTTTCTTTTAGGTTCTTATCAGAGAACATCGCGGCGGCTGTGAGTGCTGCGCCAACCAATTGCGTCTGTTGCTGCGAGTTTGACTGATTCTGCTGGTTTGTAGCGTTGGTATTGGCTGAGTTCACGTTCGCAGTTCCACCAGCACGTTTGATTTTGTTGTCAAAGTTCGACTGAATAAGAGCTTTGTTCTTCTCTTGCTGCTGATTGAGAAGCATTGTGTTTTGATTCGCGATGTTCTGACGATTCTAGAGGTTTGCAGCTTGAGCCGTATTTTTAGTCGCCACGTTCTGCCCTTGAACAGATTGCGAGTTTGCCGCATTAAACCTTGAGATGGCATCTTGAGCTTGTGCTTTAGATGACTGTTCACCGAAATCTTGCGAACGCATTTGTCCGCCAAGCTGTCCACCTTGCATGATCGCTTCCAAAGCACGTTGCTGTGCCGTAGCCTAGGTTTGCAGCCCAGCATCAGCTGCACGGTCAGCGGAACCTTGTTGGTTGGCCAATTGAGCAGCAAGTTCAAAGCCAGAACCACTTGTCCCACGACGAGCAGCACTAGACATGATTGCTTCACGCGAACCACGTTCGGCTTGTCCGACTTGTGTCATCGTTTTATTGAGTGTCGCCTGATCTTGAAGAGTCATTCCACCAGATTCACCGACTTGCATCAATTTTGATAGTGCGGCGAACTGAGCTTGCTTCAATCGTGGATCGGTCGAAACACCTTCCATTGCCGAAGGTCCAAGGTTGATGAGTTGCTGAAGTTCGGGCGTTAACTGGCCTTGATTCTGAAGCAACTGGTATTGCAACTCTTGGTCTGAAATACTTGGAAGCTCCAAGCCTGAATAAGGGTCCTGCATTTGCGCTGCTTGAGCGGTGCCAAAAATTGAATCTAAGAAACCCATTATTTTTTCCTCACAACTTCACCTGGTCGAAGTTGGTTCAGTAAGTTCTGATAGTTTGCAATCTGTGCGCGATACGCATTTTCTCTCGCGTAGTTCGCTCCACCATTGATGACTCGATTCAGTTCAAGAAGGTCCTGATCCTGTCCACCCATTTGTTCAATGAACTAAGCTAGTTCTGCTTGGTTACGTGCTAGTTCACTTGCCTAGTTATTTGATTGAGCTTCTTTCGCCGCAATCTCAGCTTTCAATCTCGCTTGATCGAATTGAACACCTTGCGCAGTTCCAACCGATCCAGGAACCAAAGTGCCAGATCCACCAGACAATTGAAGAAGTGCATTGTAACGAGCTATTTCATCGGCTTTTGCAACAGACGAAGCGTTGACTGCCTCTGGACTGAAGTTCAATTGATAGTTTGCCAAATTTGTATCGTAGAGACGTGACCCCTCAGAGATACCAAGAAGATCGAGAACATCTTGCGAAAGTTCGCGACCATTTCCAGAAAGCTGGGACTGTGCAGTGTTATAGAGATTTTGATTCGTCGTCGTGAAATCTGTAGCGCGCTTATTCAGATCGCTTCGCAAACTTCCAATAGCTCCAAGACTCTCATCTTCTGGAGTCGTTGGGTCGTCTTCACGTCCAAGTGCGCTCACAACCGAATCTCTAGCCGCTTGTGTGGCAACTTTCGCGTCATTGGCATAGGTACTCGCCGTTGTTTCAGCACCTGTCAGCATTGATCTAAGGTCCTTATACTTTGCAGCTGTCGATTGAAGCGTTTCTTTGGCTTCAGGACTGTTTTGTAAAAGAAGCTGGTCAAGTTTCTGCTGACCCTTCGTATATGAAGGCTTCTAGAACACGTCTTGTGCAAGCGCCATTCGACCCTGTTCGGTCTGAGAATTGTTGACGATTTCGTCTGCGTCATTGAATGCGGAGTTTGCGGTAAGGTACTCGTCTGAAAGATCAGTCAGACTGTTTGGTCCCTGATAGGTAGCATCGCGAACAGTCGTGAGTCGCTTCACGTCGTCAGCGTTTTTAACGAAGTTTGTCGTGTCGTTGACTGCGCGGTTCACGGTGTCGTCGTCGATTGAAACCTTGCTTGAATCAACTTTCGAGTTGAAAGCGTTATTCAGGTTACCAAGTGCCGTTGTTGCAGCAGTACCTTTCTCGTCGATTTTGGATGCGACTTGCGTACCCATTTGCTGAGCTTGAGAACGGTTTGAATCCAAATACGATTGCAGGTTCGTGAAGTTACCAGACGAAGTCTTACGCTGTGCTGGCGCAGCTGGGCCTTTCGACGAATCCACGTTGATGATTGAAGACTGCTAGCCAGAAACGACAGGTTGAGCCTGTTGCTGCTGATTTTCGTCGTCTTGGTTTTGATAAGGCAAGAAGGCCATTAAAAATGCTCCCTATTAAGAGTGGAATCGATCAAGCGTAATGAACGACGAGATTGATGCGGTATTTCGTGTTTGAGGCGATGTTGGTAACCGATTGAATCGTCACTACCTGATTGTCCCAAGTCCAGTGAACCCAAACAGGTGCGGTCAACACAGATGGCGACGCCGATACTTCTTCAACGTATCCAACCAAGATTGCCTTTGGCCTTTCAGGAAACTTGCACCGAAACTTGATCGGCACATCTGTCGTTCTAACTTCCAGTTCTTTTATTTCAGCACGAAGATTGTCTTGAATCGTTATGTTACTCGACAGCGCTGACGTGACTTGGCCAATGAACTCATTCAATGGACTGAGAAGCCTAGAAATCCAAGGTTGATCTTTGAAGTCTTCCTGAAGAAGGCGACGCGGTGAAACTCTCATCTTGTTACCTTCTCAGTTCCGCCATTGAACATCAGACTGACGCCAGACAATGAGTATAGCGAATAAGCGCAGTCGTGCGAGAAACGCAGATTCAACTGAGCGCAATATGATTTGTCGCGAACGACGAAAGTTCGGATGTTTTTTGATACCTAGCCGCCGCCCCAAGGACCGATACCCCATTCAAACAAACCCCAACCTGCTTGTGGCCTACCAGTTACGGTTGTAGACGATAGACCTTGCGAAAGTTCGGAAGTGAAACCAACCAGGGCTGACGAGAACGACAGATCCTTAAACATCAACGTCACGTCTTGCCAGTGTTTGAAGACACCAGGGTTTCCACCAGTAAGCGGATTGTATTCAACCACGGTTGGAATGCGTTTTAAGACAGTCCCAGCACCAACGCTGAAAGATCGGTCGTCAGCCAGCGAAATGACGTTTCCAAGAATAGATTCGATGACCGAATACTTAGAAGTACTCTCATAGTATAGATCGCCGATTTCAATGTCGGTAACGCTCACCAATGTAAGGTCTGCACCGTCAACGACGGAAACTGTGACTGATGTCTCTTCGTCAGCGTGATCTGTGAAAGTGTAAGTCTTGCGTTCTACAAACACGTCTTCACGATTGGCCGCACCCAGATAGAGCTTATCGTCCTAGCTATTTACAAACCCGCAAGTGACTTGCTTGTCCCAAATGGTCCAAGTGTTCGTGAAGAAATTGTAGACGAAGGCTTGCTGCGCATTCGTATCGGCACTGCTGGTTGGAGTGAATAGAAAATACTTTCGGTCAGACTCATAACCAATACCGAACGAGTAGTCCTTCACAGTCTGAAGTGCTTGGCCTTGTAGCTGAAGGAGCGTGATTTCGATGGGTCTCGACAAGACCTACACTCCAGCGTCGGAAATTGCGACGACACCTTGAGATGTCAAAGCGATAACCTGGTTATTGAGTACCGCGACAGATTGCGGAGCCAAAAGGATCGCAGAGCTATCTAGCAGTTCCACTTGAAAGCTTGCAGGGTCAGTTCCTGTAACGCGATGAACGCCAGCTTCTGACATAACGATAAGTGCATCTCTAAGTGGCTGAATGCGAAGGATACGTTGCGATGCTGAACCCTAGAAGAGCAGATTCGTTAACGGAACTGCTTCAACCTCGTTCAGTTTTGAAACGGCAAGACCATTTAGGTGGGTATCGTTTGTTGAACTGACCAATGTTCCAGAAGTTGGAAGCGTTGGATTGAACGCTGCACCGTTAGCCGATGCAAGCTATGTAAAAGCTGCTCCACCAATGCCACGCTCTTCAATCAAGAGTTTTCCTGGAAGGTCATCGTAGCCGCTAACGACGTAAGCGTAGACGGTCGTATTGGTAGCGTTCTGGTTGATGACTCGGACCAAAGAAGACGCGGTGTCTGCGATGTTTTGCGAAGCAGATCCACCAGTTACTAGCTCGAAATGTCTTGAAGCAATGTTCTCAGTGGCTTTGGCAGTATAGGTTGTTCCACCAATCGTAAGAACGTCATTTAGCTGAATGCCAGAAGCTCCACCCGCCGATAACAGAGTCAGAAACAGACGATGCTTTGAGACCGTATTCTAGTAGAATACGCATCCTTTGAAAAACGCGATGTCTTGTGAAAGTGGCGGCTGCTCGTTCGATTGGACCAATCCTTCTTGGCTTTGCGCCGTATAGATGGTCTGCCCAGCGAGTTCGTCTGGCGTGTTATCGACAAACGTCATTGAATTCTAGGTAAGCTCGCCAGAAGTCGGATTCTATTCATATACGAGATAGAGTTCGTCATTGGGTTCAATTGAAGATCCAGCTGATTGCGTTGAACGGTATACTTGGACGAAGTCGGTCGCAGCAATCGTTTCAGGAATAGTAATCGTTAGACTCACGTCACGAGTTCCACCAGAAGCATTCTAGATGACGCATCTTTGAGACGGCGAACCTAGGACTTGATTTGAATTCAGATCCTTACGGCCCCACAAGACACGGTAGGCAACTTGTGTATTGGTCTACATGAATCCAGAAGCGCCTGTAAGAGTTGCAGTTACGTCAAGACCCTTCGGCATTCCAGCCAAGTACGGCGTGGAGTTGTAAGCGTCTAGGACTTTGATACCTTCAGACGTAGTCAGGTAGAGATTTGATTTCTATTCGACAAATCGCATCGCCGATGCTGACGCTGGCTTCTGATAGGTGCCAGAAAGATTCTGCCAACCAGTTGATGTATCATACCAAGCAAGTGTGTCTTCGTTTCGTAGGCTAACTAGCTTTGATTGGAAGCTGAGAAGATTCGTCGCACGGTCTAACGCCGACGAAAACGAATACGTTAGATTCGTGAAGCCGCGACGAGGCGTTACGACGCCATCTTGATCGATGACGACGTTCTGCTACCGCGACATTGAACCTTCAGGTGCAGACAGCGAATTCGGATGCGTCTACAGTCCTGAGGCTTTGAGAAAAAGCTGCTGAGACACCGATTACCACCTTGAGAAACGAGCTAGAGAATTGAGCCTAATCTTCTTTGGTTCGCCTTCAACTCGTGGTTGAAGCGAATCACCGAGATTCGTTTTCATCATGTTCAGCTTCTCTTGGGCGACCTTCATTGCGTCGAACTTTCCAAGAGATTCGTAGACCTTCACGGTTACGGCCTGAATCAATACATCTGACAATTCGTCAGGAAGTTGCACGAAAGGGGTTTCACCCTACAAGCAAACGTAGTCACCGACCTGCATTCCAGCAGGAATCGAACTGAGCGTAATCGTTAAGCCAGAAATACTAATGACAGTGATGTCATCTTCTGCGAAGTACGGGCTTGATTGCGACACTATGTCTACGAGCGAATCGGTCAGTATGGCCGAAGGTAGACTCTCAACGGTAACTTGTGAGTTCAACGTATCAATGGAGCCGATCTTCGCAGTCGAAGTAAGTTCCACAAGTGTTGACGGTTTACGGTGGAAGACAAGTTTCATTGTGCTGTTTGCTATTGGAACTGGTGAAATCTCGATTTGATTGGCCACAACGAAGAAGCCTTCAGTGTTGATCTTGCCACGGTCTTCTTCCCAGTAACGAGTCATTGATCTGGCTGAACCGTTCTCAATAGCCTGTACGTCTCTTAGCTTGTTCTAGAACGCCCTGGATGGAATGCGATAGTTCGCAGTGCCAGCAACGATTGAAATAGATTTCGACGAAACGAAATGCTCTTCACGTTGCTTGGTGATCCAAGGATAGATGTCTGACCTAAGCTCTTGATCTATAAACATCATCAGGTCGCTGTCCGAAAACAGGTCTTGTGACGATGGCAAAGAAGTTCGAAGCTTGATCGCATAGACTGCGTCACTTGCTAGCATGGTATTCCTTATTTCAGACGGCTGTAGAGTTCACGAAGACGCTTTTGGTCTTCATCGTCTTCATCGCTCGATTGCGGCTCTTCTTCTGATTCTTCATCTTGCGATTCTTCCGAATCTTCGGGCTTCATCAGCTTCTAAGCTACTTCTGGGTCGTTGGTTTCGACCTTCATAAATTTCGGCGAATGCTTCTTAAGCTCTTCACCTTCTTCTGAGTCCATCATTGCCATGATTTCATCTAGAACTTTCTCTTGTATTTCACGTTTCATATTTTTCATTTCAGTTTCCTTCATAGTTAGATTCAAAATTATTTGTGAAAATTCGGGTTGTTATTTTAGACAACCCTTTCAATAAAATCATTAATTTACGCCGCCTGTCCATGGGATCTGCTGAAAGATCTGCGTGCGACGTGACATGTTAGTTCACGCCGCTTGTTCGTCGAATTGTCACGTAGTTGTGATCTGCGCTCGATACGATAGTAGGCGTCGTTGCGCCGCTCGCAATTTGGATGCGGATTTTATCGCCCGTGACGCAATCTGTGACACAGTCGTCGATGCTCGCATTAAACCTAGTTACCGCGCCGCCCGCGTAGTCTTGTTTGGCAGACCAACGAACACCATTCTTTTGAATCTCAATCGCAATCTGCGTGTTTAGTGCGAAGGTGCCGCCAAGCAAAAGTGCGGTTGTTACGTCGTAATCGCCGGGTGCTTGGCAGGTGTATTCGCCGCTGACCATACCGCCAACCGTGTCGCTGACTTTATTTGTCCAGACGACAGTTGTTGGTGTTCCAGAGATTGCGGTAGCTGAGTTCGTGTAACGCGCGGTAATTCTTGTCGCCGCCTGAATCTGCGCGGGACCTTGGATTAGGTTCAACGATAAAATCGAAGCATTAATTGCGTTTGACCAGGCATAGCCCGTTCCGCCCGAATGGTACGTTTGAAACACTAAGACGTCGCCAGCCGAAGCTTCAATTTGTCCAGCTCCGCCAATTCCTATTAATTCTCCGCCCGCAGTAATCCAAATCGAAGGCGTTCCTCCACTGGCTACGCCCCTTGTTGAGTTGAAGATTCGTATAGATGAAGCGTTTGTAACCGCACCGGATGTTCTGGTGATTTCTAAGTTAGCTTGCCAAGCATATGTCCCAGGAACCTTGACGACGTACTGTCCGGTCGTTGGGGTGAAACAACCGTGTGTGTCGTTACCCACACTGGACATCGCCGTCATTGTGATTGTTTGAAAAGACCCAGCAGTCATGCTGTTGGTTGGAACAACTCCACCGGTATTAAGACTAACGACTCTGCTCGCAGCGCTGTCGCTGACAACCGTGTTCGAAGACCAGCCGACGATTGGGACTTTGAATTGATAAGCGAGTTCGTTTCCGTTCGCCCACGTGAACGGGAAAGCGGCACTCCACTGGCTCCCATCGTCGTCTGTGTACCCGATGCCTGCGCCGAGGCCAGACGAGTAGTAAATGTTGGCGTTCTGAGCAGTAGCGCCGAATCCGAAAGCAGTGCCGTAAACGGAGCCACTTAGCATTTTAGCCGTGTCGAGAGCGAGCCCAGACGGCAAAGCTTGGAAGAAATTTAGAGTGCCCGTAACGGCGCCGGTGACTGCTACTTTGCCCTGAACCAGAATTTCGTTTCCAACACGTCTCCACGTTGCCGATTGTGTACCGGGCACGTTCGAAATTGCTGGCGTGAACGAGACAGTGTCTGTCATAGCTGCGCCGACCGGAACGATCTGTGGACCTACAGAGAGGTTGTCGATTGCGACCGTGTATGCCAGAGCCGAAGTCGAAGCCACATGCAGAACGAGTCTGTAAGACGTCGAGTTCGATGCTGACTGGAAGACCATTGGTTGAATCGGACCAGCGATGCCTGTTGATTGAAGCGAGAATGCTGAAGGTTGGATGAAGACGTTGTTGGTTACGTCGTAGATCCACGCTGTCAGATCGCCCGAAGCATAAGTTCCAGAAATAACGTTGAACAACATGTTGATCGAAAGTTGTTGGCCCTTATAGGCGTTGTCGATGCTGAACGGAACGTAGATTTGTTCACCTTGGCGATTTGCTGCACCTTTGGTGATGAGCCCGTAAGCCGTACCTGCCAAAGCAGTAGAAGCGACGCGCGTAAGCGTGATGTTTGTTGAACCAGTTACGAAACCAGAATCAGGCGATGCAGCTGCGATGCTGTTTTTCGAAACGACATAGCCAGTAGTCCCAACTTCAAAGTCAGGATTCGCCGACAGGTAGTTGATACCGCCGCCAGATGACGCTCCGACCGTAGTTTCTGCGCCGGTCGAATCTCGGAGCGTGAGCTTCTGAGTCGTGTCGGACACGAATAGTTTGTAATCGCCAGCCGATGGATTCGAAGGTGATGAAGCCTGCCCGTCCAACGTAACCACGTCGATTCGTGGAGCTGTAATGGCTGGAGAAGTTAATGTTTTGTTGGTTAGAATCTCTGCGCCGGTAAGCGTGGCCAGTGTGCCCGTCTTACCTGACAGAAGAGAAAGTTCAGTTGAGGTGACCGCCGAAGCCGACACGATACCCGAACCATCAGAGACCAAAGCTCTAGATGCCGTCACAGCTGCAATTTTTGAATGAGCAATTGCAGCCGATGCCGAAATGTCCGCGTTTACGATTGCGCCCGTGAGGCTGAGTTTCGAATAAGCGATCTAGGCCGAACCGGAAATGTCCGCGTTTACGATGCTCGATGCCAGAGCCAATTTTGAATAGGCAATCTAGGCAGAGCCAGAAATGTGAGAGTTGAGCAGACTACCGGCCACAACCGCTGCCGAAACATCGTTCGCTGCGAGGGTCATGTCGATAGTGGAAGTGTCCGAGACCGTGATCTAAGTTTGGACAGGTTCACCGCCAACAGCGAGGCCAGCGCCCTAGAATTCAAGAATGTCGGATGCGTTAACTTTCAGGCCAAGATCAGCATTGTTCTAAGAGTTACGCCAAGAGACCGATTCGTTGTTACCCAACCGAACGACGCCAGATGATGCCGGACTTGCCGCGCGAGATTTGTAGTAGAGAGTTTTAAGACCAGCTGCATTCCCGAAATCGACTTCAGCCGATAGCGTAAATGTTCCGCCCGTCTTTTGAAGGACATTCGTGGAAACAGATTGAATCCAAGAAGTTACATTTGAACCCCAGCCTGTCTCGCCTTCTTGTGGAATGCTATAGTTTACGCCGTTTACTTGAACGATAATTGCCAAGGGATTCTCCTAAGAGAAAAGCGCCTTGGAGGAACCTCGCAAGACGCCGTGTATGTGAGGAAGGTCTCAAGGTGGAGCCGAGAGACCGAGAGTCAGAATTATGTATTTACGATGCCAGTGATCTTCACGCAACGTGCTGGCGTTTCGATGAAGATTGCTTGGTTACCGTAGAGACGAAGTTCAACACCAGCCGACGAATCGAGTTGGCGGAACATTTGGTCTTCAGAACCTGGAGTTTTGAACGAAAGTTCGCAAGCTCCGATCCGCTTTACCTTTTTGAGAGGTAGGACCATTGCTTCACCTTCTTTGATAATCGGGTGAGACAAGACTGTGATCTTGCCGTTCTGACCGTGGTAAGTGATGCCTTCAGTTCCGTTGTGCGCTTCTTTCGAAGAATAAGACGAATCATACTGACGAAGAGCCGCTTGGTCTGCGTTGAGGTTCTGCCAAGTGATTGGATTCACAAGGACGTGAACGTCTTCGTTCAAGCCGCGATTTACACCGACTCCAACAGCTGAAAGGACTTTCGCCATAGTAAGCGCGCCGCCAGCTGCATAAGTGCCAGCTTTCCACATTGAATAGGTAGCCTACGAAATGTTGAAGAGCGTGCCAGTGTTCGTCAGAATCTTATCGACTCCAGCGAATTCTTTGCCGTATGCACCTTTGAAGTACAGGTCTGGAAGAGTCTAAGCTGCGATTGCAGTCAGATCAGTTGCGTTACCCGATACCGAAACGGTACGAGCAGCGAGGTCAACCGCTGTGACGATAACGTCTGCATTGGTGTTGAGTTTCGATGCGCCGTCATAAACGTCGAGAGTTGCGTTTTCTGCTCCAGCCCAGATACCTGCTGCGAAAGTCGCAGTCGAGATAGTGAGAACACGAGTAGTAGACGAACCTGAAGCCGATGCCATCTTACCGATGCCTGTTTGGCCATAGATCATGCTGACTTCTGTGCGGTGAGCAGCAGATTCCATCATCGTTTCAACGAGATGCTGAGTAGCATTGCCGAAAGCTTTCTTACCACTCATAGCTTTTGCTGCTGATTCATAGTCCAAGCGTGAAGCTAAGAGCATTTGAGCGCCGTCGATTTCTGCGTTACCCATTTGCATTGCAATTGGAGTGTTGATTGAGAAAGCGCCGTCACCTGCTGCTGCGTAAGTTACGCCGTGTTCACGGGCCAATACGACAGGTTGGTTAAATTTCTTTCCGATTTTCTCTGATTCCTTGAATGGAACGAGTTTCTGGAGCTTTGCGACTTCTGGAAGAAGTTTTGCAACGTCGTCGCCATATACTTCTTTGAAAAAGCCAGTGAGTGTTGCGGTTGTATTGCTTGATGCCATTTGATTTCCTTAAATAGAGTCATTCGTCGAAGTATCGGGCTGATGATTCTCGTGTGGTCTTCGCATTCGGGTATCAATGACGCCCTGACGGGTAGTTATTGAATCGTTTCTGTTCAGACCGCTCGAAATCCAATCAATCGGATTCTCGGACGTGGTTAATTCGGGGACAAGTGTCCCCTTAATAAGAGTGGAATCGATCAGAGAATCACTCTTCGAGTTTCTTAGCTATCATTTCGCGCCACTCTTCAGTGGACATCTTCTCGCTTGGCTTATCTGCCCTTACGGTTTGACCCTTGCCACGGGTTTGCTGGAAACCTTGTGGCTGACTGCCCTTGAGACGTTTCAAATCGGCTTTGCGAATCTTGTTCGAGACGTTGTCACCCATGAGAGCCAAAAGCTGGTCGTCATCGGCGGATTCAAACATCTCTCGAATGTCTCGTTCGTAGTCTTCTTTGACCATCTTGGCTAGGTGCTTTGGATCTAGGTCGTAGCCGCCATCGAGATTCTTCTTGAGCAGTTCTGCCATACGTTTGACCGTACCCTTCGTCTTTGGAACTCCACCTGTCGAGAGTGCGTCGATGATTACTTTCTCGAAATGCTGGGCATAGTGAGCCTGTAGTTGCTGGGCTTGCGCACTTTCCTGCTCTTCTTGTTGCCGTTTAGATTCTTCTTCACGTTGGCGAATGATCTATTCTGCTTGGCGCAATCGCTTCTCTTCTGGCGTCAGCATCTGCTCTTCGAGTTGGGCCTATAGGTATTCTTCAGCGACTTTGCGGAAATCGACCCCTAACCGTGGATCGGCCAAAACTGAAGCTGGGTCAGACTTGAGCTTTTGGAAGAAGTCGTTTGCTTGCTTCTTGATCTGGGTCGATTCGGACATGCGCTTCTGCGCGACTTTCGACATTTGAAAGTGTCTACGCATCTCTGCTTCGTCGTTCGGGTCGTACTCAAAGTCTTCTTCCTTATCATCGACCTTGATCTTCATTTTCTTCTTTGTCGAAACTGGCGCTGCTACGACCTAAGCTGGTTCGGTATCGGTTGATTCCGTTGGTTCCGCTTCTGTCACTGGCGCTGTGCTGGTATCGCTACCGCTATTGTTTTCCATTTGTCTTTCCTTGGCCCCGTTAGGTTAGCCGTTTAAGTGCCTCGCCAAAAGGTAGAGGCTTTGTTTTGAATTATAGTCCGCCCGTTGACGGGTCGAATTTCTAACCTGTCATCGGATTCTGGGGAAGATTTGGCTGGTTCACTTCTTCAGCCTGTTGAACATTGGGTGGAGTCGTATCGTTGACGGCCACTGGTGCTTGTCCTGGAGCTTGAGGTTCAGGTGCTATTGGTGGAGCAGGTGGAGTTCCAGTCAGTTGCAGAATCATAGGGTCAGCCGTTCGCCATAGATTCAAATGCTCTTGGACGTGGGCCAAAACATTCTGGACGATTTCTGGATTCTACCTAGCTTCTGGCGACGAGAGACAAGTGAGATGCTCTTGGCAGTGTAAAGCGTGCTGGTCTGAAACCAGTGCAGATACTTGACGCCCTTCCGTGAGTTCTTCGTTTTCAGAGCGTATCAGGTTCAGTGCGGCAACATCCTATTCGAGAATCGGTTGGATGTTTCCAGTGGTCAAAACTTGCAAATACTCTTGAGCGTTCTTAACCAAACCATTCGACAATAAGTCTTTGGCTACTTCGAGACGACCCTAGAGCGTTTTCGACAATGGATTACCTGACGATACGGTGACGCGGTTGATACCTTGAAGATCCTGGTTCGAGAATTCCTTCACGAGATTTCGACCAGCCTTACCAGCCAATTGAATCACCCTAGGGGCTGAAGCAAAGCGTTGGTAGTGGCTGACAATCATCGTTCCAACGTCTTCCAGGCATTGTGTGTAGGCTTGATTTGTAGAACTTGCGAACTGGATACTTTGCGACTGTAGCAAAGCCATCTAAGAACCCGACAGCTGACCGACTGGTGCTGAACCACGAGCGATTTGGCTTACGCCGCTAAGACGTTCCATTGCAGCATTCAGTTGCTGGATGAGATTGTAGGTTTCAGGACTCGAAGCTGTTAGCTGGAGCGGTTGAGGCGGAACGTCACCGTCATACTCAAGATAGTTCAGACCTTCCGAAATTTCTTGGACCGTGAGACCTGACCCACGTTTTGAAAGAAGTGATTGAATACCGAATGCGCGGTTGTTTGAAACCACAGTGGAAAGCATCAAATTCGACGCATCTTGAAGGCCAAGTAGGTCAAAGAACAGGGTCCAACCGAAGGCTGTGTCTGACTTGTGTTCTGGAGCCAAGCAGATAAGCGGTAACTTCTAGTAAGGAAGTTCGCCATCAAAGACGACCTCATTAGCTACGACAATCGTCATTCGACCTTGTGGCATTGCAGCAGTTCTATCGTGAAAGAACGTGTGAACCTCAATTTGGTCTGATTCGAAGTTATCTTTGCGTGCGTCTTGTTCCAGCGTGTAGTCGGCCATCGATTCTCTTGAACTTGCGATGATCTTGTCTGCTGCTGATTGGAAACGTGCCTATAGCTCGAACTTGTTTTCCTGTTCTGTAACTACGAACCACTTGCAAGCCGCCATCGATTTCGCGGTGAAGTCCCGTGCGACGTTGAGCAGATTGTGGTTTGAAAGCTTGATGTCCCCTTGCTTCACGAATTGGTCGCCTTCTACAGCAACGTCTTCACCTGAAGATGAGTCCCATTCGGTCAAGATCCAACCTTCTCTGAGAGTCAGACCCATTTCCAAAGCCTAGAGCAGATTGGTTTCACAACGCTTATCGGTCATTACATATTCTAAGATGGCGTTTGAAAGTTGTGCCGATTGTAGCGACTTCGAATCAGAGTTAGCAGCTTTCGCGTCCCAAGCTGGTTTCGATGATGCGACCATAGACTTCACGTTTCTGACGAGATTGGCGTACTCATTCGAACTGAGCGAAGCAAACTCACCCACTTGGCCAACGTCTTCAATGGCTGACGATTTCGTGTAATAGGTGCGGTAGCTAGCGCGAAGCTGTCTGAGAATGCCAGAGTCTTTCACATAGGTTCGATAGTCTTCGACCCGTTTGAGAATCTCTTGTGCGATTTCGTCCGTTGGAACTGCTGCGAAGTATTGGTTTGATGACATTGGGTGTCCTAGCCTTATCGGCGATTAAAAAGTGTTTTAAGAGTTTGGGCCTAAGCCGTATCTGGTTTCTTGGGAATAAACGTCGAACTTGTCTGATAGCCAAAGTTTGAAGGTATCGGATTCGTGTGTTCATCCAGCATCAGGACGCAATAGATCAGAGCGGCCAGACCGTCAGCGTGACCAATCTATTCTGTTCGTTCAAATGCGTCTCGCTTGGAGTTCCATTGGGCGGTCTCAAGATTCAAGATCAGTTCTTTGCAAGCTGGGTCGATTTTGAGTCTTCCCTACTTCACGAAAACTCTGAGTCGGTTGACCATCTCGCTCAGTGATTTCTTCGAGACGGCTTGAAAGTATATCTGATGCTTCTAGGCCAAATCGGAAAGAAGCAAAGGATGCGAGTTATCAGCGATGCGACGATAGAATGTAGTCTTACCGCTAGTCGTTTGGACCATGTCCTTGATTGTATCGGTGGTCATGTCCTTACCAGAACAACTTGATTCGTTCGTAACGTGGAGCGTGCTGGTTTGGAAGTCGTAGAAGGCCGTGAAATAGAACGTCTTATCGACCGTTCCAATGTCGAGACCCGCGTACCAATGGACTGGATGCTTTGGCAGTTCGGTAGTTTGGACAAATTCAGACTTCCATTCGGGAATGACCGACGTAGTTACGTCTCGAACGTCTTCGCAGAGCTATTCACGTTGCCAATCGACCTCGTCCAGGAACTCCTTACGGTATTCTTCGATTTCTTCCAACGTCAGGAGCGGATTGTCGTACACGGTGAACTTGGCGAATGACCCTTCAGCCTTTGCCTTGGTCACGAATGCCATAAATGAATGACCCGCGTTCTTAGGCGGTGTTGATAGCATGACAATTCTGGCACCTTTACGTTTGAGCGTAAGCGGAACCAAAACCGACGAGTAGAGTGACTTGAGGTTCACCTTTACGAATCCAGCCTCGTCGATGATGACTAGGTCTGCGTATCGGCCACGGAGCTTATCTGCGTGCAGATCCAGGCCAACGACGACAATTTCGGAACCGTTCTGGAAGACCCATTTCTTTTTGGATTCTAACCATTTCGGTCTGATGTCTTCTGGGCAGTCTTCCAAGATAGTTTTGAAGATAGGTAGGATGATTTCGACGGCGTCGGTTTGGAACGCAGTCTAGAAGACTGATCTTGATGACGGTTGTTTGATGGCCTTCTCTAGACACTTCACGGCTGACAGGTAGGACTTTCCCCAACGGCGAGCCATGTACCAGACGGCAAGTTTCTTATCGTGGGTGGATTCAAACAGATCCGAAATCTTGATCTGGGCTGAGTGCAGCTTGAAACGTAGGTCACCCATACGCCAAAGCATTCGGCGCTAGTCTGATCTTGAAATGTTTCGGGCTGCGTTCATCAGTCTTCTTCTTGTGCAGCTTCTAACAGCTGTTGTGGAGTTACGTCGTGGGCTTCAAGCATAGGGTCTTGATGCCTTGGTTGTTCAGCGGACACTTTCACTTCAACGGCTCGTGGCTTTGCTTCAACGTACTCTTGTAACTCTAGCAAGGTCCTTACTTGAGCGTCAGGCGACAATTGCGGAAGCAGCTTCAAAATCATTTGAACTGGATAGATACCCAGTTCGTTGAATGTCTCTACTGCTTTTAGAGCGCGTGTTGTCTTGTTGAGGCTTCCCTTTTTTCTGCCAGCTTTAGCAGGTCTTGGTTCGCCCTTCTTAAACTTGGCCATTGCGTTTTGTTCTCGTTATCTGTGCGTTATTTCTTTACTGAAAGGCCGACTTTTAACGCCAATGAAGACACAGTTGATTGCATCTCTTCGATTTTCGTTTGAGCGGCTGTCGCTGCGTCTGTTACGGGCTTCAATAGTTCACCGATTTTGTCGTCAACAGAGTCTTGCGACTGACCGTTGATGATCTTCTTACCTTGGTGCGATAGCAGAGCCACGAACAAGCCGCCGATTTCAGTGAGACCGACAGCTGGCGCAATGGCTAGCTTCGTCAAAACAACAATCAGGGCCACGTTGGTCAGACTAATCAAACCATCGTGGGAATCGACCAGACGTAAGAATATGGCTGCGCGCTTGATATGCTTCATTCCATGAACTCTTTTGCAGCGGCTATCTTGAACTTTGCTAACTAGCCGACTCTCATATCTGGTTCGGAAACCTTTACCGATACGAGCTTATCGCCTTCAGAGACAGCTTCCAATACGACGTAACCTGCTGCGGTTTTCGCGATTGATAGCCATTTATACGATGGCTGCTCTTCTTGTGGTTCTTCAGTCTTCTTTGTTTGCTTCTACATCTGGTTCCTTCTCTAAGTCTTTGACCATATCCGCGTGCAGGATTCTTAGAAACGCTTGGGTTTCATAAATGTCTTTCGCTGCTGCACCTGGAAATGTTCCAGATCCAATAAGGTCGTGTGCGATTGCGATGTACTTTGCGGCTTTCTGTTTGCTGGTCTGTTCGTCTGTCATAAAATTTCCTTACCTATAAAGAGTGGAATCAATCAGTTTGATTTGGGTTTGAGGGCTTTTTTCTGTCTGGCCTTAGCTGCACCTAATTGTCGTGCTCGCTTTTGACCTGCCGTGAATGAAGTCATGGCGTCTGCTATTGCTGCTGATGCGTTGACCGTCTTAGGTCCTTCGGTTTCGTCTTCTGAATCTTCGGGTTCGTTTCGATCAATGCTTGTGGCGAATGCGTTGGCGTCCAAGTTCAGACTCTTACGGTCCCTGTCGTATTCGCGGGTTTCTTTGTCTGAAAGCCCGACGCGTTTTGCAGCGTTACGTTGGCCAAAGTAGCTCTAGCCTAGGAAATCGTGGATGAACTGGATGGCTTCAAAGAGCTTCTGTTGCTGCTTTGGGTCTTTTGCTGCCTGGTACTGCTCTGCAAGCATCTGCCCGTTTTCACAGTCAGCTTGGGCCAAAGAACGAACGGCTACTGGATACCTGGAGAGATTGAAGTTGTAGAGCGGCACCTTCTCGTTCTGAAAAGTGATCCACGGCGTTTTGTTCAGGTTCATTGCTCGTACTCCTGCTTGCGGTTGATTGTCAGCGTGAAGACTGTGCCTTCTTCGGTTGATTCGATTTGTTGGATCACGATTGCATCGATGATCTTTTGAGTTTCCGCTGGCACTGCTTCGATTAGATCAGCGCAAGCTTCGATCAGATCCAGGAGCGTAATTTGATCGCCTTGCGAGACGACGAGTTGAACTTGCGTCTAACGGTTCATATTCCAACCTCTGTTCGGCGATATGCCGCCAGACCGTCAGACCAACCGAAACCTTTGCGTTTGAATTCAGCTAGAAGCAGTTTTTCAATTTCATTTGCCGCCGCCATCCACTTCGGGTCGAAATTATCCAACCAACTCTCCATAGCGTATTCGTACACTTCATAGAGCCCGCGCATTTTGTGATTGGTTCTCACTTGGCACCTGTCCTTGAGAACAGACTGATGAATGGCGACAGCATCACGGCACCAACATAGAGAAGGCCGCCGAACAAGGTCGCGAGTCCAATCAGAAACATGCTGATGACGGCTGGTCCTACCGTGAGTGCGAAAACGACCGTTAAGAGTATAAGGAGTAAGTCCATTTGTTCCTTTGAAAAAATCTCAGTTGAGTTTATTTGATTTCTTAATGTTTTCTGTTCGCGGTAAAACCTGAAGGTTCCAAGGGACATGCAGACCGCAGACTGTTTTCCCTTTGAGCGGAACGATATGGTCAACCTGCAAAGGTTCACTAGATAGCCACTGACAATCTGTCGCTGCATCGTAAAACTCTTTTATCCGCCGCTTATGTTCGTCAGTAAGCCAAATCGGTATGGCTTGTTTGCGAGCCCGATGGCGCTAAATGGCTTTCTACGCCGCCTTCTCTTTGTTTCTCAGATACCATTCTCTCTGTTTGAACCGATTGTAGCTGCTTTCTAAGGAGCGAATCTTCGGCTTCTCAATCTTTGGTGGACGCAAGGCTCGCAATGCTTTTCGTTTTTCGTTCTCAACGGTCTTCGCTAGCTTTACTTTTTCTGGATTGCGTTCGCGGTAAAGAGCACAGCGTTTTTGATTATAAGAACGATGTGCTTCCTTGTTCTTCTCACGGTAGGACTTCGCACGCTCAAGACGACCTTGCCGAAGTTCTTCATCAGACTTCTTCGGTGCGCGAACCCTAACGCCGTATTTAAGTTCGCGAGCAGACTTAACTCTTTCAGAGTCACAAGGACGACAAATGTAAGACAACTTGTCTGCTGATTCTTTGCGCGGACTGAAGTCGGAACTGTCCTTTTGAATGTTACATTTGTTACATGTCTTCATAATGCCTTTAGTAAAAAATGGTGGAGGCGGCGGAAGTCGAATCCGCATGTGTCTGTTTCGACGTACTGGTTTAGAGTCAGCTGCTTTCCCGTTAAGCTACGCCCCCGTAGTAAGAACCACAGGATGTCAGAGCTATTTCTTTGATCGGCGAAATTTATTTTTGGCAATACCTACAGATGTTCGGTGCCATTCAACCATGTCGCCGATGGTTGGCGTATCGTCAGAAAACTCAGACCAATCTTCAACGTAACTCGCCTTTAGAGTCCGTTCAGTTCGTCTGGCTTCTCGTCTGAACCCTTTGGCATCGTCGCTTGATAGCTTCAAAACGGTCTTCTCAACCAGATCCAATCGACCGATGCTGGCCAAGATGAAATTGTCATAGAATCGAATAGCTTCAAACGCTTGCTGTGCGGGTTTGATGAAAAAAGCGTTCACCAAACATTTGAGCGTACCTAACAGGTCGTTCCATACGTCTCTAAGAGTTGGCGACGCTGGACAATGTCTGGGTGACTCTAGTTTGTAGGCCACATCTTGAAATGAAATCTCGAATGGTAGGTTCACGAACGAGCCTCCAATACGACGAGGCGCGGTTGACCGTCTTCGATGATTCCTACCGCTAGGGTCCACTTACTGAGTTTCGATTGCGTGTACTGGAGTGGCAGTGCGTCTTTGTCTGCCAAGAAACCGCAATCCATTTCCCAAATGAGACCATTCGAGATTCGTTCGTAAAAGATGCCGATTTTGTGTGAGTGGCCATGAACGACTGGAGCGCGGAAATACTTAGCGTGGTCACCTAGCTTTGTATAATGGCCATGCGTGTAGATCACACCGTCGATTTCCAAATGTTCCTTGGAAGACTTCAATACCTTCACGCCTGGAAAATCGTAGAGGTCTGAGATGGACTTACACACAGTAGCGAGTTCAGGTGCTTTACGAGCGATGGTTTTGGACAGACGGTCTTCGTGATTGCCAATAAGCTGATAGAGATTTGCCTTCGGCGCGGCTTTACGAATGTCAGCCCACATTTTTGCGGCCATGTCCAAACCGCGAGATAGCTCTTCGTGCGGCGTTGTATGGTTGGCGTCTTTCTCGTAGCGGCTGAAGCTATAGAGGTCCAAAAGATCGCCAGCTTGAATTATGTGCGTGAATTTTCCTTTCTTGATTAGCTTCAAGACTTTCTTGAGTGCGGTTTTAGAAACGTAGGGAAAATGAGTATCTGGAATAAAGAGCACTTTCGTTTTCATATCAGTGGCTCATCGTCGAACGTGGCACGAGCGGAGCCGATGCGACTTTGTCTAAAACGGTTTGCATGACGACGAAAAATGGTTGGTTCCATTCTTCATTGGTTAGGAAAACGACTTCTTCTATGTTGCGGCCAAAAATGAAGGTCACTACTAGTAGGTTTTCGTTCGTGATTGCTAACTCTGTAACCTTGAGGCCCGTAACGGTCGCGAGCGCTACTTCGAGTTTTGTGAGTAAGTTTTGCAGTTGTGCGTGTGTCTTCATTGGATCACCTGCTCATCGAGCTTCATGTCAGCTTCGATTTCAGCGAAAGTTCCAGCATCGATAACCGTGAGTCGCTCTAGGTATGATTCGGAAACATTCGCTATGTTCAAACCAACTGGTTTCAATTCTGCCAATAGTTCAGAAAATTCGATTTGATAGACAGAGTCGCCAAGATGGACGATTGATTTCACTTTGCCAGCGATACCGTTCGGGCCGTGGCCAACAGTTGCGACGTATTCATTGATAAGGTCTTTGAATTTCATCTTAGGCCCCTTTCGCTTTTGCGAATTCTTGGGCCAAAGAAGCGACTGACGAATCTTGAACGGTAAGGAACTTCAGGAATGCGGCTACCGTGTTGAGTTTTGAGCGCAGTTCATCGTTTTCGAGTCGCAAACTTGCAATAGTTGCACTTTTTGGAACCTTCTTAGGTATCGCCACAGACTTGCCAGTGAGCTTAAGAAGATCCTGCTCACACTTGGTCTTCTCGTCGTAACGACTGCCACTGATGACAAGCTCGCCACGATTGAGCATGTTTCTGACTGCTGCTGTGACGCTGTTTGATTCAACGCCGATTTCTAGGGCCATCTGACGGCGAGACATTTCGCCATATTTAGTTAAGAGACTTCTAACGTCAGACTCACGCTCGCTGACGCGATTTCGATGCTTACGGTATGCTTTGAGTTGGGTGGATGACTTGGACACTTTCTTTCCTTCGAGACAGCGGGTTTGGTTTGTTGCTGCTCAAATTGAAGATTGTCTCTTGCGTGATTTTACCTAGGTCGCACGAGTACTGACGTTTGCTCATCTCTGACTTGGTCGAGATGGTTAGGGCCTAAAAACTATCTCACGAAAATCTAATGTATTTTTTTATGCCAGACATAAGTCTTGTTAATGTCGCATATATTAAGGACTTCAAGATTTCGATATAGAGAATTCGGTATGCTTGTAAATCCAAACAACGAGCATCAGGAGACACCAATGGCTACAGACAAAGAACTCGAAGATTTGAAACGGGCTCTTGGAGACCGCGATGAACAGCTCGAAGAACTGGAACGTGCGCTTGGTATGGCTCCACGAGAGAAGACTCAGAATCGTGGCAAACTAATCGAGGTTCATCGCAACTTTGTCGGTAAGTGCTGCGGCCCAGTTCTTCGAGGCTATTATACTCGCCAAGACCCTCAAAACCTCTACCTGGCTGATGAAAAAGGAACCGTCTATCCTGTTTCGATAGCTTCAATTACGAAAATTGCTGACTGCAATGACCCTGGTTTGATTTGCGCCAATCCTGGCTGATTTCAATACTTCCATTCGCACCAGGACCGTCACCATTGAGTCGTTCAATCCAGGACGACTCGTGACCTGGTTCACTTTGCTGCGATCAGCAGCGAGGCGGTGCGTGCGTTTATTCAACATGCGGACTCAACTCACCACGTTCACCCATTAGCTTGATTTCGTTCAAGACTCGCGCACGATACAACTCTGGCGAGTCATTGTCGTTCGGTTTGACGCTGTAGGAGTATTCGCCAAAGCCATACTTTGAACGGCCACTGCCAGACTTATCGTACATGAGTCTGTCGGTTTCGAGACCCACGACGAACATGGTGTGTTTTTCGATCAAGAGGCTGTTGTTGTACCGCTCATTGATCTCGTCAGAGTCCAAAGGACGAGCCTTGTCGATTTTTTTAGACTTAGCGGCCTTACGACGAATCTTCTCTAACCGCTTAACCTGGCTATCGGTGAACTGCTCAATAGGTACGTCACACATATCTGCCAAGAAACCTTGGTCATAATCATCAAGGTGCTTCATTTCAGCCAAAACAATCATCTCAGATTCATCAAGTCCTTTAGCCAAAGGCTTGAGTACAACTTCCTTGGTCTTCTTAGCCAAGGGTTCAACTGCTTCTTTGGCTTTCTGAATCTCTTCCTTTGGCTCTTGATCTTTCGAGAAAGGAGAAACGTGTTCACTCGGACCTGTTGAAGTAGAAGCTTTATTCTTTTTATTTTTATTCTTGTTTTGTTTATTCTTATTAGTAGCTGGGTTTCCAGCCAACAAGTCGTCTGTGTTTCCAGCTGACCAGTTGGCTGGGTTTCCAGACGACTGGGAAAGCACTGCCAAAATAGAAGAATCATTGAGGTAGTAGTAGTTTTTTGAAGGAATACCTTTTTTGACAACGGTGAGGAATCCAGCCTTCCTAAGCGTTTTAGTGAGTTTGATGCGTTTCTCTTTGGAAAACATAAGGTCATCTTCCAAATGGCCAGCGATGTTAAAAAAGCCATCGTTCTCGTCAAGCCAACTTTTTTCGCGGAAGTAGCGACGTTTTGCGATCAGATCGGCGAGCAGCAGTGCGGCCTCAACCGATCCAAGGTGACGTGCTATCGCTTTATTGACCTTCCAAAATGCACCTTCAGTTAACGCGTTCTCGATAATACTCACAAAAGACTCCTTGGTTGATGAAGCGGCCAACCAAGGCGCAGCTTCAATAGCTTATATCGTAGAAGCCGAAGCGGAATGCTTGAGCGCCTACTCCAATTAGATTGTTACGCTCGTGAAATTGCCGTGAGAAAGACCCCAAAACAGGGTCCAAATCGAATTAAACCGCATTAGACGGCTTTTGTAGCGTTAGACGCTACACACGCTTCAAGCTCAGAAGGTCATCCAAAAATTCGTTTTCCAGACAGTCAGACAGTTCTAGGGGCCTCGCTTTTAACAAATAAGAGCAAGGGCATTCAGCCCCTAGAAAGGTGATGCTATGAAGGTTATTGTGATTTTGGTGCTGAAGATTTTGATTTTCGTGATCGAAGTGCTTCTAGCTTAGTCCTTGTGGGGCCTCTGTGAAGGGGCCTCTACTTTTGACCTACCCTGTTGGCGTGAAGCTTACCCGTCGCTTGTTGCGGTAACTACGCCACGTCCTATCCACCGAACTATGACCCATCCAAGCCGAGATGTTTTCTAAGCTTTGGCTATTCGATAGCATCAGATCAACGAAGCCTTTGCGCCCACAATACTTCGTTAAGTGAACGTCCGTGTGCGCTTGCATCGTCTTTGGCAATGGACACTTCAACTCCTCTTTAAGGAATTCTACCGCTTCGATTTGTTCTGGAAGGATAACGGGAATGGACTTCCACCGCTTCTCTTTTGCAAGTGACACAAGCTTGGGCTGGTAGAACGACACAACGTCCTTTTTGATCGCCTTATCGTGTACAACCGTCCAATGCGTTTTCTTTGCGTTTCGTCGGTCAATTTCGGAAGGTCTTAGCCCGAAATATAGTGCTACGTGGAGCCACTTCCATTGCGATTCCTTGAGGCTTCCTTTGAGCTTTGCCAGCAGTGCTGGCGTTAACGGCTCTGACTCACCTACGAAGGTATCCGATTCAGTATAGCTATCGGTGAGCCGTTGTACGTCCAAAGGCTTCAATTTTGGTATGGGACGATAGAACTGCCCTTGTTGTTCTGAGACGAATTCACCCCATAGATTCAATAATCGAATGAGCTTCTTTGTGTAGTCGCTAGAGTATTCTTGGCTCACCAAATGCGCGATGATCTTTTGTTTGTTCGAGAAGAACTGACTAGGTAACAGTTGCAGGTCGTTGATTAGCTTTTGAGTACGGTCCCAATGCGACAGAAGTTTGGTATTGCTGTTCTGAAGGCTGATGTAGTTTTCTGTAAGGTACGTCTCGAAAGCCACGGCAAGATGTTCTGGAATATAGAGCGACTTGATTCGTTCTTTGGTCTCGACAGCCTTCGTAGCCCTTACCAGAGTTAGCTTCTCGGTAGACTTCTCGCGGTTCAACAGAGCCACTCGCTGCTTCGCTTGTTCAATCGGACTTTGTTTGTTCACGCCAAGCGCGTGGTAAGCAATGTCTGGTACTCGCCGCTGCTTCCTTTTATTGTCGTTTCCGACCTTCTCGAAATAGGTTTCCCAAAGACTCCAACCAGGTCCGTTCGATGACTTTTTGACGTAGAAACTCATATGCCTATCCTTTCGGTTAAGCACGTCGTCACCTGAAACTAAGACCCTATTTTTCTGTTACCCGTGCTACCCGTGGGTAGCATGTGAATCGTCGCAACTACTTGAAATCATTCGTTATTATAACAAAAATGGTGGTCTGTGCAAGACTCGAACTTGCGACCTCTCCCATGTCAAGGGAACGCGCTACCAACTGCGCCAACAGACCATTTCAGGACACTCACAAGAAGATCACAAAGTACTGGCCGAGCCAGCTCCTCGTCAAGCCAAGGAACCCTATTCAGAGGGAGCTATCGATAAATGTGGGCTGTTTTAAGATCGCCGGCAGCTCAAGACATTGGCACCAGGTCAAAAATAGATCCTCAAGACTACGATCGACCCCTAAATCCCGTAAACGTGTCACCGGCTGCCCAGAGACTCCGCAGGTTTTGATAAGATCGAAATGGCTGAGATCGTTTTCTACATTGATCGCAAGACCGTGCGAAGTGAGGCCTCTTGATATTTTAAATCCGAAGGCAGCGATTTTCTTGGGACCGACAAAGAGTCCCGGTTCGAGTTGATTCGTCGTTGTCTCGACACCGACACTTCTAAAAAAGCGCTGCGTAGTGCTCGTCATGAGATCAACAAAGGCGCGGGGCCCTAGTCCGTAAGCTTTCAAATCAAGACACGGGTAGATAACGAGCTGCCCGGGCGTGTGGACCGTGGCCTGCCCCCCGCGCTCTGTAAAGTGAACCGCAAGGCCTTTTGCAGAGAGTGTCTCGACCGAATATTGAAGGTCGTTTTCTAAATTTCCGCGAATGCCCAGAGTGATGACGGGATCATGCTCAAGCCCAAGAAGAACCGCTGACGTCGTTTGACCTCGAAGAAGCTCGAGGGCTTCCTCTTGAAGTTTCAATCCGTCGCTATAAGTTCGGCGGCCCCAGAATCGTTCCATCATAAAGGGCATCAAATAACACGATTAGTAGAGTTCGACGAGGTCGTTTTCTCGAAAGCCCGAGCCTGAATGCACGACCGCGATAGCACCATCACGACCGAAATAAGAAACGATTTCCACGGTTCCTTTAAGGCGGCCCGGGACCCGTCCGATGTAAGAGCCCGACTCGGGATCGTGCACGTCTTCGCCCTCCTCAGAGACCCGCAGAATGTCACCCACTTGTAGCCCAGAGATCCGCCCGGCATTGAGATAGACTCGTTCGCCTTTGATCATAGCGACTCGGCCTTCCCATGATAATTTCTCGACGGCATTCACGATCCTTGGAATTGTTGATTGAAACGCCCGAGTTACGACCGCTTCAATCAAGACGGGGTCATCTTGCAAATCGCGGTCGCCCGATGCTCGTTCTGCCACGCGTGTTGTGAATTCCTCGGCGTCGGCTTCCCTCGTCTCATTCAAAATGATACTGCCATTTCTTGTATTCACCATTCGGATCTGAACTCTCGCGTTCATTCGTGCGCGAATTTTTCTGACGAGTCCTACTTCATCGCCAATGCGTCGGGCGCGAACTTCCAGCACTCGCCCTTCAATGATGGCCGCGACACCCATTGAAGCTGCTACTTTTCCCATGCCTTCAAGATCGTATTCATCGTTTTTCAAATACGTCGCGATATCTTTTGGAAAATCCGTGTTGGCAACGACAACGAATTCATCCGTTTTTCTTAGCTGACGAAGTAAGGCTTCACGAGCCGCGGCGCCGCCTCTTTCAGAACCTGTGACGGCGCTATTGATAAACGGCAGTACCATCACGCGTTTTCTTAAAGGGGCTTCACCGCTCTCTCGAGCTTTGCTTGGGACGTCGCGAATTTCGGGACTGATATTTTGTTTTTCAATTCCAACCTGCCGACGATCCCCGAGTAAGCTGCAGTTGGCTGACAGCAAAACGAAGGCAGAAAGAGGCAAAATTCTAAACGACATTTTCAAAACGACGATGGACTTCGCTAAGAGTTTACTCATGCTTTTAGTTTAATCTTTTAAGGCTAAGCTTGTAAGCTCGACCGGCCCTTGGGCCGGTGCCTAAAGCGCTTTTGGCCGAACTTCGATGGTATAGGGAAGATTGACCCCGTCCGCTTCGCCCAGCTCAGCATCGACCACTAGCTTTTCTGTAAAACCAGGCAGCTCAAGGGTCTTTAATTGCTCGCGAAAATCTTCTGGTGATGCGGCGTAATCGACTTCGAAAATCACACGCCCTGGCTCGAACATTCTCTCACGCAACGCTTTAATGTCCTTCATCGAGCGTGCAAGCTGCGAGCGAAATTCGACAAGTTGCTTGGGTGTAAGGCTTCCCTTCACTGCAAGGCGGACCGTCGTCGCTGCCAAAGTCCCGCGGGTCCACGCTTCAAGCACCTGAAGAGAAAGGTCTTTGGACATCTCGTCGATTTCATTTTCGAGCTTCTTTCTAACGACGACATCCGAAGGGCCCGTGTCAGTTTCAAAAGTCCGGCTAATTTCTGCGACGGTTCTTCCACCCTGAACGGGAACGACTTCGAGACGTACTTGAATTTGCCATCCACCGACAGCTTCTTTCGAGTCTTTGACTCGAACATCGCCTCTTAACGCCATGGAAACGCCGAGGTATTCACCTAAAAGCTTAAGATCCTGGCTTGAGGCACGGTCGACGCGAAACACAGGTGGAATTGCATTCGACAACGTCCCTTCCAGCGGCAATTGCAGATGAAAACCTTGCTGCATGAGTTCTTTATGAAGACCCAGCTGAACGATTTTGGCCCACTCAACCAAAGATTTACGCGAATCATCGGTCGAATCGCCCATCCACCAGCGGTAGCTTGTCGACTTTGTTCTGTCCGTAAAACCAATCATCGGTAAAACAGTGACCGGTGTATCGGCGTCGGTAAGAAGGCCTGTATCGATGACCATTTTTCTAAGGCTTCCCAGCGAAACTTTAAGTTCGAGTTTCATTTTCCACGAACCATCCGGAAGTCGAATGGCATCACCGGGCTGAACAAACGGAATAAATTTCGTAGATTCGCGAACGATCCGGTTTTCAACCAGAGCCTTGTTTTTGGCATAGCGCTTTTCGCCGATCATCTCTATGACCTGCTCTCGAGCCGTTCCAGACAAAGCCTTCGATTGAATTTCGCGAGCGGCCTCGACCTGCGAAGACGCTTTTGAAGTTCCCTCACTTGTCACTTGCACAAGTTCGTCTTCATTTGTTTGTGCATGGTTCACGGATGTGACCGTCGCTACAAGCGTGAAAGTTAAAATGAGGATTGATAAATTATGTTTCACAAAACTCCTATCTACCTAAGAAGCAGATCAGAATCTGAACCGTATTTCAAATGTATAACATGGGCTTTTTAACCGCGAATCTCGATAAAGTCGGTGTGCCCGAAAAGACCGTGGAGATCTTCAAAGAATTCGCTGGTCACCATAATTCCTTGCGGATCTGCGACGTCCATCGTGACTGTTTTTCGAATACTTTCAGCGCCCCCGGCACGCTCTGCTTCACCCTCCAGATCAAGCCCGATCTGCATTTCAATTTGCATCTCGATCTCAACACCAGTTTTTCCCGGGAATCTGGAAAGTAGGTGGTGAAGATCCGAAAGTTTGTCAGTCATCGAGGGGTCGATCTTTAGAGTCATCGATTTTGATTTTCCTAAAACTTCTTCGAGCGGAGCGACACGGTCGACCAGAATTTTGAGCGAATCATTTTCTTTCTTAAGCGTACCGCCAACCAAAAGTGGAGCATCCGCCTTCAAAGGAATTTCGCCCTTCACATAAGCTTCGGGAAATACAATAAGCTCCACTGTGCCCGAAAGATCCTCCAGCTGACCGAAGGCCATTCGAGAACCTTTTTTACTGATAATCTCTCGAAGACTTGTAACTAACCCCGCAATGACCACGCGCTTGTCAGGAGGTTCATTTTTTAAACCAGCGATCTCGGTGGTGACCCAAATTTTGTAGATCTTCTCAAGCCCCGCCAAAGGGTGATCGCTCAAATAAAATCCAAGGACATCTTTTTCGCTTTGAAGTTTCATCGCCCTTGGCCACACGCGTGTCGGCTCAAGAATCACACGCTCTGTTGAACTCGCAGTTCCCGCATCGGCGAGCATTGAAAAGAGCGATCCCTGGCCGTGCTCTTTATCCCGACGTGCATTTTCGGCTCGTTTAAAGAAGCGCTCGTAACCTTCCATCAATTGCGCTTGATGGTAGCCAAAACCTTCGAAGGCTCCGGCTTTGATCAGACATTCGACGACTTTTTTATTGATCTTCTTGATGTCGACGGTCTCGAAAAAATGAGCCAAGGTCTCAAACGACCCGCCGGCATTTTTTCTCGCTTCAACGATGGCGTCCACAGCTCCCTCGCCAACGCCTTTAATAGCGCCCAGCGAGAAGAACATCGTATCGCCCTTCACGCTGAATTTGTACTCGGAGTGATTGATGTGAGGTGGCTCTACTTTTATTCCACGCGCTTGTGCGTTCTTAACGTAGCGAACGATATTGTCTGTGTTCGACATTTCCGTCGACAGCAGAGCCGCATAGAATTCGACAGGATAGTAGCACTTCAGCCAGGCTGTCTGCGCGCTGACAACGCAGTAAGCGGCCGCATGGGACTTGTTAAATCCGTAGTTGGCAAACTTAGCCATCAACTCGAAAAGTTCATCGGCTTTCTTTTTATCAAAGCCGTTCTTTTCGGCCCCTTGCATGAAGCGCTCTTTTTGCTGAGTCATTTCAGAAGCGATCTTTTTTCCCATCGCTCGTCGAAGCATGTCGGCTTCGCCAAGTGAGTAGCTGGCAATGCGGGACGCGATCGCCATGACCTGCTCTTGATAAATAATAATCCCGTAGGTCTCGCGCAAAATCGGTTCGAGTTCAGGAAAGAGGTAGACGACTTCCTCTTCACCATGGAATTTACGCGTGTACTCAGGAATCATATCCATCGGACCAGGTCGGTAAAGAGCATTGATGGCCGTGATATCTTCAAACCCTTTGGGCTTGATCGACTTCACAGCATTTGTAATGCCGTCGCCTTCGAACTGGAAAACTCCTAAGAGATCACCCCTCGACATCAGCTCATAAATGCCTTTGTCATGAATCGGAATCTCGCGCGCCGCCAAACGACGACCACGATTTTCGCTGACAAGATCGAGGGCATTCTTAATGTGCGTCAGCGTCTTAAGACCCAAAAAGTCGAACTTGATGAGCCCGATCTTCTCAGCCCACTTCATGTCGTACTGGACCACACGCTCGCCATCGGCCCCACGGTAGAGTGGCGCGTAAGAAACGAGCGGAGCATCGCCGATAACAACACCGGCTGCGTGGATACCAGCATTTCGAACAAGACCTTCAATTTTTTTGGCAAGATCTATTAGATTCGCAATCTGCGGATTCTGCTCAATCTGCTCTCGCAATCGAGGTTCATCTTGAATGGCCTCTTCAATCGATATTCCAAGCTTTTCGGGAATGAGCTTAGTGATCACATCGACTTCTGCGAACGTCATACCCAAAACACGGCCGACGTCCTTAATAGCGGCGCGAGTTTGAAGTTTTCCGTAAGTAATAATCTGAGATACGTTGTCACTGCCGTAGCGAGTGGTCACATATTGAATGACTTCTTGCCGACGCTCCTGACAAAAATCGATGTCAAAATCCGGCATCGAAATACGTTCTGGATTCAAAGGCAGTAAGCGACAAGCGACCCTGCTCCAGAACCCCGTCCAGGTCCCACCGGAATTTCATTGTTTTTAGCCCAGTTGATAAAGTCTGCGACGATCAAAAAGTAGGACGTGAAACCCATCTTTTCGATAACACCAAGTTCAAACTCGATGCGCTCTAGATACTCGGAGCGCTTTTCTGCTGGAATTGGGCTTTCGATTTTGTCGGCTTCATCGAATCTTTCCTGAAGCCCCTTCATGACCGTCGAACGAATTAATTCTTGCGGAGGTGTTCCGTCGTCGGCCGTAAAATAAGGTAAGTGGTAAATACTTTTGCCACTCTCATCTTTAATCTTAAACTTTACATCGCATCGATCGGCGATTTCCAAAGTCCGCGTAAGGGCCTCTGGGATATCTTTAAAAAGCTTCGCCATTTCGGCGGGAGTTTTAAAATAGAATTGATCGCTTCCAAGACGAAAGCGGCTTTCATCGTGAAGCGTCTTGTTGGAACCGATGCAAATTAGAACTTCCTGGCCAATCTGATCCGCCTGATCAAGATAGTGCACGTTGTTAGCCGCGACCAACGGAACACCTGTGATTTTCGAGGCCTCGATGAGAAACGGAGAAAGTTCGGTCCACTCGGGCGTCGAGGTGCGGTTGATCTCAAGATAAAAACGGTCGCCGAAAATCTCTTTGAGCTCTCGAATCTTCGCGAGTGCGGCTTCGGGACCTTGACGCGAAAATGCGTAGCCGACCTCTCCCATCGAGCCGCCCGAGAGCGCAATCAAACTGCTGGAGTGTTCCCTGATCGCTTCCCAATCAAGCCGCGGCTTATAGTAAAAACCCTCATGGTAACCAATCGTCGAGAGCTTGCACAAATTCTGATAACCTTCGTTATTTTGCGCGAGCAAAACGATGCGACGATTTGGCATCTGCATCGCCTCGCGATCCTCCCCTTTTACAAAACGCGTTTTCGGGGCAATGAAGGCGTCAATGCCGATGATGGGCTTCACCGCAAAATCTTTGGCTGTGAAATAGAATTCGGCAGCTCCAAAAAGATTTCCGCTGTCTGTCAGTGCGACCGCGGGCATGCCAAGTTCTTGAGTCCGCTGACAAAGCTGCTTCACGCGCACAGTGGATTCGAGCAGCGAATACTGCGAATGAACGTGCAAGTGAACGAACGGAGAACTGGTCGGAGATTCAGCGGCCATGGGCCGAATCTACTGTGTTTCGGAGGAAGCGCAAACCCCTGAACGGCACAGGTTTTCAAGGTGAAGCAATGCGGCATCTGAGGAGAAGCCCGAGCCTTCCCTCAAAGCTCCTTCTCAGAAATAATAAAGCCGAACTCTTGCGAGATCGGCTTTATTTTCGAGCTCACGACGGTTCGGTGGTGAGCTTCCATTTCATATTTGAACCGCTTTTATTCGCCTGGCGGAGCGGCCGGGATGAGCCCCACGGCCAAGGGACAGAGACCAGAATCGATCGACATTTCAGCAAACGTGAACAGCGCTGACGCTCTTCTCATACACACCCTTTTCTTGTCTGATGTGCTTAGAGTTTATCGTGATGGTCGGAGGGCTTCAAATTTTAAAGGCGGTGTGGATCAAGAGAATACACCCTCGTCTCATATGAAAACACCCTCGCTTGAGAATACAAAAAACGACTATTCCCACTCAATTGTGCCGGGCGGTTTCGACGTCACGTCGTACACGACTCGATTGACGCCGCGAACCTGGTTCGTAATTTTGTTCGAGACATCTCGTAAAAATTGAAACTCAAACGGATACCAGTCGGCCGTCATTCCATCGGAGGATGTCACAGCTCGAAGAGCCAGAACCCTTTCGTAAGTTCGTGCGTCGCCCTGAACGCCGACGGTGTACACAGGTAAAAGCACACAGAAAGCCTGCCAGATTTTATCGTAAAGTCCCTTTTCTCTGAGTTGGGAAATGAAGATATGATCGGCCTCTTGGATGATCTCAAGTTTTTCCCGGGTCACTTCACCCATGCACCGGATCGCAAGTCCCGGTCCAGGGAACGGATGCCGTCCCAGAATATCAGAGGGAAGGTCCAATTCTTTTCCGATCTCTCGGACCTCGTCCTTAAAAAGTTCACGCAAAGGTTCCACCAGCTTCATTTTCATCTTCGCTGGAAGGCCACCAACATTGTGATGTGACTTGATCGTTACCGAAGCTCCCCGCGGCGAAATACTTTCGATAACATCCGGATAAAGTGTTCCTTGCGCAAGCCACTGGTATTGAACGCCGGTCTTCTTCGCAGCTTCGACGAAAATATCGATAAAGACTTTACCAATCGCTTTTCGTTTGGCCTCAGGCTCTTCAAGACCTTTTAACGCGTCCAAAAATTCGGCTTCAGCGTCAACACCCGTCACATTAAGACCAATAGCTCGGTACTGCCGAAGCACATCGTCGTATTCGTTTTTCCTCAAAAGCCCATTGTTCACAAAAACGCAGAAAACTCGCGATGGATCCAGCGCTTTCGTAAGAAGGGCTGCGACCACTGACGAATCAACGCCGCCCGAAAGACCACAGAGAACTTTATCCGTGGGCCCGACGCGATCTCGAATCCCTTGGATCAAATGCTCAGCAATATGAGCCGAGTGCCAATCCGGTGTCGCCTGGCAAAGACCAATGGTGAACTCACGCAAAATCTCGATTCCAAGATGCGTGTGCACAACTTCCGGATGAAATTGAACCGCCCATGCACGGTCACCTTTCATCGCAGCCGCGTGAAGCGAATCACTTTTCCCAACGATTCGAAAACCTGGCGGCGGAACTTTAACCACGTCGCCGTGACTCATCCAAACTTTCTGAGAAATTGGAACTCGAGGTGACATTGGTTCCGACCAGTCAACATACCCATGTCCATACTCTCGGCTCGACGACGCTTCGACTTTTCCACCAAAAGCTTGTGCGATGAGCTGCATGCCGTAACAAATCCCCAAAAGAGGCGCGATCTCGCGGAGAGCCTTAACATCCGCTTTGGGACTACCCTCTTCGTGAACTGACGACGGACCGCCTGAGAGAATAATTCCTTTCGGGTTTCTCTTTCGGATTTCTTCAATAGGCGTATTGAACGGAAGCAGTTCCGAGTAAAAATGAAGCTCCCGAAGGCGTCGTGCAATCAGTTGAGTCAACTGACTCCCGAAATCAAGGACGACAAAACCGCCTTCGATGCGTTGATCCCAACCGGACGTGTTTTTTTCTTCGCTCACGACGGACCTCCTACTCGAGACGATAGTTCGGGGCTTCCTTCGTGATGCTCACATCATGCACGTGGGACTCACGAAGGCCTGAGGACGAGATCTGTACGAATTTGGCTTTGGCCTGAAGTTCGGCAATCGAACCCGCACCCATATAGCCCATGCCGCTCTTAAGTCCGCCAACCAATTGATGAAGAATCGCCGAAGCACTTCCCTTGTAAGGAACTTTGCCTTCAATGCCCTCGGGAACAAGTTTCTCGAAGTCATCGACATCGGATTGAAAGTACCGATCCTTCGAACCTTGAGCCATCGCTCCAAGAGATCCCATGCCGCGATACACTTTATAAGTTCGCCCCTGATAAAGAAGACTCTCACCAGGACTCTCGTCGGCGCCGGCAAGAAGGTTTCCAACCATCACGCTGGCTGCACCCAAAGCGAGCGCTTTGGTCACGTCGCCTGAGTATTTTATCCCGCCATCGGCAATGATAGTCTTACCTAGTTTTTTCGCAGCTAGGGAACATTCCATCACGGCGGAAATTTGCGGCATGCCAACGCCAGCCACAACGCGAGTCGTACAGATTGAGCCCGGACCTATGCCGACTTTTACGACGTCAGCTCCGCGCTTAAGAAGTGCTTCCGTAGCTTCGGCTGTTACCACGTTGCCAGCGACAATGACGGTATCTTTAAAGTTTTTCGAAACCCACTCGATCATCTCGAGAACATTTTTGGAATGACCGTGAGCCGTGTCCACGCAAACGATATCGCACCCAGCTGCGACGAGGGCTTGAACCCTTTCGCGGGATGTTTGATCGACTCCAACCGCGGCTCCGGCGACGAGTCGTCCTTGAGAGTCTTTTGTCGCCAAAGGATACTCTTTTGCCTTCTCAATATCTTTGATGGTGATGAGGCCTTTAAGATGCCCCGACTTGTCGACGATCGGAAGTTTTTCGATACGATGTTTTTGCAGAATCTCTTTTGCTTTTTCCAAGGTCGTTCCGACTTCGGCCGTGACAAGATTTTCTTTTGTCATGACGTCTTGGATAAGCTGGCTCGTGTTGGTTTCAAAACGGAGATCCCGATTCGTGAGAATTCCGACAAGTTTTCCACCGACGGTGATGGGAACTCCCGAGATCGAATACTTGCGCATGATTTCAAGGGCATCAGAAACGCGGCGGTCAGGTCCGATTGTGATCGGATCACGAATCATTCCTGACTCGTACTTCTTTACTTTTTCCGCTTCCAGCGCCTGTTCTTCGACCGACATATTCTTGTGAATGATTCCGAGTCCACCTTGCTGAGCCATGATCCGCGACATTTTGTGGCCGGTCACAGTATCCATCGCTGCCGATATCACTGGTGAATGAAGAGTAATGGATCTGGCAAAGTGCGACTTTGTCGATACCATAGAGGGAATTATTTCTGAGTACTGGGGCACCAACAAAATATCGTCGAACGTCAATGCCAGTCGAGGCGCCATGTTTTCCATACTCATTTCACTGTTCCTTTTTTTAACCCATCTGTCAGATTTCCGGGCGGCCGCTGCTTATGTTTGTCGGGATTTTGATACCAACTTTTGTAACTCAAATAGTTTGCCGCCGAGGTCGACAAAAACGCGAGCTCCTCGGGCTTAAGTGGCCGCACCGCTTTCGCGGGTCGACCAAGAATCAACCATCCTTCGTCCGGAAATTTTGCACCTTCGGTCACAAGACTACCGGCTCCCACAATCGACCGAGCCGGTATCACCGCTCCATCCATTATGATCGCTCCCATTCCGATCAAACAAAGATCGTTCACCGTGCAGCCATGAAGAATCACATTGTGCCCGACCGTCACCTGACGCCCAATGGTGGCAAACGCTTTTCCAAACGAACCGTGAATAATGCTTCCGTCTTGGATGTTCGATTCTTCGCCGATCACGATCGGACCGACGTCGCCGCGTACGACCGTTGAAAACCACACCGACGCGTTTTTGCCGATTTTGACGTCGCCAACAAGAGTTGCTGTAGGGGCTATAAATGCACCGATTCCGATTTCCGGAGTGAAGCCGAGGAGAGAAATGATATTTGCGCTCATGTCCCAAGGACTACATCATGTAGCCGGATTTTTTTGAATCTATTTCGAGTTCTGGGAACGCCTGATGAGCCGTTCCCGCCAGGAGGCCCTCTTGCAGCTTTTCAAGCTCCTCATTGAGAACTCGGCACTGTGCAATAAAAGTCTTTGTACTGAAAAATCGGGCTTTGTTCGCAATACAAAAGCTCATGACCTCATCCGCGCGCACGCGAATCTCTTCCAGAGAGGATGCGCTGCCGCTTTTGGAGGTTTTGACATTTTGAAATTCGAGTCGAACATACTGATGATGACCAATCCGCTCGGTGAAAAAGCAGTTCACATGCGTCACACCGAGTTGCTCCAGTAGGATCTTCGTCACCACGTGCGGAGACCCCGCTGCCCCCTGCCCCAGCTCGTGAATTCCAATCGACGCGTCCAAGGGATGCATCCACACCGGCAGCGTGTCGCCAGACTCTTCGTGTTTCAATAAAAACACCGGACGCGCCGAACCCGGCATCAAGACAATTCCAGAAGCCAAGAGTGGGACATACGGATCCGACAACGTGGCTTCCGAAGTCGCCAGAATCGGCAATTTCGTTTTCCGAACAGCGCGCTGCGGGGCCAGCTGCCGCGTGAGCGACTCGGCCTGCTTCTCAGCACGCTCCCGGCGCGTTGGTTCAGGTTTTACACCCACAGACTTTTTCGCCGAAGACTTGCTTTTACCTGTCACAAAAGTGCTCCCGCATTTTGATTCAGGATTTCGCCGTGCAACACATTGGGAAATGCTTTTGTGACGTGAACACGACGTGTTTGTCCAATCAGCGAGTCGGGGCCAACCGCGTAAACGAGTTTGTTGTGCGTGGTTCGCCCTTGAATTTGATCGGGAATCTGAGCTTTGACTTCAAACAGTACGTCGTAAGTTTGTCCCGAGTACGGCTCGCCAAGTTCAAAAGCGATCTCTCGCTGGCGATCGAGAAGAATTTGAAGGCGACGCTTGGAATCACTTTCGGGGACCTGATCGGTGTAGCGCGCCGCTTTTGTGAAGGGTCTTGGACTGTACTTGAAAGCATAGATGTTTTCGTAGCGAACCGTCTCAAGAAGGCTTCTTGTATCCTCAAACTGAGCTTCAGTTTCCCCAGGGAATCCGACGATGATGTCTGTCGAAAGAACAACGCCAGGAATTCCCTGCCGAATCATCGCGACTTTATCAAGATACTCTTCCCGCGAGTAACCGCGGTTCATACGTCTTAAGACTTCAGTATTTCCACTTTGAGCCGGCAAATGAATGTAGTCGCAAATCTTCGATCGGTATTTGGCAGAAATGTCGACAAGCTCTTGGTTGAAATCTTTTGGATGAGACGTCGTATAGCGAATGCGCTGAATGTCGGTTTCCTCAGCCAGGGTTCGCATGAGATTCGCGAAATCAGTGCCACACTCGCTTTTGTAGCTATTGACGTTTTGTCCAATGAGAGTCACCTCACGAACACCGCGAGCCACGAGGCTTTTAATGTCCGTGACTAATTCCTTCAGGCTTCGACTTCGCTCGCGACCGCGAGTGAACGGAACGACACAGAACGTGCAGAAATTGTCGCAACCTTTCGTGATGTTCACGAACGCTGCGACCCCTGGATTTCGAACCATCGTCTCGATGGAGTAAGGTTTGTCGTTCTCGAACCGAGCCGACACTTGCTTTTCTTTGCTCTCATAGGCGCGAGCGACAATCTCGGGCAACTGATCGATAGCATCTGTTCCAAAGGCAAAATCAAGAACTGGGATGTCTTTGAGAAGTTTGGCTTTTTCCTGTTGAGCAACACATCCGCCGACGCCGATGCGAAGGTCAGGATTTTTCGCCTTCCAGTCCTTGTAATGCCCCACTTCAGAGCGAACTTTATGAACGGGTTTCTCGCGCACCGAGCACGAATTTATGATGATTAACGAGGCCCTGTCCGGACTCTCGACAGGAACAAAATTCATCATCTCGAGGAGCGCTAGCATCCTCTCGGTGTCGTTCGTGTTCATTTGGCAGCCGTAGGTCGAAATATAGACTCCGCGACCGCGGCCCAGATCCTGATTTAACATTGTTTCCGTTCGTTCTTTCGCTTTAACACGCTTCGCGTTATAGTCGGCGGCAAAGGCTCAAGTCAAATTACGACGAGGACTGTTTCATGACACCACGCACTTCGACATCGAAAAATTGGACCTCTTTACCAAAAGAGTTCGCAGAGAAAGCCGCTTTGGTTTTTATTCAAAACTTCAAAGCCGAAAGTGCCGTTGGTGAGTTCTTCGTTGAGGGCCGCATCTACCCGACCGAGATCGTAATGCGTGCCGGTTACATCGAGGAAGGGCGCCTTAAACAGACAAATTTCGAAGTCTCTCTCGAGCACTCGCCTGGTGAATCCGCGATGGAAAAGCTCTTTACGGGGATCGACGTTCTTGGAAGCGTTTTTGAAACTCACTTCGAACATCTTCGAGAAGAGGAAATCGACGATGTCGAGTACCCGCTTTCTTGGGAAGAGTTTGATTTTGACGACTCAAAAGTTCATTTGCGATTTTCTACCGCGAACACTCGGCTCGAGTCCGAGGCCAATCGCCTATTAGGAGTGGACGAAGGCACGGAGAGTCTTTTCGTCGAGGAAGAAGCCTCCGAGCCAACCGATGCTCTTGAACTTGCTTTGATCGATACGGAACTCGCCGAGAAAGTCTCTCAATCGATTCGCGATGGCAGTTATACCCCGAATCTCAATGAAGCGCAGCGCGACGCGATTGAGAAAAGCCAAGACGATCTTCACTAGAAAAAAGAAAAACCGGTCGAGCCTTTGGGCCCTAACCGGTTCAAACTTGGCGAACCCGACTCAAATTAGAATCGGTCGTCGGAATCTGAACGATCCCCAGCGTTTCCTGAATCAGAGACACGCTGAATCTCAAACAAATCTGCTTGTGACTCTTCGTCGTCGAATTCTGCCTCAACAGCCGATTCATCGATTTCAAGTTCCTGAATCGCCGCGAGGAAGTCTTTTTCGCTGCGCAGATCTTTTTTAAGGATCTCTAGGAATTTGTCCGGATATCTCGCTGTGAGTTCTTCGATGTAACGGCCGAGCTTTCCTTCTTGAAGGATGTTTCGACGGATCTGGATGTTCTTCCAAAGCAGAATGTAGTGATAACGGCAGTAATTATCGACTTCTGAAAGACGGTCGCAATCCTTCGTTCGGCAGTAGCGACGACCATCAGCGTCTGTGAGAACAACGTCCTCAGCTGTGTCTGGCTCTTCGGGCACGACGACCCGTGGTTCAACAACTTTCGCTGGCGGCTTTACCGCTGGCTTTGCAGCAGCGGTTTTGGCGCTGGCCTTCGGAGCCAAAGGAGTGGCTTTCGCCACAGCCGCTTTCGGCATTGGTTTTTCTGGTGATTTTGAGAGAGTTTTATCGACGGCTTTTCCGGCGGCCTTGGTCGCCATTGGCTTCAGTGCGACTTTTTCAACGGTCTTGACTGGCTTTGCGCCTGCCTTGGCTTTGACGTCCACCTTCGATGCCGGCTTAGCGGCTGGCTTTGCACCCTTTAAAACTGGCTTCGCCGCTTTTTTAAGTGCGGGCTTTGCCACTTTCGCGGCAGGCTTTGAGGCGGCTTTAACGGCTTTTTTAGGGGCCGCTTTCACCGCGCTGGTCGTCTTGGAAGCTTTCGTCGCTTTGGGCTTTGTCTTTTTCATAAGTCGCCAACCTCGCCCGAGAGAGTGTGTTTTGTCAAAGCTAGCGAACTCGAATGGTTCCTTTTTTTGATCTCACCGCTATGACGCCTTTCGCGGAACCACTCATTCGCGCCACGACCGATTTAGCTCCGGAAACTTTAGGTACGGCGACGGAATCCGGAGCGACAATGGCCCCTTCTTCAGTGGAAAGTTTAAGCAGCGCTCCGGATCCTGCCGGCGGTTTCACCGTCACGGCACCGTCGGACGTTTCGATCGAGAGATCAGGCTCTCCTGCCAGCTGAAGATTGATGCTCCCGTCGTCATTCACGCCGCGAACGGGACCGTCGATTGAGGTCCCCTCAATTCGGCCGCGGCCGTTTTCAAATTTCAAAGCCCCCGTCAACTTCGAGAGATTTGCAGACCCCGATTTTCCTCGAAAGATTGTATCGCCTTTGAGATTTGCCACAGATGAATCGCCCGCGAACGAGTGGATGCGCAGGTTGCCTTCCGAGTTCGAAACAGAAATTTTTGCTGTGTGACTTTCAAGGTCGATAGAACCGTTATGTTTCTCAATCTTCACGTCACCGCGGAGAATATTAACACCGAGTTTTCCGGATCCACCGGAAGCAGCGACTTTTCCTTCTTGAAGCGAAACCGCAAGATTGTCGGTCCATCCCGAGACTGAAACTGATCCTGAATGCATGTGAATTTCTGCGGACGTGGCTGGCGCTTGGATTTCAAGCGAAAGTTCCGGCTGGCCCGGTCGACTCCAGTCCACCCACTCTTGGCGAGACGAGGGGCCCCGAGGTTCCACGATGACAACGCCACCTTCTCGGCGAACCGAAAACGACAGTGCATCGTAGCGCTCAGACGCTCCGGGCTTCATTGGTTCGCTGACTGTTTTCCGGGCACGTACGACGGTCGGCTGGCCTGCCGCGGCCGCAACTAATTTCACATTTCCTCGAACGCCTTGAATGACGAGGCGTTCGCTTTTTGAAATTTCAAAGGGGTAGTCTTTGAACTTGGTTTCTTTTGCTAGCGACGATGACACAAAAAAGACAGCGCCCAAAAAAGTTGCGAGAAAGATCGCAATCGAAAGAGTAAACGCTCGAGATTCAGAAAAGCGCAGTGTCATTAATCCATCCTATGGCCTCAAGTGTCATCGAGTGACGCCTGAGGCACTTGTTTGAGACCACCTCGAGTCACGATAGGAGCATTCAAATGAGCACTCAACAGAATTCACCCGCGAGCTTTTCAGGAAACTTTCCAGAGGTCTTCATTGCGAGTGCCGCGCGGACACCGATTGGAAGCTTTCAAGGTGGATTGAGCGATATTCCTGCGCCGCGTCTGGGCGCTATCGCGATCAAAGAAGCCATTCTTCGCGCCGGTGTTTCTCCAGAAAACATCGATGAAGTGATCATGGGAAACGTTCTGACCGCGGGTCTTGGCCAAGCGCCCGCAAGACAAGCGATGATCTATGCCGGCGTGCCATCGTCGACAGCGGCCATGACGATCAACAAAGTTTGTGGCTCGGGATTAAAAGCTGTCATGCTTGCTTCCGATAACATCCGGCTTGGCTCAACACAGATTGCGGTCGCCGGTGGCCAGGAGAATATGTCTCTGGCTCCCCACCTTTTAGCGAAATCGAGATCAGGCTTCAGAATGGGCGACACATCGCTCGCTGATTCGATGATTCACGATGGACTTTGGGATCCCTACAACAATTTTCATATGGGCGTGGCCGCTGAACTTTGCGTGAAAGAAAATTCTTTTAGCCGCGAACAACAAGATGAGTTCGCCGTGAGCTCGTACAAAAAAGCACAAGCGGCACAAGCCGAAGGCCTTTTCAAAAAAGAAATCGTCGCCGTCGAAATTGCGTCAAAAAAGGGTCCGCTGAAAATTGAAAACGACGAAGATCCCACCAAAACAGACTTCGCAAAAATTCCTGGCCTCAAACCAGCCTTTGAAAAAACCGGCACAATCACTGCAGCCAACGCATCGAAAATCAATGATGGTGCGGCAGCGCTGGTCTTAATGAGTGGCGCCGCAGTCAAGGCGAAAAACGTAAAACCCCTAGCTAAAATCATTGGCTATGCAACGCACTCGCAAGATCCAAAATGGTTTACGACGGCTCCGGTCGGCGCTATGCAAAAGGCCGTAAAAGCGGCCGGCTTAGAAATGAGTCAAATCGACCTCTTCGAAATAAACGAAGCGTTCGCTGCAGTCACAATGGTCGCGATGAAGGATTTGAAACTGGCGGCCGAAAAAGTGAATGTGCTTGGCGGCGCCGTCGCCATCGGTCACCCGATCGGCGCTTCGGGCGCGCGAATCTTAACCACACTTGTTCACGCTCTTCATTCGCGCGGCGGAAAATACGGTCTTGCAACTTTGTGCATTGGCGGCGGCGAAGCTGTCGCTCTTGTCGTCGAGAAAGTGTAGTCCAAAATGACAGAAACAACGTCCGCCGGAGCAACACAGACCGCTCGTCATTCGAAAATATTTAACAGTGCTGCAGAAGCTCTGTCCGGAGTTAAAGATGGAATGACGATTCTCGTCGGAGGCTTCGGACTCTGCGGAATTCCAGAGAATCTAATATTAGCGCTTCGCGATTCCGGCGTGAAAAATCTTACCTGCGTTTCAAATAACGCCGGCGTCGATGATTTTGGTTTAGGTCTTCTTCTTCACACGCGGCAGATCAAAAAGATGGTCTCAAGCTACGTTGGGGAAAATGCGACCTTCGAAAAGCTCTACCTCTCTGGCGAACTCGAACTTGAATTTTGTCCCCAAGGGACATTGGCGGAACGAGTGCGTGCGGGCGGTGCTGGAATTCCTGCTTTCTACACCCCAACGGGTGTCGGCACCCTAGTCGCGGAAGGAAAAGATATTCGCGAATTCGAGGGCCGACCTTACGTTATGGAGCGCGGAATTCGCGGTGAATTTGCGCTAATAAGAGCGTGGAAGGCAGACACTTTCGGAAACCTGGTTTTCAGAAAGACCGCAAGAAACTTTAACCCGATGATGGCAACGGCCGGAAAAGTCACCGTGGTTGAGGTCGAAGAAATCGTTCCCGTCGGTGAACTTGACCCTGATCAAATTCACACACCAGGTGTTTTCGTCCAGCGCATTATCAAATCTCCAAAACTCGAAAAGCGCATCGAGCAGCGAACCACAAGGAAAACTTGAAATGCCACTGACACGTGAACAAATCGCAAAACGAATCGCCAAAGAAGTTCAGCCTGGATTTTGCGTTAATCTGGGAATCGGAATTCCCACTCTGGTCGCAAACTTTATTTCAGAATCAATGAACGTGATGCTGCAAAGTGAGAACGGTCTTCTGGGACTGGGCCCTTTTCCGCTGGATGGAGACGTCGACGCGGACCTCATCAACGCTGGAAAACAAACGGTGACTGCGCTGAAAGGAGCTTCGTTTTTTTCGAGTGCTGACAGCTTTGCGATGATTCGCGGAGGCCACATCGATTTGACAGTTCTTGGGGCGATGCAGGTCGACCAGGATGGCTCGATTGCCAACTGGATGATCCCAGGAAAAATGGTGAAGGGTATGGGCGGAGCAATGGATCTTGTCGCTGGAGCTCGGCGCGTGATTGTCGCGATGGAGCACGTCGCGAAAGATGGAACTCATAAGCTCATTAAAAAGTGCACTCTTCCTTTGACGGGTCAAAACTGCATCGATCGTATCGTGACCGATTACGGTGTCTTGGATGTCATCAAAGGAAAGGGATTCAAACTTCTCGAGTGGGCTCCAGATTTGACCGTTGAACAAGTCATCAAGGCGACGGGCGCTCCGGTCGAAGTGGCCGCCGATGCAAAAGCGATGGTGATTTAAATGTTCGCCGTGTCGAAACGACTACGCTTTAAAACAATTGCCGCAGTTTACGGTCTGTTCGTGGCTGGTACCCTCTCTGGTACCGTAACTAGCTTCGCCGCATTTGGATCGCCCGCTCCGGCCGAGAAGATTGCATCGGCGGCTTTCAAAGCGACGCCAGTCTTTAAGGCTTCGGATATTATTTGGGGCTTTGATTTTATTTCGGACTCCGAAATTATTCTGGCATTGAAAAGTGGCGAACTCCTCCTCGTGGACGCGAAGACTGGAAAGAGTCAGGCCGTCGCCGGCGGCCCCACGGTCGTCGCCCGCGGCCAAGGTGGTCTTTTAGATGTTAAGGTCTATCGCGAGAGCGGGAAAACTTGGATCTACCTCACCGCCAGTGTAACTCCGGACAAAGGCACTGCGAGCGAAAAGAAATCAAATCAAACGACGGCTCTTTTTCGCGGAGAATGGAAGTCCCCGAAAATCGAAAACATCACTCGAATTTTTGAGGCGGAACCCAGTGTCGATTCAAGTCTTCACTTCGGCTCCCGGCTCGCATTTCCAAAATCTGGCGGCGTTTTTATGACTCTGGGCGAACGCAATCAAAGGGACCGTGCCCAAGACCTCTCGCAGCACTGGGGAAAGGTTGTACGCCTCACTCTTGAGGGAAAGCCTCACCCACAAAATCCCTATACTCAAAAATCATCTGTTGGGAACGTCACCCCAAAACCCGAGATCTACTCTTGGGGTCACAGAAACCCTCAGGGCATCGCCATCGACCCTGGAACGGGCGATGTTTATGTTTCTGAGCACGGACCACGCGGTGGTGACGAAGTGAATCTCATCAAGGCTAGCGCGAACTACGGCTGGCCGACGATCACTTATGGTCGTGAATATTGGGGACCTCGCATCGGTAAGAATTCTCAGCCTGGACTGGAACAGCCTGTGAAGTATTATGTTCCATCGATTGCGCCAAGCTCGCTTCTAATTCCCAGTGGGAAAGCTCCTAAAGAACTCGCTGGTAAATTTATTCAAGGCGCTCTGGTTCTTCAGCACGTCAATATCACCGATATTAAATCGGGGAACGAGACGCGGCTTTTTGAAGACATGAAAAAGCGCTTTCGCCATGTTGCCGAGTCTCCGTCGGGTGAAATATTTCTCGCAACCGACGATGGCGATCTATTGAAGCTTGAACGCCAGTAAAGGCAAGAACCGCCAGAGTGCTTTCACTCGCGGCCCTTGCTCGCCCGTGTTCGAGCCTTTTGTCTGGCGCCACTCCTGGCCTTTCGGCGAACGATGCCAACGATGCATCACTTTGTCGGACGCTTGATATAGACTTAACTTCAATATGGCCGGTCCTCGCGTTCTTAAAAAAAATGACTATCTGTTTCGCGAGGGCGATCTTTCAGAGGCGATGTACGTCATCAAAGCTGGAAAGCTTGCCGTTTTAAAATCAAAAGGAAATTCGGAAATCACCTTGGCCGAACTTGGCCCTGGGGACATGATCGGCGAAATGGCTTTCTTCGATGCCAAACCAAGATCTGCGTCAGCGCGCGCTTTGGTGGACACCACGATTATCGAACTACCGTTTAAGTCGCTCAATGCGCAGTTTAAGACTTTCCCCGAGTGGGCTAAAGCCATCATGCGCACGGTGAACAATCACTTAAGAAGCGCCAATCAGAAAATCCGCACCCTTGAAAAATCCGACGAAGAGACCAATGCTGTCTTCCCGCCCCACACGGTGACGCGTCTTTGCGCTATTTTGGGGAATGTCGCGAAAGTCTACGGCGAAACCACGGAGGCTGGAACGCTGGTCCCGCCGGGCACCCTCAGGCGCCACACCATTCAGATCTTTCAACAACCAACAAATAAAATGACGACCATGACGGAAGTTCTTCAAGCTCTTGGCCACATGAAGATTGAAGACCTTGGCGAAGGTAAACAGCGTCTCACCGTCTTTAAGCCTGATTTTCTTGTGAACTTTGTCGATTTCTATAACGACTTTCTTTTTAAGAGCGAAGACAAGCGCACCGCGATCGAAGAGAAAGAAATGAAGACGATCAAAGCGCTGCTCTTTTACGGAAAAAAAGCGACGCCCAATGAAAAAGGTGAAGTGAAGCTAAATCTCACTCAAATGCAAAACGACTCGATGCGGGATTTGGGTTCACTTTTTAATGTCGATGATGTGAATGGGCTTTCTGAGAAAAAACTTGTCGGAGAAAAGTTCTCAACGGATGCCGGCCTTGCCGTGAGTATGAACTTTGTCGATCTCGAAACCCAATTCCCCTACTGGGAGATTATCCACGCCTGCCGCAAAGTGACGCGCACATAATTCGAAACAAAGCTCGTTAATTCACCGATATAAAACTAGCCGCACATTGAAGCTCCATTAAAATTGGAGTGGTCTCTTTTCCTATCGTCAGCGACTCGCTTCCGCTCGCAATGCGAAGCCTCTCGAAGCGATCGACCAAGGCGTCATAGCGAGGTGTTAACCTCTCTGTATCTAAGTTCTGAAGCTCATACTGAAGAGCAAAACCGAAGGCGGCATCGAAATAGCGATGAGCAAGGTCCTTAGAACCCAGGCGCTCATGGTAAATCCCAAGATCATAGATATTCAAAAAGATGTGCTCGATAGCGTGTTGGCGCCCATCATTCCAGCTTTCGCGGGTCTTGAGGCCGCCTGTGCGACTATAAACCTCAAAGGCACTGCGGTGATAATCGATGGCCTTCTCAAATCGATGTTCATGCTCGGCCATGTGACCCAGCGTGTGAAGTCCGTCGCCAAGATCTCGGTAAAATTTTGGGAAATTAGGGAATTTCTTGAGGCCCTCTAGCGCCTTGTCGACCCGCTCCTGGGCGTCGAGTTTGACATCAAATTCGGGGCCCATACCTCTTATCTGTCGCACCAGCGAGACCCACTCATCGGCCTCTTTGGTCGAAATCGGGTCAGCTTGAGATGTGCTTTGAAAGACAGAAACTGCAGCGATTAAGAGGATAAGCGCTACGTACTTCGATGCCCAATTTCTTAAAATCACGGCGAGGCCCCTTCGCGTGAAAAATCAAAAAACTCACCCATCGCTGGGGAGTTTACGTTTTATCAGACGAAGCGCTTGGCCGCTCGGATTCAATTGGGTCTCTGAATTTTTTTTAGGCGCTGGGCAGACGACAGCGTAGTGGTAACTCACTCTCGCTGAGGCGTCGGACGTCCTCACGCGCGATCGTATAAACGCGAAGTGCGTTCGTCGTGCCTCTCTCAAGCACGGGCACGCCAAGGGTCAATATGACTTTGTCGCCGGGCTTAACGAGGCCGTACTGTAAGAGCATTTCCTCGATCTGCTTCATCGCTTCATCCGAAGAGTCGTAGGGATCTATCTGAAGTGTCTGGATGCCCCACACAAGCTCAATACGATTCAACGTCGGGACGATGTGGGTCACAGCAATAATTCGAGCTTTCGGTCGGAATCCAGAAATGATGGTCGCTGTTTTTCCCGAAGTCGTAAGACAGACAATGGCGGTCGCGTTGAGTTTCATGGCGGTCAGTGCGCTGGCGGCACCAATTCCGTCGGCCACCGACGAAAACTGGGCGTCCATTCGCATGTCGTAAAAATAGTCGCCGTTTTTTTCGACCTCAAGAATGATATCGTGCATTGTTCGTATCGCACGAAATGGGAATTTACCGCTCGCACTCTCTGCCGAAAGCATCAGAGCGTCCGAACCATCCAAGACAGCGTTGGCCACATCGGTAATTTCGGCTCGCGTAGGCCTTGGATTCGCAGTCATAGAGTCAAGCATCTGAGTCGCCGTGATAACCGGTCGTCCAATCGTATTGCAAAGACTCACGATTTGCTTTTGGATTTGTGGAAGTCTTGTTTGGCCAACCTCAACCGCGAGATCACCGCGGGCCACCATCACGGCATCGGAAAGCCTTACGATTTCCTCTAGATTATCGATCGCTTCCAGCATTTCGATTTTCGCGACAATGCGGGCTTGGGAGCCCCGAGCTTGAATCAACTCACGAAGTCGACGGATGTCATCGCCTCGTCGAACGAAACTCAAGGCAATGTAATCGACGTTGTTATCAAGACCCCACTCCAGATCGACAAGATCTTTCGGCGTAAGGCATTCGACCGAAAGTTCCCCTCCCGGAACATTCATTCCTTTTCGATCTTTCAGAATCCCACCATAGACAACCGTGCAGTGAATATCTTCCGTTTCAACCGTATCCACACGAAGCTCAAAAAGTCCGTCGTCAAACATGATTCGACCGCCGGGCTGGCAGCTTTTCGGAAGAGCCTTGAAGTCCGACGGAATGAGACCTTTTCGGCCCAAAACATCACGAATCGTGACAACGACCTTTTCCCCCTCAGAGATTTCGATCGAACCATTTTCGAAACGCCCGACTCGAATTTTAGGTCCTTGAAGATCTTGAAGAACCGTCAGCGGTGCGTTGAGCTCACTGGAAAGAGCGCGGAGATCCTTGATAACGGCTAAATGGTCAACGTGTGTTCCGTGAGAAAAGTTCAGACGAGCGACGTTCATTCCTGCCGCAATCGCCTTTTTTAAATTTTCACGTCCCTGAACCGCCGGACCAATCGTTGCGACTATTTTCGTACGGCGATCTGCTAACATTAAGCTCGGCCTTTCGATCGTGTCATACTGACGATCGATTCTTCATGACGTTTGTTGATTCCGTCAACCTCACGTTTGTGTGTGTCTTCAAGCTTAGCAATTCGATTCTCGTACTGAGCCGCTTGACGCTGAAGCTCAATATTCTTTTGATCGACTAAAACTTTCTTTTCTTTGTTGGACGCGGCGATCTGATTCTGAAGCTGCTTTGCTCCATCCTCTTTCATGATCTGGAGCTGATTTTCAAACTTGTTATTAACTTCCGTCAACTTCGCCTGGAACTTCATCTCACGCTCAGTGGACTGCTTGTTGAAGTTTTTGAAAATTAAATCTTGATCTCGTTTATGAGTTTCGCGCAACTCACCAAGTGACTGCTCGTAATTTTCTCTCTGGGCCGCAGAGCTCTTGTCAAAAAATGTCTTTAGCGTCT
>LNDT01000003.1 GCA_001464715.1 Bdellovibrionales bacterium Ga0074137 | reverse complement strand
ACCGAACGCAATATGGTGACAGTCTTTGGACCACTCAAAGCCGGCAAGCTCCAGAACTTTGAAAACCTGTTTGAAGTGGAGTGATTGATCAAACCCGACCACATACAGATTCAAGTCAGCTTTAAGTTCGATCATTCGATAAAGCGCACTGGCCAAATCGCGAGTCGCATAGAGTGAAGCCCCATCGCTTTTACGAATCAAGCAGGGCGGCATTTCTTCACCGAGGTCGACGACCGTAGCTCCTTCACTCTCCTTCAACAGACCTCTTTGCTCGAGCAAATTTTCGACGGCTTTTAAGCGGTCATTGTAAAACGATTCTCCACGAACCAGATCATGTTTGACGCCCAAGAGATTCCAAAGCCGCTGATACTCGACCAGAGAGATATCGACGAACATCTTCCAAATAGCCGCGACCTCTTGGCTTCCTTGCTCGAGTTCTTTGAAAACGAGGGAACCTTTCGCTTCGAGTTCAGGATTTTTTTCGGCCTCTTCGTGAAATCGAACATAGATATCAAACAACGACTTAAATGGTTGACCCTTAAAATCATACTCGGAGCCCCATTCTCGAAAAGCCCACGCAAGTTTTCCGAATTGAACTCCCCAGTCGCCCAAGTGATTGAGCCCTATGACTTCAAATCCTTGAGTGACCGAAATATTCCGAATCGCTTGCCCTATGGCGGTCGCTCGCAGGTGACCTACGTGCATTGGCTTTGCAACGTTCGGCGATGAGTAATCAATGACAATGCGACGGCCGGCGCCCTGATCTGAATAGCCGAGCCGGTCCGCCGACGAACCGACGGCTTCAAAGAGTCTCGCCTGAAGCGACTCATCTGAAAAAGTGAGGTTTAAGAATCCACCGACGGGTTCAGCCTTGATCAGACCTAAGTTTGTCGCGCCGTTTGACGCCATGGCGGCCGTCAGATGGCTAGCAATCCGGCTTGCGATAGCGGGAGGTGCTTGACGCATCTTTTTCGCTAGAGGAAACACTGGAAATGCTAGATGCCCGTGCTCAATCTTCTTGGGTGGCTCTAAAACAGACGCCAACTCTTTGGCCGAAATAAAATTTTCCTCCGGCAAGAGATTTCGCAACTCGTTAGCTAAAAATTCAGCGGTTTGATGACGGAGCACTCGCAACATACGTTACTAATTATCAGAAGGCTTGACGAGAAACCAGACCGAACCTACAAGAGTCCTTCTTCTTAGAGGGTCTTAAAACTCTATTCATTTCCTTGGGGGCCTGAAGGTGAATAAAGCTGAACTGATCGATAAAGTCGCTACCAAGACAAAACTCACAAAAGTTCAGTCTGAGGGCGTGATCGATGCGGCGCTGGAAATCATCTCAAAAGCAGTGGCAAAGGGCGACGAGGTGAAACTCGTGGGTTTCGGCACCTTCTGCATGACATCTCGGCAGGAGCGCACTGGTCGTAACCCTAAGACAGGAACCAAACTCTTGATTCCCGCCGCCAAGGTTCCAAAGTTTAAGCCCGGCAAAGACTTCAAAGAACTCCTGAAATAACCAGAGAAATAACCAGAGACAAAACCCTAGAGCAACCCGTCTGGAGTGTCGGCTGTAGGGCGCGATGTAACTTCACCGATGGATGCTTTTTGTCTCGATAGCTCTGCAATTAATTCTGTCAGTTCATCGCTCGCCAAATCGCGCTTTTGACCAATAGCTTCACGGTACTGCGCCGCCAATTTCTGAAGGTTCGAATGCGCCTGCACCAAGGCCGCAGTTTCCTCAGGGTAGGCTCGGTCTTCGACTTTCTTCTTTTCTAAGCCCGCCAGTGCCCGCCCTGTCGTCGCGATCCTTTGTGTCCATTTTGTATAAAACGCGGACCACATCTGCGGTTTACCACGAAGCTCCCCGTAGTTTTGTCCGAGGTCACGCGCAAGACTATCGAGCTCTTGGCTCGCGTAAAAGAGGGCTTTTTTCTGGGACTGTGTCTCAAGAGAAACTTCGCGAAGATGGGTTTCTAATCGATCCAGAAAACGCGCATCCCGGCGTCCAATAAAAATCTCTGACTTCGCTCGCTCCGTGCCGGCGACAACTTCCACCGTGTAAGCACCCTCGGGAAGCTTGAGTTCTTTGAGCCTTAGGGACGGAATTTCTCCGGCCCGCGCCGAGAGCTCGACGGTTTTTCGGACATTCATTTTCCCCAGAACTTGCCCGAGACGCCCTTTCAACGACACTTCCACTGGAACGCCCGTCGGCACTTGCCCCTGTATTAGAATTTGGCCGTCGGGACGATCAAGTTTAAGCCCCATGACACTGAGTGCGCTTGAAACTTGGGGAACCGGTCCCGACGACGGAGCTTCAACGATACCCGAGGTTTCATCCATCGATCCAAAGGGGTCGTCGGGTATTTTTGACGCTGCCACAGGAGTTGCGACTTTCGATGCCGCTTTAGGTGCAGCTTCCGCGGTCGGCAAGTCCGCGCTCTTTGCCACCTCTCGTGCCGGTTCAGTTTCATGCGAAAGCAAATGTACGATAAACACGATCGCCACAATTCCCAACACACCACCGGCAACATAGCGCCCATACTGCTGCCAAATATCTTGAGATAATTTCACCGGCACCGGAGGTATCAACGGCTTTGGCGTTTTATTGAGAGGAATTTCCGGGGCGGCCGGTGTGGGCGTAAAGTTTGATGCCGTGAAATGATCGGGACTATTTTCCGAACTATGATTTCGCGGACGCAAATCAACGCCACTATGTTCATCATCAATCAAACCTGGCGCGACCGCATAACGTTCCGTGAAGTCTTGCTCCCACGGCACTCCCGCCAAGTTCGGAGACACTACAAGGGCCATAGCTTGGCCCGCTTTGGTCTGAGCCTTTTTTTCTTCGGGACTTTCTGCCGCAGCACCGCCGATGCCGAGAGTTCCAGAAGCTGTCGTATTGAAACCTGTAAATCCCTCAAGTGGGCTCGGCGTCAAATCAAACTTCCCCGCCCCCTTCATTGAAACGTGAAACTCTTCCGCCTCAAGATCTTTGTCGTCCTCTAAAAGAACAGCTTCAATCGGATCCGGAAGTGGCGGCGGCACATGAGGTCGCGACTCACGCGAGCGAGCGCGACGATCGAATTCGCGAAGATCACCAATTCTCATCCACTGATTCATGCCGACGTGCCATGCATACTGGGAAAACTGAAATGAACCTGTCTGCAAACCATCAATGATGGCTTGAGTTTCAAAAGGTCCTTCTTGAAGATAGGTCCCGCGGTGCGGACGCAGTACGATCCAAGATAACGCTGAATTTTGAGAGGCCGCTGCGTTCGATGATGAAGCCGAAGGAACGGGGGAAACTTGACGCATCGTCGGAAGCGCACGCGGAACAGAAAATTCCGATGATGATTCTGATGGCAGGACAGACTTTAACTCAGGAAAAACAGATGCTGGCTTCCATTCGATCTCGCCCTCTCGGTAGACAAGATCTAAGGGCTGCAATCGACCATCGCGAAGCATCGACGCAACCATATCTGTTGCGAAGGGACCGCCGGTTTCGCCACCGCGGCTGATGTACCAAGCGGCGACTCCTGACTTCGCACCGGAATTTTCTTGAGACATCCGTGTCTCTCCTTTTTTCTAAAGCACTTTCGGCAAAACACTTTCGCTAAAGTCTTTCGCGTCGACCTTTAACAGGCATCAATCCGCTGGGAGCTATTTCCGTACCGACCGCTCGCGCAAGCTTCATAACCACAGTATCATAATGCCGACTAAAATCTCGTCCTAGGACGTCGGTCTTGTAAAAAGACGCGATGTCCCTTCTTGAAATCTTACGGGCTCGGTAAGCTCCGTACAACCTCTCGCCCATCATTCTCCCCAAAATCAATGCGGCTTCCAGGTAACTCGCGGCTTTTCCGGGCTTAACGTGGCGCTTGCGACGACGACCCTGATGAAAATACACGAGCTCCGCCATCCTCTGATCCAGCGCGAGCCGCAATGCATCCCGACCTTCGTCTGTAGGTTGAATCATTTGAAGCTCCGTTCGCAAATCTGAAATCGTCTCGGCCTGTCGTTTGTGATTGATCTGCTTTGATCCAAAATAAGAAAGGGCTTCGACAAAAATCGCAGCTTGAAAGTCGTTGGGAAATCTCCACACCTGACGTGTTCGCCCGCTAGCTTTCATCTGTAAATACTCGCTGGCCAAATGTGACGCGTGGTTCACGGTCGTCTGCGCGAGACAACCGATCCCGGCGGCGGGAAGCATAAAGCTTCGACCTTTTAAAAGCATCCGCCGGGCCATTTCCAGATCATTCCCAGTTAGACTTGCTTCGGTTTTTCGCCAAAGCTTTGCGACGGACGCGCTGTAGACAGCAAGGTCTGAGGTCTTTGACTTTGCGACCACGTCTTTCAAACCGAGATCTTTAGCAATCCACTCGGCCAACTTTAAGACGTGATCGGTTGGATCAAAATCTTCTTCCGTATCATCAAAACTTTCCGAACTTGAAAGTTCGAGTTCCATATTTTTATCGAGGTGAAGCAGGTAGCTCTGCCAGGGAACCCACGGCGGAGAACTTAAGACGCAAAATCGCACGCGGTTCTTTTCTTTTGAAGTTCCGAGGTATCTAACAACATCGACCGAGTGCTCGAGATCTTTTCCAGCCAATTGAAAGTACACAGCTTCTGCGTTGATATGAATGGCGACTTCACGCCAGGCACGCCGTGTTTTCATTTTTTTTGATGCCGTGAATTCGGCGGCCAGCCTTGCCGGAAGATGACTCAAATGAAGCTCACCAATCACCACGTAGATCAAAGATCCCGGAGCACTCAGCATAATTTCCTTGAGACGCTTTGCTGTCGAAAGATCTTGCCGTGCAAGACCTCGCTTTCCGGCCGTGTCATTGGCCGAAAGGCCGATGGCTTCGATGCGCCAGCCACGCCGCCGGGCAAGATCGATCAAGGCTTTGTAATTCTCAAAAGGAAATCCCCATCTTTCATCCCATCGAACACGCTTTTTGAGCGTGTCGGCGTCGATCTTTTCCCTCGAATAAAGGTCCAAATGCTTTTGCGATTTGGTCTCGAAACATTCTAACGCTAAAACGACAGGGCGCTCGGGCGCCAAGTGCCGCAAAATTTTTAAGTGAGTTCGCTGCGCGGGGCCGTGCGCGTGAAAATCGCCGCCGTAAACGATGTCCGCAGTTTCCACTTCAGCGAGGATTTCAGATTTTGATGAAACTCGGTAACGTGTTCGAGCTGTCTTTTCAGCCTTAGTCCCGTAGACTTTTAGGTCTGCTGAATCCTCACCCAAACGCCGACGAACGTCCTCTTTTGCTTGTTTTAAAAGTGCTCGTCGTGCCTTCAGCCATTCGCGATCCATTCTGATATCTTGCGTCTCGAAACCCTTGCCATCAACCTCAGAATCCGATGAATATGGGGAACTTATGAAAACAACACCTGCGACTGATTCAAACTTTAAAAATCCACCTCGCCCCATCGCAAAATGGATTGCTATTGGGAGTGCGATCGCCGCCGCTGCGACTCACGCCTACTTGCTAAAAAGTCATTACGACCTTCGTTACGGAGAGGTCTCTGGCAATTTACTTTGTGACGTCTCGACTTTGTTTTCGTGTTCGGCGGCCAGCGCCAGTCGCTGGGCTGAACTGTTTAGTGTACCCATGGCGCTTTGGGGTTTTCTTGCGAACCTAGCCTTTTTGACTTTGGCCGGCTGGGATTCATTGACCGAAGATGACGGACGTCATGCAAATCGAACCGGCCTGCTTGCGATTTCCTCGGTGCTTGTTATTGCGTCTGTTGCGATGGGAATAATTTCGGCAGTTGCGCTTCCCACCCTTTGCCCATTTTGCATTTTAACTTACGTGTTCTCGATTGCGACAGCCGCGGGAGCATGGGTGGCTTATAAGCCAAACCTCAAGTTCTCCTTGAAGCCTTCTTTTTTGGGAGTCGTGGCCGCTTTTGGTATTTCAGGATTTATTCTTAACGACCAATTCCGGGCGAGCTACACTGGCCCCGGCGGTGACGCTATGGCGAAAGCCGCCGTTCAAGAGTGGACACAAAATCCGGTTCTTGAAATTCCCGAAACCGATCCGCTGGCACTGGGACCTTCGCGCGCGGATGCGAAGATGACGATTGTCGAATTCGCTGACTTCAGATGCATTCACTGCAAACTTGCTGTTGCTCCAATCAAAGCCTTCGCAAAGAGTCACCCCGACGTTCGCGTCGAATTTTACTCGTGGCCGCTGGACGGCGAATGCAACACCGCCATCAAACAAAATAACGGCGCTTCTTGCCTCTTGGCTCGCACCGTTTGGTGTGCGCGCAATAAGGCCGAGAAAGGCTGGGAAGCCCACGAGCGCGTCTTTGCACGCTTCGATGAGTGGCGCACCAGTGACGCTGTAAGAAGTCAGCTTGGAAGCCTTGCGACCGAAATCGGAATGCCTGAAGAAGATTTGAAAACTTGCAGCGATTCCGAAGAGGCAAAAGCCGCCATCACGGCTCAAGCGCAACTCGGAACAGCGCTGAATTTACGAGGAACTCCGGCGATTTTCGTCAATGGCAAAGTGCTTCCTGCGGGATCTCAAATTCCAGTACTGACCAGCGTATATTCGCAGATTAAGTAGTCCATCGAGGCCGCTGGCCTCGCGACGTCTTTGAAAGATAGCGAGATCTCAGTCTAAAGTTTAAACCGATCAAAAATAAGATCGACGATTTCGCTACTGGTCGATTCGATGACGACGTTGGCGGAGGGAATCACACCGCCCGTTAGCTCGCGAAGTACCGCAAATAAAAGAAGTGCTCCGACGCAGTAGACGAAGGCCTGAACAACCCAAACCGTCGACCGAACGTCCTCGATGCGAACTTCTTTTTCAATGACTTCAACTTTACCAAGCGTCGCTTTGAGATCCTCAAAGTGTAAAAGAGCTTTTTCGAAAAGTTCTTTTTGTTTCGACATATTGAGAGCATTCCATCCAGGAAAACTTCGCTTCGTACGAATGGCCTGAATCAGCTCAATCGAATATTTGATATAGCGCTCAGAGCGATCTTTGAATTCTGGATATTCAGGCTTTGAATTTAGATAGTTATTGAGCGCATCGATGGCAATATCATAGCGCTCTTCGGTGATGTGACCGAGTATCACATTTCTTACCAGGCCTTCAGAGCCCTGACGGCTGGCCTGGCGCATTTGTGACGTCATGGCACTCACGACATCTTCTTGCGTCGCTTTCTCAGCCAGTTTGACGATGCTTCCTTTGATTGCAGGCTCACCCATACTGGACTTTTCGGACAATCAGGCCTGGCCCTTGACCTTTGATGGGGAAATCCTAAAGCGAGCTGGACCATGGGCCGGGTCCTTTGGTCTCGGGGGTCCTGAAATTTGACGGAAGGTGACTCGACTTGAGACTATAAGAAAGTGTTTGGTTCGTTTTCTTGATGCTCTTCAAGGATGAAGAGGAGGCCCATGTCGGAAATTGATACTGTTCCCTTGCCAGAATCGCCAGCAGTCCTTACCGACCGCGCCCTATCGATTCCGCTTCCGAACGATGTTCCGCCGCCCCCTCGAATGGCTGACGTTCCTGTGCGAATCATGCACTCGGCCACAGTCGAAACTTTAATTGATCACGCGGACGATCTATCGAGCCGCTTAAAAGTTCACATTCGTCGAAATGGTCAACTCGAAGGTCAGATCATCGAACTTCAGGATCGGGTGAATGAAGCCGAGATGATGCGCCGAACGGTTCAATCTCAGATCGAAATACTGCGAGAAAAAGATAAAGCGGTTTCCGAAAAGCAGGCCGCTATTGAACTGCGCTTGGCCCGCACCAACGAGGAACTTGAACTCGCCAGAATTGAATCCGGCGAACTCAGTAGCCGAAATCGAGAACTCCAGGTGTCGAGTTCTCGCGCCTGGGCCTACCGCCGCCGCGTTAAGCGATGGGTGAAACCTGGATTCTTAGCTCGCGACGAAAAAGTAAAAACGCTGGAATCCAAAAATCTTGAGCTAGCTGCAGAAGTTGCACGGCTGTCGAGCGTGGTTTCAAACCTCCGCGACGAACTCTCCCACAGAAACGCCGAGAGTGACCGACGCATGACGACCGCGGAACGCGATCGCGCCCGTCTGGTCGAACAGTACGAAAAGCGAATTTCGCAAACAGAAGCCGACAATCTTCGCATCAATGCGGAACTTGCGCGCGCTCAGGAGAGAGTTTCGGTTCTCGATCAGGCCACGCATGAAAGCGCAAGAGCCAACAATGAGCGTGTTTTCTTCGAGCGCCGCGCCGAAGAGCTTGAAGCACGACTCAATTCAGAGACCGAGCGCCTTCGTCGGTCTCTGGACGACGTTGCGGCCGAATGCTCGACCCTTCGTGCGTCGGTTGAGTCAGCACGAAAACTTCGCGAAGAGGCGGATCAGGCTCGCATTGCGTCCGACGAAATGCGCACCCGTGCTGAAGCTCAGCTAAAGAGTCTTCGCGATATCTGGCAAGAGAGCAGCATTCGCCTACAGATGCTGGAATCCCAAAATGAAGCCTTGGAAAAAATTAACGGCGAACTTTCGCAGCGACTGGCTGACAACCGTACGGTCGACCGTGTTCGATTCAACGACGAGGCTTTGGGACGAATTGGCTTTACAGAAGATCGCGACGCGCGCGCTGAAAAAATAAAGAAGCTCGACATGATTTTGTCTGATCTCGAAATGCGAGCTTTTGGAATTCAACCGTCTAACGATCGATAGTCTTTTTGATCAAAATGGTAGGACCTCAGCGCGTCGGCTTCGGACTCAAAACGTGGCCGGCGCCCCAGCGGTGTCGCCTCAAGAACATGCGTGAAGTCGCTTCGAACGGCGCAAAATCGTACGTCGCTTCCCGAAGATTTCGATAGATCATTCATCGCCTCCAGAAACAGACGCAGGCCGTTGGACCCGATACAAGAAAGCGTCTGAAGGTTAAAAAGCACCGGCCGCCCTCCCAGCGGTCCTCGGCAGGCTTGACGAAATAAATCGCAAGATTCGATATCGATCTTCCCATCCAAGTGCACGAGGAGAACTTCTTTTGCGCCGACATTTATCTTTCTAAAATGAGCTTTCATGAAATTATAATGATCCAGATTTTCTGTCTTCGGCAGCCCTGTCCAGGACCAGATTTCAATCGTCAGGCTCGACGGTCGTCGTGGTCGAGCGTTAGGATTTACGAAACGCGCGAAAGATGGTCGACAATGCTTAAGTCCGCACTCAAGCGGTTCTCATTTTTATCGTCTCCGATGACCATTGGAGTTCTGATCACAAGTCTCATGACTTGGCTCTCGGTTCAGTTCTATGCGAGCCAGCAATCCTTGCGCGATATTGACGGACGTTCGTTGGTCGGAATTTTTGACGAGATTCACCGGAAAACAATCGACTTTCGTTTTCTGAATCGCGGCGAAAAGCCGGGAAGTGACCGCGTCGCCATTCTCGCCATTGATGATGCGTCGATCGAACGTGAAGGTCGCTGGCCATGGCCGCGTGAAAAAATCGGACGGCTCATTGAAAACGCGGTCGACGCTGGGGCCAAAGTCGTTGCGTTCGACGTGGTTTTTTCCGAGGCCGACCAGACGTCATCACTTCGCACGCTCTCGGCCCTCAAATTGAATCTCTCAAAAATCTCTAAAAAACAGCCGCTTCCCCCCGAAGTCGACGAACTGATTGATCGTGAAATTCAGGCCGGAAATTCTGATAAAAAACTGGCTGGCACGGTTGGGCTTTATCAAGATGCCGTCGTCATGGGAACCTACTACGATAACGAGTCTTACGATGTCGGTGTCAGATTAAATCCACTGCGAGATGACTGTCTCGATGCGCAGTACGACCGTACCTTCGAAAAAAAATACTGGGACAAAGAAGAAATTTATCTACAGGTCAATGATCTCACGCGAAAGACCGAAGGTGTGGATCGCCCTCCATCTGTCCTCATCGATCGTGTCTCAAGTCACATCACTGGACTTGAAATCGAAAAAGCCTCGCAGTGGTTCGAAAGTAACTCCGCCGTTCGCGAAACTGTCCTCGAAGCGCTGAAAAATATCGAGGTCAATCTTCCCGGGCATCTTGTGCCGATTCTTTTCGTCTGGGCCAATATCGGTGATGAACAAAGTTTATTTGATCTTTTAAGTTCCGAGCCGGAGCTTGCGAATTTTGCCAATCGCCCCATGATTCTTCAAATTTTTTCGACGGTCCTACGGTCATTAGCACCTCAGCAAATAGCGGACATAAGGCTGATTCTTTCGCGCACGACAACAGCCTACTGCCAACGGTTTTTGACAGGCGACGACGAGCTGCTGGACAAAGCGAAACTCTACAGTGGCAGCGACCAACCACCAGAAACGCTGGATGCTGCTTGGCTCGAGCAGGGTTTAGAACCTGCTTGGGAGGCCTACCTGGCGAAAGATCAAAAGCCACTTGAAACTCTCGCCGCTGCGATCCAGCGCTGGCGTCAGGCCGCGTTTCGAAATCCGATCGAGGTTTTTGAAAAGTCTTGGATCAGCGTTCCCGAAGTGGCCGCCACCACAAAACACACGGGCTATTTTAACGCGGCTCTTGACCGCGACGGCACGGTTCGGCGCTCTCGTCTTATTGCTCGACGCGGACATGTGTATGTCCCGTCATTAGCTCTAAAAACATTTCTCCTCGATAGAAAACTCGACGCTCGCTTCACTCTCGACAAAGACCCGACAAGAGCTGGCTCAAGAAGAAAGTCCGTCACATCGCTTGAATTCTTAAAGCCCGACGGATCCGTACAGTTCAAGGCCCCAGTCGACGCCAAGGGACTTCTACTCATAAACTACGCCGGGCCCCAGCAGATGTTCGAGTACATCAGTGCTTCATCGCTTCTCTCTCAAGACGCCGATCTTGTTGTCTCTCAGCGAGCGACGGACCCCACAACCGGTCAAAAAGGAACAAACACTCGCCGCGTGCCAAAAAATCAATTTCTAAAAGACAAACTTCTCTTGGTCGGCGCAACGTCCATCGGTGTCTACGACTTGCGCCAAACACCGTTTGAAGAAAATTATCCCGGAGTCGAAACTCACGCGAACGTGCTCTCGAATCTTCTCACCGAAGAAGCGAAGTCACGAAACGATGTGGCCGCATTTTCAAGACCTGGATTTTTGCGAATTCATCCAATGGAAGCTCAAGGTATGTGGCTCGTTCTTTTGGTCGGCGGCCTCGCGCTTTCGGCTGCGCTTACATTCATGGGCTCCATTGCCGGTTTATTAACAACGATCTTCTCGCTGGCTGGCGTTTACGCTCTTGATCAGTATGTTCTGTTTGCAGGCGGCTTTGTCATGAACTCATCCCTTCCCTTCATCACAGTTGCCATTTTGTTTGTCGGCATTACGTCTTACAAATACTTCACCGAAGAGAAAAATAAACGCGCTCTCAAGGGAACATTTGCGAAGTACGTGTCGCCGGCCGTGGTCGAAGAGATTCTAAGAGACCCAAGCAACATCGAGCTCGGCGGAAAAAAGATGGAGCTCACGGTTATGTTTTCAGACGTTCGTGGTTTCACCACAATTTCTGAAAAACTGGATCCACGTGCACTTTCGAATCTTCTCAATAGCTATCTTACGCCAATGACGGATCTCGTTTTTGAAACTAAAGGTACTCTTGATAAGTACATGGGTGACGCGATCATGGCTTTCTGGGGTGCGCCGATCCATTTCGACAATCACGCCGAAAAAGCAGCCGAGTGCGCGCTTTTGATGCTGAAAAAACTTAAAAATCTTCAAGACGAGTATGCCGCAAAAGGTCTTCCAACAATCGATATCGGCATTGGTCTCAATACCGGAGATATGAGCGTTGGAAACATGGGCTCCAACACTGTCAGAAGCTACACTGTCATGGGTGACTCTGTGAATCTGGGATCACGCCTAGAGGGCATCAACAAGGAGTACGGGACACGAATTATCGTGAGCGAATTCACGCAAAGCCGGATCTCGAAATCCTTTCTTACCCGCGAAGTAGACTGGGTGCGTGTCAAAGGAAAGCTTCAGCCTGTTCGAATCTTCGAACTCCTTGGAACAAGGGCCCCCGGCCCCCTTGCGCCCACCCCAGAGATTGTCGCTATTCTTCCTGATTTCGAGGCAGGGTTTAAACTTTTCCACGAACGACGCTTCGATGAAGCCATCAATGCGTTCACTCGGGCTTTGAACCTTAAACCTGACGACGAGTGCACGCAGCTCTACATCGAAAGGTGCCAGATTTATTTGGAAGAAGCCCCACCTGCGGATTGGGACGGCGTCTCTACGATGAAAACAAAATGACACGGCTTAGTTCCTCTCGCTAGGCTTTCGCTATGCTTCGCGTTCGTGCGATTGATTCACAAATGCCCTTATTTTGCTCAATGCTGCGAAAGACAGTGGGCTTTTGCGCGCGTTTGAGTCTTGTCTTGTTCTCAATCACAGTGATGTCGATTTTTTTGTCAGCGCCGAAAGCAGAGGCTGCATCGAGCACTCGCATTCTCACAAAACGCGGTAGCCCGGTTTTAATTTCGGCCGCCTCCATGTTCGGCGATTCGGAAAAACAAACCGTGGAGCTGGTCGGTGATGTGCAGATGACGTTCGACGGTCAGAGCTTGCGAGCGGATCGGGCCACCATGGACAAGGGCCGCGGCATTATCAACGCCGAAGGCAATATCGTCATCGCTTCACCCAGCGCCTACGTCGAGGGTTCGCGGGCCGAACTTTCCTACGAGGACAACACAGGACTTATCTTCGACGGCTTCGTCAAATCGGGACAAGTTATGTTCCAAGGCAAAGTCTTACGCAAAGTCGGTATCGACAAGTACGAGGCCGAGCAAGCGTCCTACACGGCCTGCACCACCTGCCCGCCCGCTTGGAGCTTTTCAGGGCGACAAATTGACGCCGAGATCGGTGCCTACGCACATATCAAGAGCGCTACTTTTTTTCTTGGAGGAGTTCCTTTTTTCTGGCTCCCCTACCTCATTGTTCCTCTTAAAAGCGAACGCCAATCTGGAATTTTATTTCCCTCTTACGAATTAGACGTCGAAGGGTTCGCGTTCGGAATTCCATTTTTTTGGGCCATATCACGCAGTCAAGACATGACATTCACGCCGAAGTACTACACCAAGCGAGGTTTCAAAGGTCTCATCAACTATCGCTACGTGCTCAATGAAGAAAGCCAAGGCGAACTCAATTTGGGCGGATTTTTTAAAGACTCAATCTTTAGCCAAGACACTGGACTTCCAAACCGCCCCGGCGACGAGCGTTCGGGACGTTGGTTCTTGAACCACAATCACATCTATTCTTTACCTGGCGGTTTCATCAACCGAGCCCGTCTCGCTCTTGTCTCCGACCTCAGGTACACACGAGATTTCCCGGAGGACATGGCCGGACTTGGCGAGCCCGCACTGGAAAATCGACTTTCTCTTACCAAAAACACCGAGAGATTACATTCCAGTGTCGAAGTCGCTTACTACGTCAACCAGCTCAAAAAAGACCCCCTCGAGGGTAACTCCGACAGCGTGCACCGGTTCCCGGAGTTAAAGCAGTCCGGCATTGATCGCAGTCTTTTTGATTCTCGTGTTTTTTTCAAATGGGATTTCAACTACGTGAATTTCTCGCGAGAAGACATTGCGTTTGACGATGTCACATTGACCGGAAATCCGCTGGCGCCAAAAGATATTGATCGCACGCGTGGTGCGGGCGGCGCTGGCAGCGGAACCTTTGAACCTGGAACTGATTTAATCAGAACAGGTCAGCGTTTAGATCTTCGTCCGGAACTCTCGGCACCTTTTCGCATCGGCAAATTTTTGGATATTTTGCCGACCGTTCAATTCCGCCACACGCAGTACTCTTTCAACGTAACGACGCCCGACGGAAGCTCGTTCGACACTCTTCCCACCAGACAATATCTTCGAGGTCGATTGGCGCTAAGAACGCAAATGTCTCGTATTTACGAATCAGATTCTGAAACACTTGAAACCGCCGACGGCTATGAGCGAGAGCCAGACGCGCGAATTCCGGCAGCTTATGAAGAGAGTGAATCGGCCAGCACGGGTATCTTTCAGGCCCTACAAAAGCCCACGCGCATCGCGCGACCCGAAAGAATCAAACACGAGATTGAACCGGAAATTTCAATCTCAGGCATCCCTTGGATTCAACAAACTCAGTCGCCGTTTTTCAGCGACAATGCTTCGGCTCCGATCTTTATCGATGGACAGCCCGTTTCAAATTCTGACTTTTATTCCACGAAAGGTCTTCAGTTCGATTACGAAGACCGCATCACTCAGCGAAATATCGTGTCGATGCTTGTGACGAACAGATTGATAAAAAAATCCTGGGACGAAGATCGGGCGATCTATCGACAAATTCTTTCGATTAAAAATGGAACAAGCTACGAATTTGACCGACCCAACCGCGACGTAAATTCTAACTTTTCAGATATCTTCACAATCATAGACGCTCGTTTTCAAAATTTTGATTCCAATACCTCCGTTAGGTACTTTCCCCTTCACCGCGTTTTCAATACGTCGTCTCGAGTGCGGGGAATCGATGATCGAGGAAACTTTCTGCAGGTCAGTTTCTCTCAAAACTTCCTCATCACCGAAAATGTCGCCGAGGCCTATCCAGCCCGAGAAGAAAACATCGGCTTCGGTCTGGGCTTTATTCACCGCTACGCGACGCTTTCGGGAGACATCAATTTTCTTCCCGTCACTTACTCACCACTAAGTCTTAAGTTGAAAAGTTGGGCTGCCATCGCCACGATAAAACCACCCGGCGACTGCTGGGGTATCCGAGTCGAAATCACCAGCATCCTTACGGAGCAGGCGCCTCGTTACAAATTTTCGTTTGAGTACAACTTCGGCGGGTCGAGCTAAAATCGCAAAACTTGGTAGGAAACTTCCCCACCGTGAAGCGTTCCGCGGTCTGAGAGTAGTGGCGCCACCAAAAGTCTTGGAGGCTCATAGGCCGGACGATCTGACGGCTTCGCCTCACCCAATTGATCACGGATCGCAGCTTCTTCTTGGTTCGGAACCCCGTAGACGACATAAAGTCCAAGCAAGATGCCCGCATAAAGACCCAGCGAAGCGCCGCGGGCCACCTTGTTCAAATTGTCGCCAGGCTTATCAGAGAACGCCAACGTCGCCGCACCCACAAGCGTCCCAGCAAGAACGCCATAGCTTGCGCTCATTACAAAATCTCGCATCGGTTCCGCAGAGGCCTGCTCCGGAGCGCTCACACCAGACACTGCGGCCATCATCGAAAGGCCTACCATCAACCGGGTTACTTTTGATTTCAAAAGGAGACCCTTACGAGTCGGGTTTGTAACGAATTTGGGATTTGTTTTCGGCGCGATCTGCATCCTGACAGTTTAGCCCTCATTCACCGGCGTCTGTCAAAAGATCGGGACTTCGTCAAAATGGCCGCTCTGTGTCGACGGGCCCAAAAGTACGATTTCAACATCGCGATTTGTCTCACTGGAAATCCATGCCGCTGCTCGCGAGAGTCGAAGACGTTGTCTCGGCCCAAGCCCCAGGGCCGCTCCGTCGGGCCAGAAACTCGACTTCACTTCACAAAGTAGAAGGCAACCCGAAGGCCGCAGTGCCAGTATGTCGACCTCAGCAAACGGAGTATCAAACCGGCAAAGCAGAACATGGTCCCCTCGCCTCTTTAGCCACTCTCTAGCGCTCGCCTCGTTCGCAGATCCGCGGCTCATTTTTACGATTGCAGAATTTGGCGACGCGCCCGTTTCATCGTCCGAGAAATTCGCGAACCCCACCAAATGTTTTTCGATGGATTCTTGTAGGACCCTGCTCTTCGATGGCTTTTCTATGAATGGGGGCCGCGTACCCTTTGTGTTTTTCGAAGCCATAGCCTGGATACTCCAAAGCGGCTTCCGTCATCCACTGGTCTCTTGTCACTTTCGCGACGATCGAGGCCGCTGCAATCGGAAGCGCGCGCAAATCACCTTTGATTAACGTCGTCTGCGGGACGTCACTCCAGTGAGAACATGCAACCGGCGAACGCAGCATGGGAATCTTCATATGGCCATCAACCAAAAAATGCGCCGTGGTTGGTCCGAACCTCGCACCAATGCCTGCCGATACCCATTGGTCATCTAGGCCAATCAATGCGCGTCGCATGGCAAGAAAACTGGCCTGCAGAATATTGATCTCGTCAATTTCTTCAGCGGTCGCGAAACCAAGAGCGACATGACATCTAGCTCTAATTTCGATCGCAAGTTTTTCGCGTTTTGTGCTGGAGAGAAGTTTTGAGTCCGTCACACCCATTTGTAGAAGGGCCGCTACCTGGTCTCGCGGTACGATGGCTGCTGCCGCATAAACCGGGCCCGCCAGGCAGCCGCGACCAACTTCGTCCACGCCAATGACAGGTTCGGGTCCGAGGGCTTGCCAATCGAAAACTTCAAACGCTGGTGAATCCGAGGTGCTTTTCATTGCGCAAAGTCTGCGATGGGATTTGATCCACGGCACGCAATTACGCGCCCAATCAGGAGCCAAAACCTGAAGTCTCCAAAAAATTAAGACGTAAAAAAACCGATCCCTAGGGATCGGCTCATTTACTTTCACCCGGCCCGCTTGGCTCGGACCTCAAGCCACGAATTACTCCGCAACAGGTGCTGTTTCAGCCGTTTCAACAGGAATCGACGAGTCCACAAGACCGACCATTTCTGTCGTCAAACGAGCTGCTTTTCCTTTGAGGTCTCGCAGGAAGTAGAGTTTCGCGCGACGAACTTTTCCGCGAGCGATAACTTCAACTCGGTCGACCGAGGGACTGCGGAAGGGAAATGTTCTTTCAACGCCCACGCCGGCAGAAATTTTTCGAACAGTGAACGTGCGAGTCGCGCCTTCACCTTGAATTTTAATGCAAACACCTTTGTACAGCTGAACGCGCTCTTTGTCGCCTTCGCGAACTTTCACGTAGACGCCGACTGTGTCGCCAGCTCCGAAGTCGCCGACTTTAGAATTAACCGCGGTCTTTTTTGCGCTCACACGACGAACCAAATCTGTTTCACCAACAGGCTTCGCAGCTTTCGCTTTCTTTGGAGTTTTCGCAGTCTCAGATTTCGCTGAAGACTTTGCTGCGGACTTCGATTTTGACGCTGCTTTTGCGCCGGCTTTGGGAGACTTTTTAGCTGCTGCTTTTTTTGCCATTCTACTACCGCCTGGTCTTCTTTTACTGTGAGGGGCTGAAGCTACCATGCCCCGCGCAAACGGTCAAGAATGATGCTAACCGCAGATCGCACGGAAAGATGGCGATAATCGTCGGGAGGAGCGCCTCGAACAGGCTCCAAAAGAAGGTCGCAGCCCCTCATAAATTCGTTCGTGAGGCCAAACCCCGTCCCGAAGATCAAAAAGAGCCTTTCCTCCGGGCCCGCAGCCTCGATTCTCGCCCTCATATCCCGGTATGTGATCATAGGTACGCCATCCAGTGCCCGGGCATGTGTCGAGACAATGAGGGGGCGGTCGTTTCGTTCCTCGATCCGATTCCAGTCCGCAATGGCCGCTTCAAGCGATTCGGCCGTGTCGACCATTGTGAGTGCGGTCTTTCGCATGGGATTATATTGAGCGCCATCTCCGGTCCGCCAATGATCAAGCATGCGAGCGACGAACGAGCGCTGATCTGGCATCGGATGAATAATGTAGTACTTTGAAATCCCGAAGACGCGAGACGCTCGGGCGATATCGTGAACATCGAGATTGGTCACATTGGTCGCTACGACTTTTCCGTGACGGTCGTGAATCGGATAATGAACAAGACCCAGCGCTATTTTCACGCTTTACCTCGGACGATGCCAAAGCCACTCGATTTTAGATTTTCCCAGGCTTCTTTTGTTACATTGAGCTGTGTTTGAAGATCGATCAGCGCCAGCGATCTTGCATTCTGATCGGACCTACCCACGCGCATTCGGGTCTCTCGCTCGACACGCTGAGAAATCTCTAAAAGGCGCGCCTCTAACTTTTTTCGAAAGTCTTCTTGGGCCTCTCGAACAATATCTGGTCTTCGTACAATCGTCTTATGAAGTGCTTCCAGGAATTGCCAGTCAGAAATTAAAGCCGGATCTCCTCCCAATAGGATGTTTGGGACATCTACATTTCGCCACTGACGAGGTCTTGTGTACTGAGCGCTTTCAAAAATTAAATCCGAAAAACTGTCATTCATGGCCGACTTTTCATTCCCCAGAATGCCCGGAAGATGTCTGAGTACGGCGTCAATCACAAGGGCTGCAGGTCCATCCCCACCGCTAACGACAAAGTCTCCGATGGAAATTTCATCATCACAAAAACTTTCAATGAATCTAGCGTCCGCACCGGCGTACCTCGTTGCGACCAAAAGTAGCGAACGTTGGTCGGTGAGCCACTCGCGAGCCCACTCGCGAGCCACAGAATCTGTGAACTTTCGGCCTCGAGGAGAGAGATGGACAACCCGTGGCGATGGCAGGCTCTGTACCGATTTTTCCGATACCGCTGTTGCCGATACTGTTGCAGACTCTTTAAGTTTTTCCACGGCCAACGCCAGCGGTTCTGCCAGCATCAACATCCCATCGCTTCCGCCAAAGACCCGATCGTCGACCGTGTGATGGTTGTCGTTTGTGAATTCGCGCGGGTTGATAGTTTCAAGAGCCCACTTCTCTTCTTTCAATGCCTGTCCGATCACTCCGTAAGAGAGCGACTGGCGAAGGACATCGGGAAAAAGTGTGACCACTTGAATCTTCACGACCTAATGCAGTCTCCGCGCACCCGACTCAGAATCCTTTTCGGTCTCGTCGTCTGATTCATCCTCATCGTCTTCGGAGCCGTCCTCTGAATCATCTTCTGAATCGTTTTCTGAATCGTCAGCGGCATCGTCATCAGTGTCGCCGTCCTTATCACCGTCCGAGCTTTCGTCGTCGGGCTCTTCTTTTTTATCAAGACCCAACTGAACCTCAATCAGACCCTCTGGCAGTTCGACGTGAATAACTTTTCCCTCGTCATCCACTTCAACGACGAACTCTTCAACAAATGGAATTTCGATAATGTCCTTGGCTTTGACGCCACTGCGAGTTCCCTTAACCAGCGACACTTGAAGTAGATCTTGAGCGCCGTTGTGAGAAAAGCCTACGATGGCTCCAATCTCTCGTTTGTCTTCAAGAACACCAAATCCCTCGATCTCGCTCAAAAAATATGATTCCCCGTCTTCCGCGATGAGGAACGATTCCGGGATCGTAAGAAAAAAGCCTTTGAACCCTTCGGCCGCTGTTCGATCTTTGATTTCCGTCGATTGAAGAATGACTCCATTTTTGTGAGCCCGCGCCCCTTTTAAAGAAAATGATTTGAGATCCGAGATCTCTAAACCCGCCAAAGATTCCTTTTTTGACAATCGGAACAGGCCCTCGTCTTTCATGCTTTGAAGCCAATCAGCTTGGCCTGCGAAAAGCACAACCCAAAGTTCACCCTTGAGACCGTGAGCGTCTTTAACACGACCGACGACTCGGAAGTTCTCGTCGACCGATCCGTCGGATGAGTTACTCGGCGCGCGGTCGCTCGCTTCTGGTTTTGTCGTTGGACTAGTTTTATTTTTGGCTTTCGTGTTTGCCATGTATTGTCCCTTGCCTGCAGTTCGAAAATTAAAAAGGGCAAGCCGTCAGCTTGCCCCCCATTTGACCTATAAAACACGATCCGAGAAAAACTCTACTCGATGATATCGAGAACAGAGCGGCGATCGAGCTTAGTACTGGCTGCCATCAAAATTGTCCGAAGCGAGCGGGCTGTGCGACCTTGTTTTCCGATCACTTTGCCGAGATCTTGTTTGTTCACGCGAAGCTCGAACTTTGTCGTCTGTTCGTGAACAACTTCCTTCACGTCAACATCATCGGGAAAGTCGACAAGTGCTTTCGACATAAACTCGATGAGATCGCGGAGATTGGAAAAATCAGAAGCCATAAAACCCTCCTGGCCTTAATTGAACTATGCTTGTGGTTTGTTGGCCATGCGCAAAAGAGATTTAACGCGCTCGGTGGGCTGGGCCCCTTTTTGAATCCAAGCATTCGCTTTAGCTAGGTCGATAACGAGCTTTTGCTCGGCACCGCGAGGAGCGGGATTGAAGTTTCCGATAACCTCGAGAAACTTACCTTTTACCCACTGACGCGAGTCAGCGACCGTAATTCTGTATTTAGGACGTTTTTTTGAGCCACCACGGGCAAGACGAATAACTACCACGAAAACTCCATTCCCCGGCATTGCCAGGCCGCCTACAGTCTTTCGACTTTCATGGGCGGAAATTAGTTACGAAACGGATACTTTCAACGTGCGGACTTGGCAAGTTCAATTACCGTTCCTAAGTCCGTTTAAAATGGGAACCGACCTCTGCCGGCACCGCCGCCGCCCGGAAAACCACCGGGGAATCCGCCCGGAGGGCCACCTTTTTTACCACCGCCGAACATTCCGCCCATGCCCCCCATTCCCATCTTCATCATCTGCTGCATGGCTTTTTGGCTTTGTTCGAAGCTCTTTATGAATTTATTCACCTCAGAAACCTGGGTGCCAGACCCTTTCGCGATTCGGGCTCGGCGTGATCCATTCAAAATCCGGTGATCGTGGCGCTCGGCTTTGGTCATCGAGCGAATAATAGCTTCAATTCGCTTCATTTCGTCGTCGGGCTTTGCCTGATCTTTGAGCTGTTTCATGGCCTGCCCCATACCAGGCAGCATTCCGAGGATTCCCTCAAGCCCGCCCATTTTTTTCATCATCTGAAGCTGTGCCAAAAAGTCTTCAACCGTAAACTGCTTCGTGGCGATTTTTTTGGCCGACGCCATCGCTGTTTTTTCGTCAACAAGCTCTTGGGCTTTTTCGACCAACGAGAGAACATCGCCCATATCAAGAATTCGCGACGCGAGACGATCGGGATGAAAAACTTCAAGCGCATCCGTCTTTTCACCGACGCCCAAAAATTTGACCGGAATCCCTGTTGATTCACGAATCGAAAGAGCCGCACCACCACGCGCGTCTCCGTCGACTTTCGTGAGCACAAGGCCAGTAAGACCAAGCTTGGCGTGAAAACCTTCGGCGACAGAAACTGACTGCTGTCCCAACATGGCATCGGCGACCAAAAGAATCTCGCGAACCTCCGACGTCTTTCGAGCCAAAGCTTGAAGTCGTCCCAGCTCGTCCATCAACTGGTCGTCAATCTGCGATCGACCGGCTGTATCGAGAATCATGACTTCGACCATATTCTCACGGGCCCATGCGTAGGCTTTTTCAAGAATTTGCTCGGGTTTGTCGTTGATCTCAGAGGGAAAAACAGGAATTCCCAGCTGTGTCCCAAGGGTCTTCAACTGATCGATCGCAGCGGGGCGATAAACATCCGCCGGAATGAGGCCGGGTTTTTTCTTGTACTTTTGGCGAATAAATAGCGCGAGCTTAGCTGACGTCGTCGTTTTGCCGGCCCCTTGCAGTCCGACCATCATGACAACGGCCGGGCGTCCCTCAGAAGCTTTCAAATCAAGCTCGACCGCGTCGCCCCCCAGAACCGCAATCAGTTCTTCATGGACGATTTTGACAAATTGTTGTCCCGGAGAAACTCCGTTTAAAACCTCAGCGCCCAGGGCCTTTGCCCGAACGCTATCGATGAATTTTTTGACAACCTTGAAATTTACATCCGCTTCCAAGAGGCTCATTCGAATTTCTCGAATCGCGTCTTGAACGTTCTCTTCAGTAATCTTGGATTGGCCGCGCAGCTTTTTTAGGCTTCCGAGAAGCTTTTCACTCAATGAATCAAACATGCAGGCACTGTAACTTTGTCGTACCAGCCTGTCACCAGTCTGAAGACATTTCGGTAAATTCGCCGAGGGATTCACGAGATTGCTGTTCAGGGCGAACTTATCGGTTCTGATGCCTCGGGCTTTTGGCCTGGACTTCGCTTCTTAACTTTTCGTTCGAACCCTGGAGGACTTATGTTTCGAAAAATTTCGATGGAAGCCGTTGGCCTTTCGCTTTTAATTTTGGCGCTATCTCTTGTTACGGCGACTCTCGCTTTGGCAGAAACGAATCACCGCGCCTTTGAAAATGCAGGTCAATACGTCGACGAACCGACGGCACCCGAACGCCTCAGGCTCTCTTGCCTGGAGTCATCCGACGGCGCTTCTATTTTGGCGTCTCTCAATCTCGAAGTAACTCCGTACGGCCAACCGGTTCGGGCCCTGGTTTCATCAAAGACCTTTGGTGTTTGTGAATCTCAAAGCCTGCCGTCCCAGAGCATGACGGGCGCGTTTGACACCCACACTTTTGATGTCGGTGGTCCGCACTGTGATTCCACTCTTGGTCCTGTTGTCATCAGTGTCTACCGAATCCAAAATTACATCGGTTCAAGCGCTCGAGGCGCTGCATTGACTCTGGGCTCAAAAAACTATACGTGCGTCGTGCGCCCCTAGGTCGAAAATTTTCTTCGTCCTGCGGCCAGGAGTCGTTTATGAGTCCGGCACGTTTTTCTTTGCCATCTAGTACATTTCTTTTGGGTACATTTATTTTGGGCGTTTTTCTTTTGGCCATGGCACCTGCCATGGCCGCAGTAGATCCGCTCTCAAAGGGACCGATTAAACTTTCTGCTCGCGCTCGAGCCGCCGCACGTTCAGCCTACAAACATGCGCTAATTATGACTGACGAGGATTGCTACTTAAAGGCAGACCAAATAGAGCCCACAGAAATTGCGCTCTCAGAACTTCCTTCGAATATCTGCGACGGAAAAACTAAGGAACTCATCTACCGCCCCTCCTTGACGGGTCTCGTCGCTTGTTATGAGAACCAAGCGGCCTTTGCGATGCGTGTTTCGATCGGAACTCATGGTCTTGGTAAAACAAAAGCGGGAAATCGAAAGTCTCCACTTGGAACTTATTGGTTAGGTCACCCAAGGCATTCACGACATTTTGGAATTTTCATTCCACTGGGGTACCCAAACACCGAAGACATCGCCAAAGGTCGCACTGGCAGCGCGATTGGCATTCATGGACCTCTGCGCTTTATGACGTGCGTTCCGAAGGCTTCGCTGTCGAAGAACTGGACAGCTGGGTGTCTCGCAGTGGGACGGGACTCGCAAATCATTGGCCTTTCCGAGTGGATTTTTGAACATTGGCCCGTCAAAATCACGCTGACCGCAAACTAGAGACTAGACCTCTAGACTTGTTCACAAAAAGCCGATGTTAACACATGCTTAGGTTTCTTCTTCCCAACCGCGAAGCGGCCATTTTGCGAAGTATCGACGGTCAACTGCCGCGTCCCGACGCGCTTAAGATCTCGATTGCGAGGTCGCAAGACGATTTCATTGGTGCGGCCAAGCTTGTCTACGAATCTTACCAACGCCGCGGGATTCCGTTCACGCACAAATCTGAACTTCGAATTTTACCTCAGATCATGGCCGGCAACTCGGTTGTCGTTATCGCGCGATCGGGAGAATCAGTCATTGGCACCCTCACTCTTTTGACGCGAAATCCGTTCGGATTTTTTATGTCTGAAATTCTCAGCGAGGAAGAAAAGAACTCTCACTTTGCCGTCGGACACAGTGCCTTTTCTGAAATCGCAAGCCTTGCCATTAATCCCAAGTACCTCGCTCCGGCCAGCAGTCTGTTTTACGAATTGATGAGCTTTGCCTACCAGTTTTCAAAGAACTTTATGGACGTTCAGAACATCGTGACAATGGCTCAGCCGGGCGTCGTTCAATACTACAATTCACTTTTCGGCTTTAAACCGATCGGCGGCGACAAACCCCGCCCCGTTGCTTCCTTGGGCGGCGACTTGAACGTTCCTCTCACTGTGAGCATCGAGGACTTTGAAAAAACACTCGAATCGAACGCAAAAAAATTCATCGCAATTCGGCCGCTCACAAAATTAATTTTGAGTGATGCGCTGACGGATAAGACCTTCGAATATCCCACCGAAAAGTTGACCAACGGAATGTACTCAATCAAATCGGTGAGTGTCCTTGAAGAGCTATTCATGAAAAAAACTGAAATCATGATTGAGGCGCCGGCTGATATCCGCGCCCGTGTCGCGGCCCAATACCCAACCACCGACGACTATCTTTGGGTCTTTCAAACTGATCCTAGAATCAAAAAGCGCCGGTCGCGACGATTTTCCGTCGATCTTCCAACATCGATCGCCGTTCGGTCCGACGGGAACGGCATGAGTATCCGAAATGGACGGATTCTTGATATTTCGGAAAATGGTATTCGGTTGGAACTTCTTCCCAGCCAAGCCCCACTTCCAACGGCGGGTGAAATCACTGTCACGATTCCGGTTTCTGACACCACTGAAACTTCTGTCCATGGTGAGATTGTACGAAGCGACGTCGATCAGAGATCCTATGGAATTCAGATTACCGACTGCAGTCGATCTTTCCTCGACTACATTCGGCACCTTGCAACCGTCGACAACGCCAACGTGGCTTAAAGCTGATACTGATCGCGGACCGTATTTATACTCGACGCAAATTCGACGTCTGGATTTTCCTTCTTGGCCCAGTTGAGATCCCACTCCTGCTCGAGAAGAACCACAGGGTTCTCGTTCATGTCGCGGAAAATTTGAAGGTTCCCTTTTAAGTCGGCACAAGGCTTTCCGCTTTTATCCTTTGGCCATCGCGCCACTTTGAATGGTGTGCGAACGAGCTTCACATCAAGCCCATATTCATCTTCAAGTCGGTAGATCAACACTTCAAACTGAAGCTCGCCGACAACGCCAATAATGGGATCTTGGTGACCCACATGGGGATCGATAAAGAGCTGAATAGCGCCTTCTTCAGAAAGCTGTTTTACACCCTTTTGAAGCTTCTGTCGTTTCATCGCGTCGCTGACGGAAAGTCGCGCGAAGAGTTCAGGCGGAAACTTGGGTATATCCTCAAAAACTACTTTTTTTCCCGTCGTGATGGAGTCGCCGATTTGAAAGAGTCCGGTGTCGTTCACACCGACAATATCGCCTGCGTACGCTTCATCGACCGTCTCTCGGTCCTGAGCTAAAAACTGACTTGAGAACGCGAGCCTGACTTCACGATCCAGGCGCATGTGATGTACTTTCATCCCACGCTCGAACTTTCCGCTACAGATACGAATGAAGGCGACGCGGTCACGGTGCTTTCGATCCATGTTGGCTTGCATCTTAAAAACGAAACCCGTGAAGGCAGCGTCCAGCGGCTTTACCACGTGTTCCGTTTTCGTTTTTCGAGCCGCTGGTCCCGGGGCCCAATCTTTGAAAAGATCTAAAAATAGATCGACACCAAAATCTTGTTTGGCAGAACCAAAAGTCGTCGGCGACATCTTTCCATCTAAAAACGCCTGATGATTGAACTCTCCCAGAGTCCCGTCGACAAGCTCAATTTCCTCTTTGAAGGCCGCTAAAACTTCAGGTCGGATTCTTTCTGCGAGTTTCGGATCATCGAACGATGTCACAGGAATTGGAGCCGTATCTTGATCGTTGTCACGCCCTTCGTAGGGGTAAATGACCTTGCGCGTGCGGTGATAGATCCCAAAAAACAATCCACCCACACCGACCGGCCAAGTCACAGGCCAGCAGGCCATCTTCAATGTCGTTTCAATCTCATCAATCAGCTCGAGCGGCGCTTTTCCTTCGCGGTCGCACTTATTGATGAATGTGAAAATTGGGATATTTCGGTAGCGACAAACCTCGTAAAGTTTCTTGGTTCGGTCCTCAACACCTTTGGCGACGTCGATCAGCATCACGGCCGAATCGGCTGCAACCAACGTTCTGTAAGTATCTTCGGAGAAGTCTTTGTGCCCCGGCGTATCGAGCAGGTTCACTCGAAGCCCTTTGTACTCGAACTGCATGACAGAGGATGTGATAGAGATTCCTCGCTGCTGCTCAAGCGCCATCCAATCGGACGTGGCCGCTTTGGTCCCCGACTTCCCCTTTACTTCGCCGGCCTCATGGATAATTCCACCATTGTAGAGAAGCTTCTCGGTCAACGTCGTTTTCCCGGCGTCAGGATGCGAGATGATCGCAAACGTACGGCGACGAAGAATCTCGCGGTCCTTTTGAGGATTTACCTGGGGATTTACCGGGGAACTGGGTGAGCTTTCAGACATCCGACACGGATAGCACAGACTCCGGGAGAGGGGTATCGGTCACATTGAGATTTGTGACGTTGCATGCTACGAAAGACGAACTATGATGCCACCCGTGCCTCGCGCTCAAACGCGAACTGAAGTTCAAACGTTCTACCATTTCACGACTCTGACGGATCAAGGCGTCCGCGACCTTCGCGCAAAGCTCCTTGAAATTTCGGGCCGGACTGGGGTGAAGGGCCTGATTATTCTTGGTCCCGAGGGACTGAATGCGACCGCGTCCGGTGACTCCCCTTCGCTTCGAGACTTTGTTAGGGCCGCTGGGTCCGCTCTTGAACCAGGTTTTGAGTTTTTTAACGTCAAAACGAGCTTCATCGAAGCTGGCGAAAAATTACCATTTCTGGATTTCGTCGTAAAAGTTAGAAAAGAAATTGTGACTTTAAATCGGCCGGATCTTGCCCCGAAAGATTTGAGAAGCCCAACCCACCTAAGCCCCGAAGAGTGGCACCGCCAGATCGCCGAACCTAACGCCCTCATCATCGACACGCGAAACAACTATGAATCCTCGATTGGCACATTCCAAAATGCCCTCACGCCGGACATCGAGGAATTTTCTGATTTTCCAGATTGGCTCGATAAGTCAGTGACGGATAAATCCCAGCCCACTTACATCTTTTGTACGGGCGGCATTCGTTGCGAAAAAGCCGTGTTAGCTATGCAGGAGCGCGGATTTGAGAACGTCTTCCAGCTGGACGGAGGAATTTTAAATTACATCGACAAATTTCCTGCCTCAAAAACCGAAGCGCCCGAGGGTTCTCTTTGGAACGGCGAGTGTTTTGTTTTTGACCACCGAATCGCGGTCGACGGCGACGGCCGTGCCAGCCAAAAGTTCTCTGCCTGCCCACACTGTGGACAACCGGCTGATCACCAGATTTTCTGTGTCCGCTGCGATAGCCCCGCTGTTTTGTGTGATGACTGCTTTACCGAAAACTCAAAAAAGAACGCTTTAACGTGCTCGAAAAATTGCAGTCATCATTGGACGGTTCGTCCGGGCCAAAAAGGCAGGCCCCAACGCGCCGAGGATTTAAAACCGAAATCGATTCCTAGCGATCGGTGATACCTAAAATCTCACGACAGTTATCGATCTCTGCATCAATGATCGCTAAAGATCGACGCAGCTTTCGAAGATCGCTGCTGTCGATTTCAGTCTCCATGGCCGCTTTTACGATCGGAAGTTTTCTAAGCCACTGGCCTTGGCGAGCCGCGTAGGTTTCTGGAATTCCAGATCTTAATGCCGCCAACCGTGCATTGCCATCCTCCAAAAACTCAACAATGAACCGCAAAGTTTCAAGTGTCAGAAGATGGCGATGCGCTTTAAGTCTTGAGGAAAACCCCATCTGTCGGATTCGCATTCTTTTCTCCCCGTTTTAGCGGCGCCACCGGCGGCATCTTTGTAGCGCCGACGGCGGCAAACATGATAAACGTAGCACAACAAGAAAACTGGATGTGAAATGAAAATAGCGCTCACGGGCGGCCCATCAGCCGGAAAGACCTCTGTCTTGGATTTTATCGCACGCACAGAGGCTGAACGCGTGATCGTAGTTCCCGAAGCAGCAACGATTCTTTATGGTGGCGGTTTTCCCAGATCAAAAAATCCGTTGATCCAACGCTGTCAGCAGCGGGCCATTTACTATGTCCAGCGCGAACTCGAAAACATCGCCGCTGTCGAAAGTCAGCGCAATAGTCATCACAATGGCGAAGTTCGAGCGATCCTTTGCGACCGAGGTTCGCTGGATGGCCTCGCTTACTCTCCGGCCTCAGCCGACGAGTTTCTATCGAGCCTATCAACCACTCTTGAACTTGAGATGAAACGCTATGATTGGGTTCTACACCTCGATTCGGCCGGCGCCGAAGCTTACCAGCTGACTCAAGTGAGGATTGAAGACACATCTGAGGCCTTAATGCTAAATCAGAAAATCAAAGATGCTTGGAGCAAGCACCCTCGGCGGATCATCGTCGGCTCTTCAGAGGATTTTCTAGCTAAGGTTCAAAAAACCCACGACATCATTTGTATGATTCTAGACGGACATAACTTTGAAGCCGTCCAGAAGGGCGCTTCCGGAAACTAGTCAGTCCGCGCAGGTCGGAAATCTGAATTCGCTATCTGGAAGCTGTTCAATCCAGCCCGCGTGGCAGGCGCCAGAATTTCGGTCTAAACACTCGGGAGCGTCCTCTGAAAGAACGCCTCTCATGCAGGTGCGCAGGCGAACGACCTCTCGGCATGTGTAAGCCGGACCAATATCTGTACGAGGATTGGGGCGGTAGTACATGAACACCGAAGTGCCGTCCGGAAGATTGCAAAGGTCTCGCGCTTCGGCGACGGGGCCTATGAAAATTAAAGCTAGTACTCCAAGCAATACGTTTTGAAAGCAAATGCCCATCGATCTCATATCCGCTCCTGCTGCCTAAAATTTTTCTATAATTCCGACTTCTATGCGCTAGGAGCTACCAGAAAATGGAGATGGTACCATCTCAAATAGACCGATGGCTGAGAGCAGCAAACAAAACCAGAACGAAACAAAACGAAAACAGAATGAGGTACTGCCCTATCCGCCAGGTCTCGACTCATGACTCAAAATGAGTCGAGTCGAGGAACGATCACATGCTCAAATTTGACACACTTGGTGGTTCAATTAGAGAATGTAAAGATGATTAAATTTCAACAAGTTCGAAACTACATCCTGGTCGGCGGTGCGGTCTTTTTAGGTGTGATTAGCTTTCAAAACTGTGGAAGCGGATTCGAAGCCATAAGCGTCAATACATCCTCAGGGCTTTCATCCGATGGAGACACTGCCGGAGACACAGGGACTCCCAATCGAATTCCAGCGCTCGTACCACAAACTACACCCGCATCGCTTGCGATGAATGTAACGACACGTGTGGCGCTTCCGATTTTGGATAGCGACACAAATCCTGCCCAGATTAATTTTGTTATAATTACTCCGCCGAGATCAGGACAGGTTGTTATCGACACAACAAATACAATGGCCGACAGAGGCTTTAGTTATACGCCGAACGTAGGATTTATTGGCGAAGACACTCTCACGATTTACCCGATTGATCCTGAAGGAAATCGTGGTCCGAACCAAACCCTTCGACTTCAAGTCGAGGCGCGCGGCATCGGGCAGATGCTGGGCAATTTCGCAAAGAGCACCTGCACGCCGACAACAAGCCCCATCATCGCCTCTTATTCGTCTTCGAATCTTGGGACGTTTCAATTTCGAGAAACCATTTTTAGTGCTGATTGCGGAACGCCGATCCTTGAGCACGTTATTTCGGGAGCGCACAGCGTGGGCGCCGAGAATGTTCCCACGTTGAGTGGCCTCACAGGTTTCGAGTACAATGTGATCAACCACTCATCGAGCGTTCGACCGCTTTCCGCACAGGCCGCTCAAACTCTGAACGCTCAAGCCTACTGCGGCCTCACAGGTTGGGCCGCGAATGTGACCCGCGATATTACATTGACCGGATGCAACGGCGTTTGGGCCTCAACAACCATTTATATGTTTCGCCGAGTTGAATTTCCCGTCGGACAGCCCGCGAGACTTTATATTTCGGATCTCAGCACCGGCGTCGGAACTTCGCCGCAAACACGAACCCGTGGACTTGCGACAAACTTAATTCTTACAAAAGTCCCCTAGCCGGTCGCGCACGGCCAGCTCTGGATCGTGGGAATTTAATCTTGTTTTAAATTTATCTAAACAGATAAATTGAGAGTCGCCGTTTGTTAAATTGACACTTAAATTCCAATTAAGATTTCATCAGGGACATGAATTTAAAAAATCATGCTCTGTCGCTTGGCTTCCTACGCGCTCTCACATTGGGTGCTCTTTTTGCGGGCACTCTTTCTGTGACACCCCAACCGGCGCTCGCTTTTCGCGATGGTGCTTTCCGGATCGGTGCCGCACTCTACCAACAAAACGCCCTCGGAAAAATTACGAAAACGGTCGACGCCGCCCCTTCGACCGCCGGCGCTTTCACTTACCCCATTTTCATTAAGTACGACTACTTGGTGACAACAGAATGGTACGTATCGCCACAGCTGTCCTACACGCCGATCGGCCGAAACTCGGCCGGCGATGCTACGACGACAACGCTACTACAGCTTGTTTTGCCTGTTGGTTTCGATCTCTACCGATGGACTGAGTCCGTACTGGACTGGCAGTTCGGGATTGGACTCACCCGCTATACGATCCAAGGAAACGGCGGAGTGGTAACGCTTTTGAACGGCACAACACCCACACAGTTCGTCCAACCGTCACGATCGAGCTCCGTCACAACGGGCCTCATTCTTTTGGGTTCTTCTTTCGAATACGGCTCCTCTCGATTTGGTTTTGATTTTATTTTCGAAGGTCTTCTCTCTGAAAAGCGCACGCCGAGTCTAGTTTTTAGCTACTCTTATGCGCTTTAAAAAATTCGCTCTTGAAAGGATCTATTGAATGAAATTTTCGAAATTAGTGGCTTCAGCGGCTCTTGGTGGATTTCTAAGTACGATCCCGCTCCTGACAAACGCTTTCACCCTTTCTGGAAACGATGGCGGCGCACAGGGTTGGGCCGATCCAGAAGTGAAGTTTTTGGTCAATACTTCGAACTGTCCAGCCGGAGTTGATATTGTCGCCCTCGTGCAAGAGTCGATAAAAGTTTGGAATCAGGTTCCAACAAGTCGAATCAAATTGTCCTATGGTGGCTCAACCACAAGCACAACGGATTCCAACCCACCGACAATCTATTGCACGTCGGATATGACTCCTTTTGCTGGAGCAGGATCGAACGACGGCACCGCTGGTGTCGGACGTGGGAATCGCCAAGTATTGGGTGGTCCGATTGTGACGGGCCTCTTAATCATCAATGCCTCTGGCGGACAATCGAGCGTTGAAAATCAACCTGACGTCGCCAGAAAAGTCGTGATGGCGCACGAGATGGGACACGTTCTTGGTATCGGTCATTCGCAAGATGCGGGGGCTCTGATGTGGTCCGACGCCAGCGCGAAAACAAGCTTCACTCTGGCTCAAGATGATATTGATGCAATCACCTACCTCTACCCACGAAACGAACTTGGTCAGGACCAGTTGATGGGTTGCGGCCTAGCGAAAAACGCCTCAAGCCCGCCACCAGGATCAGCGGCCGGGCTGATGCTTCTTCTGTCTCTACCGGTGATCTTTGCATTTTGGCTTCGCCGCCACAGAACTGCGGCGGCGCTTTAGCGATCCATTACTTGGTGAAGAGAAGCATCTTCGGAAAATTCCTTACATTCGGTACAGGAATGTCACCACCGAAGTCCTTTGGCATCGTCGATTTTGATCCATAGTAGTAGATCGAAAGACGAGCCTGGGACACTGGTGTTAGAGCTTTGACGGCGTGAATCTTCACGTCTTCTTTTTTAATCGTGCGAAGTGCCTCGATGAGGTTTTCGTCGTACGTCCACTCGGCATCGCGGTTCCCCCAAAGATTCTCTAGACTTTGAAAGCGCTCGGCCATCACGGAGGGTTTGCGCGAAAGCTCAAGAATGAGTCCGTCTCGTACCGTCACAAACTGCTGCTCAAGCAGTGTGTCGATTTCAACAAGTAACGTCGCCAAGAATGCAGCCGTTCGTTTCGACAATTCCTCGGGCTGGTAGTCGCTCGACTGGATATAGAAATCAAGTCGTGTCGCTGCTGGCGTCGTGCTGGCGCCGCCTTGAACGATGTAGCCAAGTTGCTGGTTCGTTCGCATTTCGCTGTAGTAGCGCCCCTGAAGAAGGGTTCCGAGAACCATGTTCAGGGCTACGTTCGTAGGATTGCGAAGCCCCGTCTCAAGCTGAACGATCATTCCATTGTTGTTGTCGGCACCTTCCATCACGGACACGAATTTCTGCGACGGCTTTATGATGTTCTCTTTTGGAACTATCGCTTTTACTTCCTCGTCAGACAATCGCTCTGCTTTCAAATTAGAAACGATTCGCGGCATGAGCTCTTCGAGCGAATTGGCTTGAAGGTTTCCGTAAACCAACCCACCGACATGGATTCGACTAAAGAGAGTTTTTACGAATGCATCAAATTCCGAAACAGTAATCTCATCCAGGAAGGGCTCATAGTCCTCTACTTCAAAGGATGGAGAGAACATAAGAGCCCGTTTTCGAGCAACAGTGCGGTCGATCGCCGACTTCACTTTGTGATCAGCGAACTCTTTTTTAAGATCACCTTTAATCTTCACAAGATCATCCTCGGTGATTGATATCGAGTCGAGCCTGTTCACCGGCGACGCCAAAATGTCGAAGAGAACATCCGAGAACTTTTCAGAATAGCCCTGAACTTTGACCTGCACAAATCCCGACTTAAGATCGATCGATACGCCGTAACCCGCTTCAAACATGGGTGCCAAACGCTCCGTCTGCGTAATACCGAAAGCTTTTTCGTAGATCTGCGCCAATAAAACCGTCCGCGAATTTCGCGCGATCTCGGGTGTCCAAATATTAAATGTCGCAAATGCCATGGGCTTTGTGTCCGGGCCGCTTTCTTGTTTGAACCACAGGGGTCCATCTTTAGGTTCACCAAGAAGCCGCGGGACAGGCGCTGCCTCGGTCTTGTGGATAATAAACGAAGTGGGAATCCATGGATTCACGGCGGGATACTTATAGTCTGAAACCGATGTGGCCATTGCCACTTCCCATTCCTGCTTCGTCTCTTTCGGGATTTCTTTCATGCTATATTCGGTTCCGTAGAACGGCTCAATTTTGTCGGTGCGTGCCCCGGGAGATTGAGTCATCACGGTCGCATTCGAGGGCGTGAGAGTTTTAAGGAACTTTGTCATCAGCTCATCGTCGGATGAAAAATAGAGACTTGATCTTTCGTCAACTTCGAGCGCCGGGTGGACCAACATCAAAGCAGCGATTCGAGCCGCTTCGTCGGCACCGTCGACCAGTCCGCGATTCTCAAACGCGAGGCGCGCCATCGTCTGCTTTTCAGTGAAGAGATAATTCTTAACACCTTGTTTTTGAATTTCGCCAAGAACCGAAAAAACAGTCTTAAGAACTTCGACCTGTTCAGAGCGACCTTTTTCTGTCAGCTCAAGGCCGATATTGAAGTAGCCCGCATCGACACCTTCAGCCAGATCCTGGCTTCCTGCGCTCAAACTGGTGATCCACTGCTTTCGTTTTAGAATCGAAGCTAAAGAACCCGGATTCTCGGATCCCACAAGGCCGCCAAGAATCGCACCGGGCTTTGACTGCCAATGAAGGTCGTAGCCTGAACTTGGAAAAAGAATTGTCAGCGTATCGCGGTTTCCGATGGACTTAATATCCAGCCATTTTCCAGCTTGAGACTTCGGGACAAGAAGATCGCTCGGTTTTTTCTTTAGCTCACGGTTTGGAACGTCGGGAAAATTGGACTCCACCATGGAGCGAAGTTCAGCTGCGGATTGCGGCCCAAGAACCACAAGCTTCATTGTGTCTGAGGAATAGTGCTTTTCGTAAAACTCGCGAAGGACAGCCGATGAGGCATTTTTGAGAGTCGTTCTTGAACCAATATTGAATTTTCTGGCCGGATGCCCTTCGGGCTCGGTGAGGCCAAACATTTGCCAAAAACGCCATCCGTCGCTTCGAATGTTCTTATCGAACTCGCTGTGAACGGCGTTTTTTTCTTTGTCGATATACTTAGAATCAAGCGTTGGTGAAACGAAGAAACGAGAAAACCGACGCAAGACTTCCGGAAGCGCTTCCGAATTCACTTCAAAAAAGTAGTTCGTAAACGTGCGTGCCGTGTAGGCATTCGAGTAGCCCCCATTTTTCGCAATAACGGCCGTGTATTCGCCAGCATCGGGGTACTCTTTGGTGCCCAAAAACAGCATGTGCTCAAGAAAATGTGCCAATCCTTGGTGCTCTTCTGGGTCAGCCCACGAACCCACCGGGACGGCCATCGCGGCCGAAGCCTTTGTGAATTTGGGACTAGAAACAACAAGGACATCCAGACCATTTGGAAGAACGAACGTCGTTTGTGACCGGTCTGTTTGGATCTTCTCCGTAGCAGAGACCCCGTTTGGAACCGACGGCGAGGGCGCTGGCCCTCCAGAACTGCCGCCGAAACCGCCGGCTGTACAGCCCTGGAAAAGCCCCAGAAATACAGTGAGAATTGTAAGTTTAAACCAGTGGTTTTTAGCCATAGGGGCCATCCTTCGCAGTGGGCAGTTGATCCGTTGGGTTACGGACCGCTTCACTGCAAACATTTCGCCAAACAATTCACCAAAGAACTGGCTGCAGATTCGCCTAAAGCAGCGAACTGCAGACTTTGGTATTTGCCGTTAGGCAGACGCCCGTAGCTCCCACTGTTCCGCGCACCGTGATCGGAAGCGATTTGACGACCGTTTTCCCGGACTCGGAAACACATGAGTAAGCCTGAATGTATGTGAATTCGATATCTCTGGAGTCATCGGCTGAAAGACCGCCCTTTAAAACTTCGGGATAAAACATGTATTCGAGGGAGGCCGTATCGATCGACTTCGCACCGAAGAGACGCGCGTATTCGTTCAGTTTTGATGCAAAGTAATTGAACTGGCGATCGGCGGACGTGTGCGGACCCGGAATACTTTCGAGGTCCATGAAATAACAGTTCTGAACTTTTGCGAACTTAGCGACAGAATCCATGTCATAAAAACTTTCACTGACGCAGTTGGTAGCGGAGCTTTTGCAAGAAATCGCGAGCGTGGCAAGCCATGGAACAATAGCCATCTTCATAACGTCTCCCAATTATTATTTATTTGCGCGCATGATTCGAGCCCTTGAGGCGGAAGAGCTAATGCTCTGCCGATCGCAAAACAACTAAACAATGTTTAGAGCTTCGAACGGAAATATCTACCTGCTCACCGAAATGTAATACACAAATCGGTCTCAAGCTTTTTTCCCTAGCTAATAGACGGGATTTTCATCGAAGGCGAGGGAGGTAAAAAATGTATAATATATTAAATCAGGTCGAATTTTTGTGAGCGACTTTTGCTTCCGTTCGGAAAATCCACCAGCAGAAACATTCCGATTCTACTTCAGTACCAAAACTGGGACGTTGCTCCCGCGAACAACCTGTCGAGTCACACTTCCGCCCATCAGTGAGGCAAGAATTCCCGTTTTTGCGCTGACAATGACAAGATCTGCTTTTTTCTTTCCCGCTTGTAAAAGAACAAGCTCCGATGTTGGCTTCAAATCCGTCTGCACGACAACCTCCGACGGCACGTTGGCGCGACGACACTCGTTCTCAATCCAAATCTTCATCCGATTCACTCGTTGCCGGTAGGCGCGAACGCCGGGACTCGATTCAGAAAGAGACCACTCGTAAGTCATCTCGGCATGATGAAACACCGTGAGACCGGACCTTAGCTTTTTACATTGAGCAATCACCTGCTTTAAGTGCTTTTTTGATGCCGGACTAAAATCGCTGGCAAAAAAAGTCTGTCTTATCTTCGGCGCCATTCGAGTCTGAGGATTAAAAATCAAAAGACTCACTTTACTTCTGTGAATTACAGTTTCAGCAAAACTCCCAACGGCAAAGCGGGCGTACCCTTTTCTGGCATGTGTGAACAGCCCAATGAGACCACAGCCGCGAACTTTTGCGAGCTTTAGCAAAGCGTCGACAGATTTTGTGGTCGACATTGTCTCGCAATCAACAATATGGATTCGTTTGTTCTCGAGTTTTACACGAGCCTCTTTAAGATTCTCGATGATTAACTTCCGGGGGTAAGTGCTAAACCGCTCTTCTTTCGGAACATCGAAGGCCAAGTTGAGCAAGGACTCGGTGTGAGTAACGACAAACCCAACATCAATCGCTGAGGTCGAACCCGTAAGAAGGCTCAGCGCATCGTGCATCCCTTTTAATTGCACCTTATCTTGATGGAACGGTTCGAAGGCCCACAATGCTTTCATACGCTGACTCCTGGCTTGTTGCTGCTACCGGCCTTAAAAATCTACATTCAACTTTTATTTTTTGCCAGTATAGAAACTCTTGTTCCTGACGCGCCTGAGTCGACACTTCCACACGCACCGGAAACGCGTTGTTTGACTGTCAATAGCTTGATCCATAGCATTTAGGGCTCAACCAAAGTTCTCAAAGGAGTCCTATGAAAATGCTTATCTTAATCGCTTCTGTTTTTGGCGCCGTATCTACTGTAACGGCCGCTACTGCAACGGCCGCCACCGTGCCGGCTGAAATCGCTGTTCCAACGGGCAACAAAGCCGCAATGACTTTAGTTGGTGCTGGCGATCTCACCTACGAATGTAAGGCAAAACCTGATGGCACAGGCCACGAGTGGACATTTGCAGGGCCGAACGCAGTTTTGACTGATGCCAAGAAAAAAACTGTTGGAAAGTACTATGCTGGACCAACATGGGAACACAGCGATGGCAGCAAGGTCACCGGTAAGCAATTAGCGGTTAGCCCGAACCCAAATGCAATCCCTCTTCAATTGGTTCAAGCCAATCCTGCAGAAGGCAAAGGCATGATGGTTGGCGTGACTTACATTCAGCGCTTGAACACTCAAGGCGGAACTCCCCCTAAAGATCCATGTGCTGCGAATAACATGGGCGCAAAGCAAACTGTTAAGTACCAAGCTGACTACGTATTTTTTAAAAAGAACTAATCGTTCAATTTAAATTTCTTCGGCCCCTCCCGTTCCCTTGGTTAGGGGCTCTACTGAGCTTACCTGATTATTCGGGCCACTTTTTACTTCAGTCGTCCAGCGTTAAACCTGGTTGTTGAATTCCTCTTCGAATTGCTTCGGTGTTTTCATTC
>LNDT01000002.1 GCA_001464715.1 Bdellovibrionales bacterium Ga0074137 | reverse complement strand
AATTTTCGGTGGGGTTCATGGGCTTGAGCGCATCGGGTCGGACGTCGTCATTTCTTGGATGCAGTCGATCAGCGAAACGATGGAGTGGGACGAGTCACTGCAAGACCGTCTAAAAAAGTCTCGGCTTGTTTTTATGCCGATCGTAAATCCCGTCGGTATTTTTGAAATGACCAGGTCCAACGGTAGCGGTGTCGATCTCATGCGAAATTCTCCAGTCCGCGCTGAAAATCCGCCGGCGTTTCTTTTGGGTGGACAAGAGTATAGCCCACGCCTTCCTTGGTATTCGCCAAAAGTTTCAAAAACAGCCGATATGGAAATTGAATCTCGCGCCCTGCACGGTCTTGTCGAGCGAGAAATGTTTCGGTCCAAGTGTGCCGTGACGATTGACGTGCATTCTGGTTTTGGCGCCGTGGACCGAGTCTGGTTCCCTTGGGCAAAAACCACGAAGCCACCTCCGCACCTAGAAGAAATCTCGGCCTTTAAAAGACTTTTTGATCGCAGCTATCCTCATCATTTCTATCAAATCGAACCTCAGGCAAAAAGCTACACGACTCACGGCGATCTCTGGGATTGGCTCTATGGCAATCACATGCAGCAGGCGGAAGCCAAAAAAGGATCGAGCGCTCCCGTTTACATTCCATTTACATTGGAGCTTGGCAGTTGGCTGTGGCTAAAGAAAAATCCGCGACAGTTGTTCTCCTCCCTGGGGGCTTTCAATCCAATTCAGCCACATCGCTTGAAGCGAATCCTTCGTCGCCACATGACACTTTTTGATTTTGTTCACCGAGCCGTGACAAGTTCCGACTCGTGGCTCAACCTTGATGAGAACACCCGGGCTCAGCTTCGTCGCCGAGCCACAGAGCTTTGGTACACAGAATAGGCACCGTGATGGCAGACTCCACCGCAAACCTGAAAAAAGAAATCCACCAGCTTGTACTGCTTCGCGGACTGGCTCGCGAATCGCGACATTGGGGGACATTCATTCAAGATCTTGAAACGGCCTATTCGGAGCGAGGGCTCTCGGTTCGTGTCGAGACGATCGACCTTCCTGGGTGTGGCCGACATTCTGAAATGACCGCTCTTTTATCGATCGAAGAAACGGCAGAATTTGTCCGAGAAAAATTTAAAGAGATTCTTGTCCGGGAAGTCGAAGCCGGGCTTAAACCAGCAGATCACAGGCGCCTTGTGGCAATAAGCCTTGGCGGAATGGTGGGGGCAGCCTGGATCTCGAAGTACCCGACGGATTTTCATTCGTCGGTCGCAATGAACTCTTCCTTTCGTGGAATCTCTCGCTTTCACGAACGCCTGAAATGGACTTCGTGGTACCGCTTTGTGCAGATTTTGCGCTCGGGAGAACCCGAAGACCGCGAGCGCCAAATTCTCGACTGGATTTCAAACCGCCCTGAGCGCCGAAGTTCCGTTCTAACTTCGTGGACTGAGATTCAACACACGCGGCCTGTTTCAAAAATAAACTTGGCTTTGCAGTTGGCAGCCGCCGCGCGCTTCCAAGCGCCGCACCGGTGGCCGATACCACTTCTGGTTTTGTCAGGAGGCGGCGACCGAATGGTGAACCCGTCTTGCTCCCAATCGATTGCAAAGCTCTATAAGGCGACAATTCACACCCACCCCACGGCGGGTCATGACCTTGCGCTTGACGAAGGCCCCTGGGTTGCTCGGATGATAGCCGAATGGAACCCAAATTAAGTTTTAGCGCTAAGCCATTCATGTTTCTCTCGATCATCCTTTGCGGTTTTTGCTGGGTGCCGTCGGCACAAGCGACTCCGCGAACGGGCCTCTTTGATGGAAATTCAGTTGGAAATTCAATTTCTAGGCCGCTCACGATTGAAGACGTCGTCGGCCGTGTCGATGCTGGCGGTGTTTTAATTCTCAGTGAGCTTCACGGAAATCCAATTCATATCGAGCGGCAAATCGAAGCGCTCAACGCACTTTCTAAAACCGGGCGCTGCACGGTCAGTGTCGGACTTGAGTTTTTGTCTTGGGTTCATCAAGCGGAGGTCGACGATTTTTTCAATGGGAAATTGGCCGAAGCCGATTTTTTAAAGGCGGTCGAGTGGGGCAGTGATCCCTTTTCAAACTACCGAACCCAAGCCTTGATTCCGCAGACAACGGGTGGAACTCTGATTGGCATCAATGCTCCAAGATCTCTCACGTCTGCAATTTCGAAACTGGGCGTCGACGGAATTTCTTCGGAGCAAGCAGCACTTTTACCGCCCAATTTTAGCTTGGGTTCGGCCGCCTACCGCGAACGATTTGACGAAATTATGGGCGGACATGTTCCCGTGACGGCCATTGATCGCTATTTTGCGGCGCAGAGTGCATGGGACGACACAATGGCCTGGCAAATCGAATCATTTTTAAAAAGTCATCCGGGGCATTGCTTGGCGGTTGTTGTGGGTGATTTTCATGCATCGTGGGGTGGCGGCCTACCTGACCGACTTCGGGCGCGAAGCGTCTCGAACGTTGTCGTGGTTTCTCAAATTGAATCCTCGGACTTCGCACGGGATGACGAACTTTCAGCTCAATTGGGGCCCCATCCGCGCTACGGAATTCGAGCCGACGCCATCTGGATCAGCGACGTGACGACGCGGGTGCCGGTTGGACCCTAAAATTTCTTCATAAGAGCTTTCTCCGGAGCCCCAGTGGGGGTGACGTAAAACGGCACTGAAGCCTCTGATCGGGGCTAAAAATTCGTCTTAATTCGACCATTTGCTTACCAAAGGGCGGTCAGATAGCCTTCCTTCAAATCACGCTGAGTCCCGGGCTTGCACCCTATCTAGCTGATTAGAACCGCGACACCTGGAGGGGCACGCGTGGTGGTTTTGCTACCAAATTTGAACCGAAAGCCCGCCCGCGTTTCGACACTTTTGTCGGTCGTGTTGTCGGCGGCCATGCCGGCGATCATTTTGGTCGCTGTCAGTTTCACGGCGTCTTCGGCTCAGTCGCAAACATCAACCACGACAGTCGCCGCACCAGCAGGTGCAACTTCAAAATCGTCGAAGGCGACCGCGAAGTCTAGATCTTCGACGAGCCAGTTTCCGAACCATCTTCCTAATCAAGTTCCGACGAAACTCAGCGACGAACTCTCGTTCAATATGAAGTTTGAGAGCTTTCTCAACCGTGAGAGCCCACCGGCAGGAGTTCCGGATTACTCGCAAATTGGCGCGCACTTTCGAACCGAGTCCGAGGGCCGCGTGTTCCGCGGAACTTTGGAACTCGGTGGTACTTTTGCGACGGCTGTTGAGAACTACTCAAACATTTATGTGCCCGAGGCCTTTCTTGATCTTCAGACAGAAGATTTTTTCGACGCCGAAGCTCGCGGGGATACGCGCGCACGACTTTCTGTTGGTCGTCGCCTCGAGGCGTGGAGCCAGTTGGATCGAAATTGGGATCTTGGCCTCTGGGAACCGCTGAACCGATTCGACGCGCTTCGGCCGATCGATCAGGGTTTAACGGGTGGTTTCTTTGAAGCGGGCACTGGTTCGGCAAAAGCGATTCTCTTTGTATCGCCCATTTACATTCCAGAGCAGGGCGGAAGTTTCTCGCTTCAAAACGGAAAGTTTCGTTCCGCAAGTCCCTGGTTTGTCGAGCCGACCGATCGACTGATTTTGTTCTCTGAGACAACCGACGTACAGTACGATCTTGTGACGCCGTCGACAGGGTCTGTGATTCGGCACGCATCCATCGGCGGACTCGTTCGCTACGGGCGATTTGACGATGGTTTTTATGCTCAAACCAGCTACTCGCTGAAACCGCGAAACCAGTTTGCGACACCTTTTGAAGGTTCGCTCAATTTGACAGACACGCTTCAGTTCGCAGCTGTTCGAATTTCCCCGCAAGTTATCTATCACCAACTGACGGCAGCCGATGTCGGTTTTTCGAGGACCAATGCCAAGGGTGATCGCAAGTTTTCCTTAGGTGTGTCGGCACTGCTTGATTCGCCGATCAACGAAAGTCCCGGAGCGAATTTGACCTACCAGGATCTTGATCCACTTCTCCTGGTGAGCCCAAAAATTTCAGGTGGGTTTGGACTTGGTTCCGGCGCCGACATGGAAGTTTCGGTCAGCTATTTATCGTCGTTCGGTGGTGGCTTTGCGATGCGCGGTCCCTTCGCGAGCGACAAACCTATTTTCGGCTCCCGGGTTCCGTACAAAGAGGCTGTGGCCATCGATGGGCGCTTGGCGATTGGAAAAGGGCGACGCAGCACTCTGACACTCGGTGGACGTTGGCTTGAGGAGCTTGCAGAGAACGGCTCACTTTTAAGTGCTGATGCGAGTCTCGACTTTTCTATGAACGGGCAAACCCAAGATTGGCGAGTTTCGCTGATGGGTGATGTCTTGGGAAGTCGTCTTTCTCCCAACGAAAATGTCGGCTATGTTTCGCGATACCGCGGTAATGACCGATGGATGTCCCAGCTCCGCTTTATCTTCTAGGTCGGTTCACTGGCGAGATTAATAAGGAAGGCCCATTCGTGGGCTACATCCTTGAGGGCCTGGAATCTTCCTGAAGCCCCCGAGTGTCCCGCTTCCATATCTATTTTAAAAAGTATGGGATTTTTCGATGTCGACAGATCGCGGAGCTTTGCTACGTATTTTGCGGGCTCCCAGTACTGAACCTGCGAGTCGTGGTAGCCCGTCACGATCAGCATCGCTGGGTAGGCCTTGGCTTCAATATTGTCATAGGGCGAATACGACTTGATGTAGGCATAAGCCTCTTTGTTTCCGGGGTTTCCCCACTGCTGGTACTCAGCCGTTGTCAGCGGAATGTCGGCGTCCAGCATCGTTGTCAGCACGTCAAGAAACGGCACGCTGGAAACAATACCTTTATAAAGATCCGGCCTTAAATTTGAAATGACACCCATAAGAAGTCCGCCAGCACTTCCGCCAGAGGCGAAGACTTTCTTGGGATCAGCATACCCTTGATCGATGAGATGTTCAGTGACTGCGATAAAATCGGTGAATGTATTCATCTTGTGATTCATTCGACCTTGCTCGTACCAGCTTCGACCAAGTTCACTTCCACCGCGAACGTGAGCGATCGCGTAGACAAATCCGCGATCGAGGAGCGAGACGATACTGATTCTAAAACTTGGATCGACACTAAACCCGTAGGACCCGTAGCCGTAGACGAGGATTGGGTTTTTTCCCGATGTCTTCAGGTCTTTACGGTAGATCAGTGAAACTGGAATTCGTGTTCCGTCTTTGGCGGTGGCCCAAATTCTTTCCGACTGGTACTTCGATTCGTCGTAAGTGGGAATTTCGCTCAGCTTTATTCGACGAAGCTCTTTGGTTTCGAAGAAATAGTTGTAAACGCTATTGGGTCGAACCATGGATTGGTAGTTGAGCCTTACGAAATCAGTATCGTACTCAAAGTTACTTGAGAGCTTCACAATGTGCGCGGCATCGGGAAAAGAAATCACTTCCGATTTCAAATTCACCCGGTCGATGACCTCAATGCGAGTTAACCCTTCAGTTCTAACTCCGAGCACGAGTTGTTTTTTTAGTAAAAGCAGCTGTGAAATATAAACGTCGGAGCGGTGGGCGATCACCGGAAGCCAGTCGGCCTTTGCAAAGCCTGCGTCCCCAAAAGCACCACCAGTCGCGCCACCAGAAGTCTTCATGACGCAAAAGTTTTCGGCGTTCCAGTTTGTCAGTATGTAGAACGACCCTTCGCCAAAATCGATACTGTATTCGTGTTTCAGCTCTCGTGGCAAAAACACAGACAATTTCGCCTTAGGGTTTTGTGCCGGGACGAAATGAACTTCTGAAGAGTCAAAGCTCGCAGTGTTTATGAGAATAAAATCGTCATTTTGCGTTTTTGAAACATGAACGCGAAAAATTTCGTCAGGCTCAAAAAAAACTTCAGTCGTTTCGCCAGAGACAAAGTCAAAGCGCATGACTCTTTCTGATCGAAGCGTTTCAGGATTCTGAAGTGTGTAGAAGATCGTGCGGTTGTCAGCCCATTCGACATTGCCGGTGGTCTTTGGAACCACTGATCCTGAGATCTCGCCGGTTTCCAGATTCTTAAAATAAAGATCATAAAAACGACGACCGACATGATCGACACCGTAAACAATCCATTTGTGGTCTGGCGATGGCAGCACGTTCGATACGGATGTGTAGGTCTGACCGCGGGCAATCTTATTAATGTCCAGAATAACTTCTTGTTCACTTTCACTGGCCGTTTCAAGTTTCGCTCTGGAAGTGATCGGGTACTCGAATCCTGCTTTAAATCGTGTTGTGTAGAAGTACGGACCGTTTTTCACAGGCGGCGCCGAGTCGTCGGCTTTCACGCGAGCTTTGATTTCCTCATACACTTTGTCGCGAAGTTCCAAGGACGGCCGAGTCACTGAAGCGTAAAAATCGCTTTCGGCCCGAAGATGATCTAAGACGCGTTCGGTGTCTCGCTCGCGCATCCAGTAGTAAGGATCAACGCGCAAGTCGCCATGGCTCTCTAGCTCTTTGGGCTCACGAAGAGCTTGCGGCGGCATCGGCCGGGTGCCGGTCGTTTCGTCAGAATTAACTTCAGGCATGTCAGGCAGCTCAATTCTCAGCGCAGCGAACAGTAGCTGACGTTGGGCGGTGTTTTTACGATTTCAACCGTTCCGCCGCTGCCAAGCAAGGCTCGACTCGCTTTTGGCGCAGAAAAAAGACCTGAAAGATCAGCCAGTAGAATTTCGCGACCCGTTCCATCATCATTCACCATAAGACCCAGCCGAGCGGCACGGACAAAGGGATCCTCGTCGATGAATATTTTTAAACCCGACATCGTATCGACGATGGTGCCACCGCTTTTCATCATCATAATAATTTGAGGAGTGTTGAAGCGTAAAGCTTCATACGGAAAACATGAACCACGCGGGGACGTAATATCAGTAGTCACTTTGTCAAGGTTTGTATTCGGCGCTTGAGCCCTTCCGCCGGTGCGTGGCGCTTTTCCGCCCTGAAGGAGACTCAGAACAGCTTCGCGCGAAAGTGGCCCACGGTTAAAGACTTCCGTCGCGATCCGCGCGGCATAAGCAGCGCTAGAATTCGACGAACCTTTAAACTGAAGTTCACTTTCGGTTGTGATCAGTGACGTCGAGCGCAGATCGGGCTTCGCCAATTTTCGGCTGGTGCTGCTGTTGACCGAATCCGAAGCGCCAACGGTAATGACGCTTGGCAAGTCGGCCGGAGCGAGCAGTGTTTCACCTTCGGTTCTATTGAGCATTTCCAGGAAATCGCCGCTGGCTGTGATTCGAAGCGTGTCGGCTTTTGTGAAGTTCTTTGATCGGACTTTCACGCGCGCAAAATAAACGCCGGGCTCAACATCGGCTTCGATGATTTCACGCGGATAGAGAGACGCGCCCAGTTCGCCAGTGACACTTTTTTTCTGAATTAGGCCCGCCGTCTTTACGACTTTTAAAGTGTCATCGGTGAGAACGAGATCAAGATCTTTGTCTGTCCCGATATTCACGTCATCAGAGAAAGAATTCCACGAGAGCACCAATCGGAGACGGCACTTTCCCGATGAGTTTCTAAAGCAGCGAAGCTGCACGGATTCATTGGGGCCAGGAAGATAGGCCCAGTCGTCGGCGATTCGCTCGACCGGAGCAAGGTAAGTGGTCTTTGCAAAGTTTCCGGCCGCGTTGACCCAGAGAATGTTTGCTGCGGTGGCCTTTGAAATCAGCGAATTGATAAACCCGCGTCCGTCGCCATTTCCTCCGTACTCCCAGACTTGGCTGTAGAGAACGACATCAAACTTTTCACTGATAACTTGGTCAACGGCGGACTTCAGGTTGGAATATCCAAACGCATAAAACAAATGGAGCTCGTAGTTTGTTTCCGTTCGGTCGAGAAGGCCCGAGACGATTTCCGCCATCTTTAGACCATGTTCGTCCTCTGTTTTTGGATCGACGGCGACGGGGCCAACGCGAATTTTTGTCGATCGAGGAATCAGCGATCCTAATGAGTCTTTGTAACCACGAAAGCCATTGTCGAGGATTGCGATTTTAACGGGTCGGCGAAGTGATTGTTCAGTGCTTTGGACTGTATCAAGACCAACGCCTTTCGCGAGGGCGTCGAGACTTGTTTCGAGAATGGGTCCACTGGAAGCCGTACCGCTTGGCGAATCTGCAGCTGCGATCGGGCTGCGAGCCAGAAGCATTGCCAGAAAAAGTATTGGCAGTGACGACATAAGAAATCGAAGGGAAGGGGAAACTGTCCTTGGGGAAATTGTCATGGACCGGACTCTAATCTTGTTCAGGAAGAATCACGAGGTCTCGGATGGGCTGATGAAAAAATAGGCCGTAGTTTCGAAAAAAAGAGAAACGAGAGGAGCTGAGCTGCCTCTCGTTTCGATCTCACGCGTGTCTTAAAGAAATCTTGGTCTCTGGCTTAATCTATCTGGTCGTTTCTCTGGGACTAATACCAGCGGTACCAGTAGTAGCTGTAGCCGTAACTTCGGTACGAGTAGTAGTTCGTGTAAGAGTAGCTATAGCCATAATAGTAGTAAACCGGAGCATAGTAGTAGCTGTAGTTGTACCAAGCGTGCCAAGAGGATGCCGAGCTATCGCGGTCGAGTTCCGTCGCGCCACTAGCGTTAACGGGTTTAAAGCTTGAGGCCATTGTCTGAAGATCGTTGAGGCCTTTCGAGTCTGCAGAAAGCGCAGTTTTGCTCTCAAGAACGCTCGCAGCACCTGTCGCTTCATCGATTCGAACAACCACGGTCTGTGGCAGATCCTTGGCGCGAACGGCTTGTTCGTTGATCACTGAAGATTCGTTGTCGAGCTCGCCGGCCGATGCCGTTGTCAATGGAGCCATCATTGCGGGAAGTGCAAAAAGAGCCAAAGTAGCGATGAGAAGAATGCGGGTAGTCATAAAGACCTCCTTCGTTTATAAGAAGCGAGTAACTGATGTGGGCCGAAGATGCAACGCCCAATCCGACCCCAACGGACTCATAGGATTTAAAATACGCCAATGGAAGAAAACTCAAAACAGCCCAGAATCATTAAGCTTTCAAGCCCTCTCAAGGATTCAACGGAGGCGACATTTTTCTTGGTGGTGGGCCCCGGGCTTGAAGCCCAAGCCGAAAAAGAGGTTCGTGGCCTCCTGCGCGGCCAGCGAATCGAAGTCACAGCCGGTGGAATACAATTCGATTCCACTTTTGGTGTTGTTCGCCGCGCACAACCGAAGCTTCGAATTGCGTCGCGAGTTCTGATTCGCGTCGATCAATTTGGTGCGCGAGATTTTCAAAAGCTATTTCGGAAAGTTTCTAATCTCCCTTGGGAAGAATGGTTGAAGCCAAAAGTCGGTTTATCGGTTCGAGCGGCAAGTCACGGCTCAAGACTTCGCATAAAAGCTGGTATCGAAGAATCGGTTGTCGACGCTTTTAAAAAATCATTTCGAGCTCCGCCTCCAAGGCCCACATCGGAAGTATTGTGTCTTGTTCGTGTGGACGACGATATTTGCACAGTGAGTCTCGATCTTTCTGGCGATCTTCTTCATCAGCGCGGAACGCACACCGATGTCGGCGCAGCGCCACTTCGTGAAACGTGGGCGGCGTCCATCGTCGATCGCGCGTTTGAAATTATTGGCCATGATAAAGAGCTGAAAGCTTTGTTCGAAAATCCCTGGGAATGGGTTGAGCCCATGGCGGGTACTGCGGTGTTTTTGCGTGAAGCTCTTGGTGCGAACGCGGTCGAAAGTGACAAGGTGTCGATGACGGAGTCTCAGTCGCAAACCGCCTCGCCAGCGGCGTCCGAAACTGAGCCGCCGCGAACGTTCGCCGTCGACACTTGCTTTCGTTTTGAAAAAGACGACGAGGCAGAGCTGGGCCGAGAGTCGCTTGGCTCCCTCGAAAAAAAAGGTCGCTCATTTAGTCCGATGCCGCATTTAAAGCGCGCGACGATTGTTGATTCTGATGCAAAGCAATTGGAGCGTGCAAAGAAAGCGCTCGCCGCGCTCAAATCAAAAGTGCCGATCGAATTTTTATTAAAGTCTCCAGGCGAGGCGCCCCTCAAGTCGTCCGGTAAAGTTCCGTCGAAGGTCCTGGTGGATTCTGGCGATACTTTGCCGCGACTTCTGTTCGTAAATCCACCGTGGGGGCAGAGACTTAAAGGTCCCGAAGCCATGGACACGGCCGCCAATCAAATGAAGCTAATGAGTCTTCTCGAGCGCGAATGGACGCCCTCGTGTGTCGCCATCGTCTTGCCTCGAATCGCTGGGAGCCCGTTAAAGCTTCCCAAAGGTTGGACCGAACATCGGTCAATGGATTTTCGCTCGGGCGGCCTACCGGTTACGGCTCGATTCTTCACCGTCGTTAGAAAGTAACTTTTTTTAAAGGCCTCCTGCGTCTATAGGTCTCGCCAAAATCAATCTGGCGGGACCTTGTCAGATTTCGGAAAAGACTTAGGCAGGAAGCGACAATTGGGCGCTGTCCCTCTGGACACGGCTCGCCGAGTTTTGTACCTCATGGGCAGCGGGGGGGCGGTCTATGGTTCGTATGATCTGTTCGGTTCTTGTTCTGGGTGGTCTTATGGCCTGCACGCCTAAAGACATCAAGGTCTCCACGCGTGGAGGAAGCTTTACTGCTTCTGGTGGAACGACTGACGCTTCGTTTTCGGACCGCAGTTCAGAGTATTCACGCGCGATGCTGATTGAGCTCGCTGATGTTGCTCGCGATGTTGAAGTGGCAATTAAGGCCTCCGAAAATTCGGCCACACCTTCAGAGCCTTCAGCCGCCGAAGTTGAAACCTCGCCTCTGTTGACGCCAGCCTGTGAAGTCACGACAGTTTCGCCATCGCCTCAAGGCACTCTCAAATATGAAACCGAAATTCAAAACTGCCGAGAAAAGGGAGCGACGTTCGAGGGAACACGCTATGGGAAGCGTGTCAGTTTTGTAACTTTAACGAACGCTGCCGGCGCAAAACCATTTCCTTCCGTTATCCGTGTTGAAGCCAAAGGTCTCGATACAGTTTTAAAACCGAACGAGAATCCGAAGGATACTCTTCGCGTAAAGACTTACCGTTTTCTTGAGGCCCAGTATTTGGCGACCGAGGAAATGACACTCGTCTACCGGGTTTCGCTTGAGTCGATGAGCCACTACTCTCTCGATTTAAAATCTCTCACTGATATCGGGACGATTCGATCAACGATGACAGGTCTTATGACTTACGATCAAACAACGGGTCGGGTTTCAAGTTACACCGGCATCGAGTCGAGTGACCGGATGGGCATTAAGGTTGAGAGTGCACGTGAAGGGCGTTCTGGGGGCCGGATCGTTCGTCAGGAGTTCTTCGGTTCGGCAACATCGCCAAATCTTTTGCTGAATCTTTCAAGCTGTGAACTTCCGATGGGGATTTTGAAAACACGTTTTACCGTGAAGCCTTTGTCGGGCGACAAGAAGTACACAATCGATGCGGTCGGAAATTTTGAGAGTCTAAAGGACGAGCTTGTCACATTCGAGAAAGCGCCAGTGGACGACACGGCGAAAGCCGATGGTCCGCGACTGGATGCGAAACTATGCTCGGGCGATCAAGCGATTACTATGACCGAATTTTTCGCAGGACTTCTCTACTAGTAAAGCCTCTTACAAGGGCCTCCGGCAAAGCCCCCGAGATGTACCGGCAAAACCACTTTGTGGCTTCGCGTGCTACTTCAGCGCCGGCGCGGCTTTCACGATCTCTGCGTACACGGGCCAGTGATCGCTGACACCGTAAGGGGAATTCTCGTCAAATCGAGCGGGACTTCCGTACCGACTGATCTGAAATCGCGTTTCATTGGGAACCATGACCGTGGCCGCATCAAGCGTCCATCCGGTGGCCGCGACCGAAGCCCTGCGAACCAAAATTGAGTCAAGAAACGACCATTCGGTTTTCGGATGATAGTAGTGAGTTCCTTCACATTTCTTGCAGCCTTCCAAATGTGCAATCTGCCATTCAGAATTTAGGATCGTTTTGAAAAATCCCGAAGTCTCGTCTTCGAGCTTCGTGATGTTGAAATCGCCGCCAGCGATCGCGACGACGTCGGGAGGTACATCCTTAAGAAGTTGATTTAAGAATTCCGACGACTGCTGGCGCAGGTAAGCTGGATTCGACTGCGAGGCAAAGTGAACGACAAAGACCAGCGCTTTTGTCCCGTCAGGAAGAGTCAGCGGGACTTCAAGAATTCCGCGCGTTCTTTTTGCTGAATACTCACCGTCCTTATCCAAGGCTTTCAGCGGAATGCGGTGAATCTTTGGTTCGCGCCACATGGGGAATCGAGACAAGACGCCTTGGTCGATTCCGCGAGGATCAAAGCTATCGATCACTTTCGCCGTGACATAGCCGGAGTCCTTGAGCTCTTGGTCGCGCAAAAGTTCAAGGACGCGCTGGTTTTCAATTTCGGCCAGCATCATAATGTCGGGGCCTTTGCCGCTGCCGACCTGTTTAATAACTTGTGCAACGCGCGAGAGTTTTTTCTTTAGAACTTCTTCGTTCCAGTCCTTGGTGAGGCATTCCTTTTTTCTGTAGTCGCTTGAATTCAGATCGCAGCCGGCTTGAATTTTAGCATCGGACTTCATTGCCAGTGGCAAGTTCGTAAAGTCTTCGGTGCCTTCGTCATGAACAGTGTCGAAGAGATTTTCTACGTTGAAGGTCATGATGGAGACGCGCGGTCCTTCGAGCTTGGCGGCTTTGGGCGTCGATGTGCAGCTGATGAGCGAGCTGAAAATCGAAATGGTTGAAACAAAACCAGCCATTAAGATCGAACCGGTCAGCGCCATTGCAACAAGGGACTTCTTCGAGTGTTTTTTCATGACTCGGATTTCTCAAGTTTGACTCGCGAACGCAAGCCCCCCTTTGTGCGGTGTCCAACGGGTGACCGATGCGCGGATTCGCAGGGTTAACGGGCATAGGAGACGCCGATCAGTCGGAGAGCGCGTCAGGCTTCATTTAGGGTTAAAGGAGAGGTGCCGAAATCACGCAAATTTGCCTTGTTTCATTGCGTGGAGTGGGCGAGAAAACCACCCGTGGGGGGCCACCAAATGTCGAAACTTCTGCTTCAAGCTTTCATCGCGGTCACATTTTTCTCGCCGTTCGCGGCCGTGGCCGACGACATGGATTTCGGCGGCCTTAAGCCCGAAGAAATTGCTGAGCCTTCAAGCGTGATCGACACCCCACTGCCATCGGATGCAAAGCCTTCGTTGAACTGGACCCCGGGTAGCCCTGAACCGATGAATTCTGAAAATGCCGCTTCATCTGGCACTTCCATTTCGACGTCACGGGCGCCTCAAAGTAAGTGGGGCGAAATTCGCCGAAATATCGGCGTTGGGTATTTCAATTATGCGACCGTTGATACATCAGAAGTGAATCGCGGTAGAGGGCAGCTCACCACCTATAACTACCTCACACTTGAGTACCGCTTGGGCCGCGGGGAAAAAGTGTTTTTCCGTCCTGCGTTTTTGCTCGACTCGGCCGGCGAAGATCTTCGGGGTGCGAAGCTTGAGTCGCGGCTGACGTGGTCGGACGTTTACTTTGGATACTCGAGCTATAATCTGCCGTGGCTTCCGTTCAACATGGATTACAAAACAGAAATTCGCGCGTATCTCCCCACCAGCGACACCAGCCAAAGTGAAGGCATGATCGCTCGCTTGCGTGGTGATTTGAAAGCGCACTATCCACTCTCAAATCGACTGACGTTTCTTTTGTGGTTTAAGCCCGATTACTTTTTTCAGCGCTTGACTGCGAAAACCAACGCGCGAGGTTTCGCCAATGGCACTCGTCACTACGGCTATGATTTGAGTGCGAATCTTTACTATCAGATGCGCGGCGGGGTCTTTGGTTTCGGTAGTTCTGTGGCCCACGAGCAGACGTGGACCCACGAATCAGAGATCGAGCGCCTCGAAGTGTTTCGCCGCGAAGATGTCGCAGCTCAAGTATTTCTCGGAATCAACGCGGCCGGATTTTTCTCTCACATCGGTGTCGAGCAATCTCGAAACGTCTCGCGCCCGCGCGATGAGTTCGTCGCTTTTCGCGACACTGAAATGCAGTACTTCGCGCGAAGCTACTACCGATTTTAGCCGTTTATTCCTAGCCGGTTCGTTTCATCTCACTAGTTCGTGATCCAAGCCGAAATTTTAGTGCGTTCGTCTTGGGTTAAGGCCTTGAGAGTTTCGTCGAGCGTCGTCTTGTTGTTTTTTGCGATCTCACTAAAGAACAAGAATGCGGTCGAGACTCGTGCGGATTCGCGTCGGTACTTCGAGTCGTCGCGCGCGACCGGTTGTTCGACGAGTGTCGCGACATATCTTTCAAGTTGTGATTCGGAGACTTGCGAAGGTTTTTTCAGCGTCCTTATGAATTCTGAAAGCTCAAAACTTCCGACCGAGTCCATCATTGCCTCGCTCTCAGTGCGAAGCTGTAAGAGGGATCTGACGAGTTCACGAATTTCGTGATCGGTGACGCTTGAATGCTCAGAGCTTTTTCGGGCTTTTGCCGCCGACATCAGGTTGTTCTGGTTGGTTTCGGACGACATAAGTCTTTTCATCTGCTCGTACGAAAAGTACTGATAGCTCGACTTATTGCTGGTCGCGACGTCCGACTCGCCAACCGTGAGTTTTTGTAGATCACTGTTTCCTGTTTCAAACATGACAGCATGAATACTGATCTCGGTTTTTTCATTGATCTTGGCTTTGGCATTTTGAAGTGCTTGGAAGTCTAATGTGTCGGCGCCATCAGAAAATATTAGAATGTGGGCCTTCGCAAGATCGGTTCCGGCCAGCTGCGCGTCCGAGATCATTCCAAAGGCCTTTAGCATTGCTAAAGTAATGTTGGTTCCACTCGTACCAAGAGGCGGCGATTGAACCAAACTCGAGAAGAAGTCGGCGGTCTGCTGACGTGTCGCCATGCGTGTTTCTGGGTAAGGTTTTTTGCCGAAGGGAAGTCCGATAAAGGCTACACGGTTTCCTTGGGCCACTTTCAGCTGAGCCGTATCGACTGTCGCAGCCATAAACATGGCCTGCATCACATATCGACCGTTGGATCTCATTGAATCCGACATGTCATAAAGCATGATATAGAGTTCGTTTTCTTTAGGATTTTTCTGGCCTCGCACGTCGATTGCTTCACGGTACGTTTTTTCAACGAGGTCGCCGTTGGCCAGGCGCTGAACATCAAACTCCATCGGGCCATCGCGATGGACGTTGCGGTAAAATGCGATGTCGTCGGCCGATTCAAACGCCGGATCTATGTCATCAATCGGAAGCTTACTTCCGTCGTGCTCATGGCGAATGGCAGGCGTCGGGCGCATGTAAGAGCGGAACTGCGTCGCGCGTTTTAACTGCGAAAGCATTGTTAGATTTTTTAGACCATAGCTTCTCACGGCTTCGGCGACCTTTTTAAAGTCGATACCGTCACCGTCGCGGTAGTTGGCTTTTATGTATTCGCGCGCCAGGGGGCCTGGCATCTGGCGCAGCAGCTGTTCTGTGATCTCCTGGTCTGTCGGTTCGACGGAACCTTCGCGAGCTAATTTCAGAGCGCGTCTTGTCCGGTCGAGCGTCAGTTCCTCGGCGCGTCCGAGAGGTGTTTCTTCACCAAGGGCCGTTAAGACTTTTTCTAGAAAGTGAAGTTTAGCAAGCGTTGAACCTTCACTGGTTTTTAGGCCAATTTGAACATCGGCCGAGAGTTGGCCGAGGTCCTTGATTTCGATCGATAAGGCTTCGAGCTCGCCTTTGAGGGCAGTGACTTTATTCAAGTAGACTTCTGAAGCGTCGGACCCGCGGCCTTTGAGGGATTGCGCCGTCGTCAAAAATTCCTTCAGCGCAAACAGCAGACTTTCTGACGAGCCATAGTGGCGAAGCGATTGTACGAGCAAGCTTTTCAGCAGCGCTTTTTGAAGTGAGTCGACTTCGGCATCTTTGCGAAACTTCGGTTTTTCTTTTTCCAGTCGGTCTTTTGAAAACTGGTCGTCTCGGTTTCCAAACATCTTTTCGCGCCACTTCGAGATATCTTTGTCCCATTCGTCGAGCGGACGTGAGCTCTGCTTTCTGGATTTTTCACGCCCATTCTTTTGGCGTGAGCGTTCTGAACGCTGCATATCGCGTTCGTCTTGGTCATGGGCGTTTTTATCCGAGAAAAATTTTTGTCGAAGTGACTCGAGCAGCGAGTCCGATTTGATTCGGTCGCCGGCCCCTTTGCCTGCGCTGTTGTTGCTTCCGGACGGATTTTGTGAGCCTTCCTTAGCCGCCTCGCCGAGCTTCTCTTCTTGTCGAGATTTGCCTTCGCCTTGGGATTTGCCTTCGCCTTGGGATTTGCCTTCGCCTTGGGATTTACCTTCGCCTTGGGATTTACCTTCGCCTTGGGATTTGCCTTCTCCTTGAGATTTGCCTTCTCCTTGAGATTTACCTTCTCCTTGAGATTTACCTTCTCCTTGAGATTTACCTTCTCCTTGAGATTTACCTTCTCCTTGAGATTTACCTTCTCCTTGAGATTTTTCA
>LNDT01000001.1 GCA_001464715.1 Bdellovibrionales bacterium Ga0074137 | reverse complement strand
GAACTCGCTTCGCTTGTTCGTCTCGGGTGCGCATCACGTCAGAAGTGCCGCTGGCACTTCCGCCGCGCTTGCACGGTCGCGTGTTCGAATCACGTCGCCCCGACCATTTTCGTCGAAGTTTTCGCAAGAATCTCAAAAAGACACCGATCGACACGCGGTACTTCAAACTTCATCTTTCCTGTGTGCAAGGCAGTAGACGGATAACATTTTGTTATCCGGACATCGGTGACAGGGTTAGATGGTTGTTGGGTTTAAAAATTCGATTCTCCTCATCGAAAAATCCCAGCTCGGAGTTCATAAATCGAACTCTCCAAATACGTTCTTCGAGTTCCGTGAAGCCAACTGGCTAATCTGCAAACGCGGAACTTCTGAGGCTCATAGAGGACCAATCAAACAAGACAGACCAGTAAGCTGAGAAGTGGTATTGTAAGTGGTAGCAAAATTCCTACTCGGTCAGTTCAGTAAATCCGACTCGTCCGCGCGGACACTACTGCGTGGCCGGCGTCCACGATGTCGTGCCGTTTGCATACCTCAGCACTTGACCGTCGGTCGAAGCCACTGCTACTGAGACGGAGATTCACCTCTCGAATTTCATGGAAGTCCGGTTCGATTCCGGCGCAGTCCCGCTACTGTAATCCTCTACCGAGGTAAGCCAGGTCTTTGAGTCGAGGGGCCACCTGATACCCGTGGAGGCTATCATGCGACTTCTGCTCGTTCTTGCGCTTATCTTTTCCCCGATATCGGCAAAATCGGCACCCCAGTGCTCGGAATTGTTCTCCGCCCCGACTGCGAGTACAGATGTCGCGAAGGCTTCTAAACTCGCTCACGAAATTCAGGAGGCTCTGTCTAAATCACAGAGCGTTCAAAGTTTTTTCGGCAAGAAGGCTCGTGGTTACGTCATTCTGACGGCCGCAATGGTCGCAAGCGCCGCCGTGAGCACACATCTGACGGCGTACTTAACAACAGAGACAGCGTTTCTCTCGACGCTCGTTGGGCAAATCTCGACCATCGGAATATTCGTTCTCGGCGCACCAATTTGGCAGCCAATTTCGTCAGCGGTACAAAAATTTGCCTTCGGACTTGGAAAAGAAAAAGTCGACTCGACGGTCTTCGATCCCGAACTCGAAAAACTTTGGCAGCAAACGCAAAGTCGTTACAGCATGAACGCACAGATGAGTCGAAATGTGATCCAGTCTTTTTTAATCGCCGCGCATTCAAGTTTCAGCGCAGCTCGCCAAGCAAGACTTGAAGGAAACGAAACGCTCGCTGTCGATCAAATTGCAGAGTCGGCCGTTAGATTGCGTCGTCTCTTCGGTGAAATCGATCCGCAAGACCCATCCATCGCACTTGCCGTACAATCAACATTTACTAGGCACGTCAGTGATCCGACAGGAATTGAATTCGCTGTCATGGAGCGGATCAGATTGAATGATCACCAGGCATCGTCACCTGAGGTAGAAATCTACTACCGCACGCTCTTGCGGGCTTGGCTCTTCAGCAAACCAGCTGCCGCCACCTAAGTCGGAGGCCACGGGGGTTTCAAAATCGGGTTCGAATAAATTGTGAAAGTTTCGAGTCAGATCGTTCTGAGGCAGTTCGTTTTCAGAGTCAGTACCGATTACTTTCGACGAATTGAGAAACTGTCGTAACTTCTAAAAATGTTCGGTCTTCATTCAGCGGGTGGGGACCCGCCGTCACCGTGTCGGTCCTCTTGCTTCGAGACTTTTTGTTTGGCTTCGACGACTTGCCTGGCGGCGGGGTTGAGAAGGGCGTTAAATTCTTGAAGGGCGTTGCCGCATCCGCCGGTGGCCTTTTTGTGACGATAGTAAATCCATCCCTTGTTTTCCATCCATAGTCCCAACCGATCGAACGCGAAAGCACCAGCGATCATCAAAACAATGTGGGGAATGTAATCCATCAACACCTCTGGCCTACGATGAGTCGCGCAGAGGTGTTGTCAAGAGGACTCAAGGCGGAGTGCAGCGCTTACGAGCCAGTAAGAAGGTAAAAGCGCCGCGCAGTACTCGAATCGGTGAGATCTGCGAACACTCGATGTTAGGTCGAAGACCAAATTGAAAATTCGCGGAGGGCTTTTAGGAGAGGGACGGGGGGGCGGCCGATGAGAATGCGGGCGCGGTCGGAGCCCGTAGTCTCGCCGGAATAGAATCGTTCGATGAGGCCTGGAGAGAGTTTATAAAATCGCTGAAGCACTTTGTAGCGCTCTTCTGGGCGACTGGCGCGAAAGAGCATTCGATTCAGTAAATAGAAGTAAGAGAAACCACTCTTCAGTCGCTCCGTCTCCCAGCGATTGGCTTTCAAGAAATTCTCTGTCGTCGGTTCAGTGACAGACAGCAAAGCTTCAATCTGTCGGAATAAAATCGAAGTTGTGTACCCCGTGATTGGGTGCGCAAGCCCCGATGCGGCCCCCAGGGTCACACTTTTCGTCATGTCTGAAAGGGGTGGTTGAGACAGCGGCAGCGGTAAAGATCCGGTCTCGACCCGGTCGATCGATTTGATGACCCAGGACTGGGCGTCAGCATAGGACACAATCCGAGCTTTGATTTGGTCAACATTGAGTTCTGAATTTTCAGCGTAGTAAGTGTCCTCGATCAAAAGCGAAGTTTCGCTCCAGGGGAGGCAGTACATGAATCGGTACCCATCGATTTGTTCAACGGTGGCGTCCATGAGCCGAGGGACTGAAAGTCCGTGAGGGCTTTGCAGCGTCACATCAAGACCGACAAACTTTTGCCAACCGCATTCAGTGCTGGGACGCCCATCGGGCCAACCCGTTGTTAAAATCGTAAGATCGGCATCGTTTCTGGGCGTTTCAATAAAACTTTCTTTTAAGTCCGCATCGGTCTTCGAAAAAAAATCATGAGACTTCAGCGCGTAGTAGCCGCTCTCAAGTTTTCGGCGGTGCTTTGGAAAGTGAACATCGTAGCCATCCCATTTTTCCGAGATGTAGGGTTTGAGCCAGGTCATTGTGCTTGGGCACAAATCCCCGTTGTGAAAGCACCAAGTTTTACTGGCGTGATCACTTTGTTTTGAACGAACCAGTTTCACATCAAGTGTTGGCCACTTCCAATTCAAAGCCATCTTTGTGAGACGCCCTGCGAGACCAGCACCAATGATGTCGATCTTGCACGGCTTGCTGGGTTGGGAGGGCTTGCTTAAAGCACCGTTTTGTTGAAACATGGCCGAGTGAAAAACCATTTCGAGACACTAGCATCCTATCTCCCTTTTTCACTACTGGAACCCGTAAATTTTTTGTTGGCGGCCGTGGTTGTGACGTTCATCGTGGCCGTTCGGTACTTTTTGATCGTCGGAGCGGCTTGGATCTATCTCTATTCGTCGACCCCGGCGTCTTGGAAGTCGCGTCAGATTTACGAAAAGCTTCCGGGTCGGGATATTCAAGTTTTTGAAATCAAGACGTCGCTTGTTAGCTCTGCGATCTTTGGTGTGAGTGGCGCGTTGCTTGGGGTTTTGTGGGAGCTTGGTTGGGCTCGATTTTATTTGAAGTTTGATGCCTATGGGCTTTCATATCTTTTCTTAAGTATTTTACTGATCGCTGTCCTTCATGAAATCTATTTTTACCTCACCCATCGGCTACTTCATGAGCCTTGGGCATTTCGACGTTTTCACGCGGTTCACCACAAAAGTCTTGAGCCTTCGCCTTGGGCGTCTTTTTCGTTTCATCCAGTGGAAGCGGTCATTCAAGCTGCCGCTATTCCTCTGATCGTGCTTATCGTCCCGGTTCATCCCGTGGTCCTTATCGCCTATTTGTCGTTGATGACCTTCTCGGCCATCATCAACCATCTCGGATTCGAGATTCTGCCAAAAGGTCCCATTGGCTCTCATATGGCAAAGTGGTTGATCACGGGCACTCACCACGCGCGCCATCATCGCTTTTATAAATCGAACTTTGGTCTCTACTTTACGGTTTGCGACAGAATTTTTGGAACTGAATACGTCGCCAAAGCCGCGTCTCGTGTGACAGCGACCTTTGCTGGGACACCGACCTCTTCGGGGTCGTCCCAGTGAACGTCGTCGAATTCCAAAATGTTGAGCGGGCTTTTTCCGCAGGGAGCCGGATTGGACCACTCTCTTTTTCTCTGAGTGAAAAGCAGGTGACTGTTTTTCTGGGCCCCAATGGTGCGGGAAAAACAACGACCTTCAAGCTTCTTCTGGGACTTCGAAGCCCCACGGCAGGCACAGTGCGGCTCTGGGGCGAGAAGGCTGGCTCAAAAAACGTGCGCTCGCGCGTCGGGTACACGTCGCAAGATTTGACCTATCCAGCGCATTTGACGGCCGAAGAAATACTTAATTTGGTGACGTCACATTTTGAATTTCCAACATCCTCTGCGGAACTTCGCGAACGGTTCGCTTTGGAAAAAATTTGGCGCAAGCAATTGGGCGGATTCAGCGGAGGCGAGCGCCGCCGCCTGGGACTTGCCTGCGCTCTGATCGGAAAACCCCGCTTACTCGTTCTTGATGAGCCAACAACCGGCCTCGATGTCGATGGCAAGAAACTTCTTTGGAGCGAAATTACAAAATTCCGTGACGATGGTGGAACGGTCCTTTTTTCGACCCATGATATTTCAGAGGCCTCTATGGTCGGCGACCGCGTCCTTCTGATTGATGGTGGGCAGATAAAAATTGATGGATCGATGGACGAAATACTTGGACCTCTGGATTATAAACGACTTCGTTACACACAAAATGGCACTGTTACCGAACGAATCTCACACCAGAGTGACGCCGACGTGAAAGCCCTCTTTCAATCGAGCGATGCTGTGACGAATCTTGAGATTCGGCGTTTAAGCCTCGAAGAAGCGCTCGTCATGTATCGGAAAGAGCCATGAGCGCGAAAGACTTTATGCTCGTTCTACGTCACGCTGCTTATCTCACGATCGAAAATCTTCGGCAGCCGATGTACGTCATTTCAACAGTTATCTTTCCATCTCTGTTTTTTTGGTTTTTCGGAATTCCGAATGCGCCTGACCAAGACGGATTAGCGATGCTGACAATGTCGTTTAGTGCTTTCGGTGTTTTGAGTGTCGTTTTGTTTCAGTTTGGAATTGGAATTGCGACGGACCGCGAATCGACGTGGTACTCGTACATTCGTGTTCTGCCGGGGCCGAAGGGGCTTCACATTTCGTCGCGCGTCTTAAGCGGATTTGTTTTTGCGATTTTAAGTGTTGTCGGTGTCTTTGCGACGGCCCATTTTTTTGGGTCTCTTGAATTTAAAAGTTTTAACTGGAGCCAAACGCTTCTCATTTTAGCTTTGGGTTCGATTCCGTTTTCTTGCTTTGGTTTACTGCTTGGCATGGTGGTCAGCGGTCGGTCCGCGACGCCGGTCTTAAATCTTGTGTATCTCACATTGTCATTTGCTGGCGGTCTTTGGATGCCGCCCGATATTTTGCCAAAGCTTGTGCAAAAGATTTCGATTTATCTTCCAAGCCGACTTTACGGAGAACTCTTGTGGGCTTCGGTTCTAAAACGCCCCATGGATTCCGCTCACGCTTATGGATTGATCGCCTACAGCGTCGGATTTTTCGTACTTCTTTGCGTTGCTCTTGCCCGCGAAGAGGACAAGAGCTTTCGCTAGCGATCTTTTATTGAAGAATCTGTAGAATTGGGTTTCTGGCAATCGTATCGGCGACGCCAGCGTAGCCTTCGACGTACCAAACCCACCAAGCAAACACCATGATCATGTGCCCGAGGAAGATGAAGAAGTGGCTCCACATTTCCACGCGGTCCGAATTTTGAGTCATGTAGCGGTGCCAGTGCAGAGCCTCGTCAACGACCGAGTAAAACACACTGAGCCCGATTAAGACCAAGACGGGGATTTTTAGAAAGACGGGATACGTGTAGGCCAAGCAAAGCAGAAGGGTGCTTCCGATGCCTGCAAAAATCGTAATGTGGTGAACAAGTGCTTCGCCTTTGGCGATGAAGTCCTTATAGACCGTGCGATGACCGATGGTATCGAAAGCAATGGCCGTCGAAAATATAAAGACGCCAACGGGGATATTCCAAACATAGGACGGGTACTCGACACCAGCCATATGACCCAGAAGTAAGAATCCCGTGACCGCAAAGAAAAGTCCGTACATGAGGCCAACCCACGCCGCATAGACAATCCAATCAGTTCGAGAAAAGGTTTTTACTCTTGAAGCGTAAACATAAGTGTCATGAAGAAATGATGTCGAGGCCATTTCGATTCCTTTTCTCTTGCCCTCTCGCCAGTGCGGAAATCCGCGCTTTTGCTAGGTCAGCTGTTGCCATTAAAAATAAAACTAACTTTCGTCCGCGTCCCACGACGACTCGCTCGTAATTAGAGTCAGGACCCCGTGCGAGAACCTTTCGTCCGATATCACGGTAGATGTAAGCTGCAACCTGAACGGCCCACGCCGCGCGCCAGGGAAGAAACCGAAGGCCTGCCTCGCCAGCAACATAGAGGTCTTCGGCGAGCTCAAGAAGTGAACGAACGACTTCAAAAAGAGGTCGGCGATTTTCGGTCGTAAGCATATCGGCCGCTGCGACTTTGTGCTCATTGAGCCACGTCAGCGGCAAATAAATACGGCCACGTTCATAGTCTTCTTTAATGTCTCTTGCGATATTTGTGAGCTGCATGGCCGAACCCAGCGCAACGGCGCTTCGTGCGGCCTCAGGGTCTCTCACGCCCATGATGGGGCACATCAGAAGTCCAACCGTGCCGGCCACGCAGTAGCAATAATCAAGAAGTGCGTCTTCATCTTGAATCTGAATAGAAATATTGCCGGACTCAGTAGTGACCGCGTCTCCGCCGACACCCACATCGAAGGCAAAGCCTCTTAGCATATCCAAGGCTGCTTTTTCAGGAAGTTGATGTCTTCGTGCGATCTCTTTAAGTCCTGCCCAGGGGTGTCCCGTGACATTCTCGCCGCGAAATGCCGCCGTGGTCTGGCTCTCAAGATTTCGGAGTGCGATCTGCGCTTCCTCGGGCGACGCCGCGTTGTCGATGGCATCATCCGCTCGTCGGCACCAAGCATAGAGTCGCCAACAGCTTTCCCGTTGCGCTCGCGAAAAAATAGCGCTCGCAAACGCGAAACTCTTCGAGCCCATCTGAATATCAGATTTCGATTGCTCGACCGAGTTTTGCAGCGTTTGAAGGCTCTGGTTAGGCATGAAGGTCACTGACCTTAATGTCTTCAAAGACAAGTCCAGCCGTCGCTTTTGCAGAGTTGACGACCCCTGGCACTCCCGCGCCCGGATGTGTGCCCGCACCGACGAAGTAGAGACCTTTGATTTTTGAATCGCGATTGTGCTGACGGAAGTAGGCACTTTGCGTAAGTTTTGGTTCCAATGAAAAAGCCGCGCCCAAATGAGAGTTCAATTCGGACTTAAAATCCTCGGGCGTGAAAATTTTCTGGACGACCACACTTTCGCGGAGACCCGGCAAATACTTTTCTTCCATGTAAGCCATAATTTTCTCGGCGTATTTTGGCCCTTCAACTTTCCAGTCGATCGGAAGTTTTCCAAGATGCGCCACGGGCGCCAAAACGTAGAAACATTCTGAATCTGGCGGCGCCAAGGAAGGATCGCTAATGGTTGGCGCATGAAGGTACAGCGAAAAATCCTTCGGTAGCGTCACGCCGTTGACGAAAATATCTTCTAGCAGCCCCTTGTAGCGGGGACCAAAGAGGACGTTGTGATGGGCCAGTTGGGGATATCGTTTGTTGGTTCCGAAATAGATGAGGAAAAGCGACATCGAGTAGTCGGACTTTTCAAGACGAGTTTCGCTGGACCGCGCTTTTGGCTCATCCTTCAAAAGATCTTTATAAGTGTGTAAGACATCGCCGTTACTGACCACGGCGTCGCACGCCCAGACTGGTTGGCCCGCGACTTTAATGCCGGTGACGCCTCCAGCTTTCGTCTCGATTTTTTCAACTTCTGAATTCAGTACGATTTCGCCACCGAGCTCTTCAAAATATTTTACGAGGGCGCGAACAAGGGCTCCGGTTCCACCGCGAGGGAAAAAGACACCCCAGTTTCGCTCAAGAAAGTGGATCAGCGTGTAAATCGATGACGTCGAGAAGGGATTTCCTCCGACCAAGAGCGAGTGAAAGCTGAACGCCTCACGCAAATGGCGATCTTTGATGTATTTCGAAACGGTCGCAAAAACGCTGCGGTGAGCACTCAATCGAATCAACTGAGGCGATACTTTAACCATGCTCCAAATGTGCAAAAACGGAGTGGCAGCGAGCTTGGTGTAACCCTCATCGAAAACTTCTTTCGAGTATTTCAGAAATCGACGGTAGCCGTTTTCGTCGCCGGGACTTTTTTCTCGGATCTGAGCAAAGAGCTCGCTCTCGGTGTTGGAGTAGTCGAACTTGTATCCGTCATCCCAAAGAAGGCGATAGAACGGCGATACAGGAATCATCTCGACGTAATCGGACATCTTCTTTCCGGTCAGTTGAAAGAGTTCATCCAAAGCCTGTGGTGCTGTAATGACGGTGGGGCCAGCATCAAACGTGAACCCTTTGTCTTGGTAGACGTAGGCGCGGCCGCCAGGCTTATCGCGTTTTTCAAAAACTTTGACTTGGTAGCCCTTCGCCTGAAGACGAATAGCGGCGCTGAGGCCGCCGAAGCCGCTACCGATCACCGCAACGCGAGGTTTTTTTTGTCCGCTAACGGACGATTTCTGCGACGTCTTGGTTTGAATTCTTGTTGAATCGATCGAAGTTTCCATATGCGGCCTCAAGTTCTCGACTGAGTGTGGTAAGTTGCTGAATTTCTGATGTTTGATTGACTGGAAGCTGGCCCGAAACACGGCACTGAGCTTCAAGTTTAGAAATCGCGGTTTCGATTCTCTCGCGCGTTCGGCGCAGGCCGCGCGGAAAAAGTTCTGACGCCTTGATCAGGTCTTCGAATTCTGTGCGGCCGCTGGTGAAGCTTTCGCTCAAAGGGTCGCGTGCGCTGGACGCAAAATACTGAAAACGCCGATGTGCTGAGTCGTCCAAAAGTTCGTCCGCCATCGTCCAAACAAAACTGGGGCTACCGTTGCGGAAATCTTCGAAGCTTCGCTCTGGCGGAAGCTCCCCATTGAGACTCCTTAAAAAAGACCCGAGATCATCCAGCATTTGAAGGGCGATTCCCCATTCGCGGCCGAAGTCTCGAAAGGCTCGGTACTTTGTATCTGAAACTTCACTGGCGCAAAGAAAGCCCAAACCAAACGCCGCTTCCATGAGGGCGCCCGTTTTTTTAGACGAAGCAAGTTCAACGGTTTGGCCGACCGCCTTGCGGTCGACGGTGAACATATCGACGCCAAGATCAACGGCTTGGCCTTCATGGGCTTCGCGCATCGCTGCAATGAGCAGGCGGATCGCTTCGTTGCGACGACTTTCCGGTACATCCGAAGCGACGGTCAGACGCTCAAGGGCTTCGAAATAAAGCCAGTTTCCCGCATTGAGCGCTAATGGCGTTCCGAAACGAGTGTGCAGGGCCGGCTTTCCGCGTCGAACTACACTTGCGTCTTGAATGTCATCGATGACGAGACTTCCCAAATGAATCGATTCGATGACATCAGCAAAGACTTTAGCTGATTTTAAACACATGGAACCGTCGCAGAGTCGACCCGAAATAGCGGCCGCAACGAGAACCATTTGTTCTCGAAAGCGTTTGCCCGCAGTACCGCGAGCGCTGCACACAATTTCATCGAGATGGATTTCGATCCAATCTGTCTCTAACGGAATCTTCACATAGCGACGACATCATTCTGCACATCGAAAATCAATCTTCGATTGTGCTGTTTAAAAAAATCAAATGCCTCACGAGACAAACTTAACCTATCAACGCAATCGGTCGATGGTTTAGCTAGGGATCACGGGTCGATGCGTTTGAAATAAGCAGTCTTAGATTGTCAAAACTTACCCTGTCATTTGAAGCGCGCTTTGAACTTCTTGTTGCGTCGTCGCCCGAGATCGCTAAGCTTTTGCCATACACCTTATGGGAGAGATTTATGTTCAAGTTTAAAGCTTCGAGCGCTGTGCTGATAGCACTTTTGTTCTCGCAAGTCGCTACTGCCGCAGACAAACGTGATTCGTCGAAAGACCTCGCTGATCGTTCCAATGTTTCCCCACAGTTCTGGTGGCCCGAAAGACTTGATCTTGCGCCACTTCGCCAACACGCCATTGAGTCGAACCCTATGGGTGAGAAATTCGACTACGCTCAAGAGTTCAAAAAACTCGATGTGAAGGCTTTGAAAAAAGACATCGAGACTTTGATGAAAACATCACAAGACTGGTGGCCCGCGGACTACGGTCATTATGGTCCTTTCTTCGTTCGTATGGCGTGGCACAGTGCTGGTACCTACCGCGTGGCCGATGGTCGCGGCGGAGCAGGTGGCGGTCAGCAGCGGTTCGAGCCTTTGAACAGCTGGCCCGATAACGCGAACCTCGACAAAGCTCGTCGTCTTCTTTGGCCGATCAAGCAGAAGTACGGAAGCAAAATTTCTTGGGCCGATCTGATGGTGCTCACGGGCAACGTGGCCTTGGAATCGATGGGCTTTAAAACTTACGGTTTCGCCGGCGGCCGGGCCGATGATTGGGAAGCAGATTTAGTTTACTGGGGATCAGAGAAGAAGTTTCTCGAGTCCGAGCGCTACAAGGGCGACCGTAAGCTTCAAGGACCTTTGGCCGCTGTCCAAATGGGCCTCATTTACGTGAACCCAGAGGGACCCAACGGAAACCACGATCCAATGTCGGCGGCGAAAGATATTCGCGAGACATTTGGTCGCATGGCAATGAACGACGAAGAGACCTTGGCGCTGATCGCCGGTGGTCACACGTTCGGTAAAGCGCACGGAAAACGGGATCCAGCGAAGTGTGTTGGTGCAGAGCCTGCAGCCGCTGGAGTGGAAGAGCAGGGTTTTGGCTGGAAGAACAAGTGCGGAACAGGCGTTGGTGTCGACACGACGACCAGCGGTCTTGAGGGTGCATGGTCGGCAAGTCCGACGCAGTGGACGACGCAGTACTTGGACAATTTGTTCAACTTCGAGTGGGAGAAAACAAAAAGCCCAGCGGGCGCAGTTCAGTGGATTCCTAAAGGTGGAGCTGCAGCGCAGTTGGTTCCGGATGCTCACGACAAGACAAAACGTCATGCTCCGATCATGTTCACGACGGATATCGCTTTGAAAGTTGATCCTGAGTACAAGAAGATCGCTCTCAGATTTAAAGATAACCCAAAAGAATTTGAACTCGCTTTTGCAAAAGCATGGTTCAAGCTCACGCACCGAGATATGGGTCCAAAGACTCGTTACATCGGTAAAGAAGTTCCTAAAGATTCGCTCATTTGGCAGGATCCGATCCCGGCTGTAAATCACAAGTTGATTGGCGCTGCCGACATCAATGGTCTTAAGAACAAGATCTTGAAATCGGGTTTGACGACATCAGAGCTCGTTCGAACAGCTTGGGCTTCGGCTTCGTCGTTCCGCGGAACAGATCTTCGCGGTGGAGCGAACGGCGCGCGCGTTCGTTTGGCACCTCAGAAAGACTGGACTGTTAACAATCCAGGAGAGCTTTCAAAAGTTCTTGGCGTTCTTGAGGGGATCCAAAAGGATTTCAACAAGTCGGCCGTCGGAGGCACGAAAGTGTCTTTGGCTGATGTCATTGTTTTGGGTGGTGTTGCGGCCGTCGAGCGAGCTGCAAAAGCGGCCGGATCGAACGTCACAGTTCCCTTCAAACCAGGTCGTATGGATGCTACGCAAGAGGACACAGACGTTGCATCGTTTGCGGTTCTTGAGCCAAAAGCTGATGGATTCCGAAACTTCTACGGCGAGGGCAATTACATGACTCCGGCCGAGATGTTGGTGGATCGCGCCAACCTGCTGACTCTGACAGTGCCTGAGATGACGGTTCTTGTCGGTGGCCTCCGAGTTTTGGATGCGAACGCAGGCCAAGCAAAGCACGGTGTCTTTACAAGCAAACCAGGAACTTTGAGCAACGACTTCTTTGTTAACCTCCTCGACATGTCGACGAAGTGGCAAAAAGCAAAAGCTGAAGGTCTCTATGAGGGTCTTGACCGAAAGACAGGCGCCGTGAAGTGGACGGCGACACCGATCGATCTCCTCTTTGGGTCGCACTCGGAACTTCGAAGCATCGCTGAAGTTTACGCCGCGGCTGATGGAAAGCAGAAATTTTCACGCGACTTCGTAAGCGCGTGGAACAAAGTCATGAGTCTCGACCGCTTCTAAGGGTTTGAGATTAGGTGCTCTTTGACGAAAATGCCCTGTAACAGAAGTGTTACAGGGCATTTTTTATTCAAGAAAAGCCGGCACCTAATTTACGAAGATGTTTTGAGATAGCGAACGATCGCGGGACGCTCTTGTGTGCAGGTTTCGGGTCCACCTTTAGCCGTTGCAAGGATCTCAAGGTTCGGACGAGTCGGGATCGAGTTATCGATATCATTTCCGTAGAGAAAAGAGATCGTACTGTCGTTCACTCCAGGAATTTTTTCCGCATCAAGTGTGACGCGAAATTTCTGACCCGAATTATTGTCGTGAGGATAGTTGACGCCGTCACATGCAACGCTGGCTCCGTTGTCGATGTGACGAAGCCCCGTTAATTCTTCTGTTGAAAATCCGTTTCCACGTGTCAGATCGTCACCTTGAAGGACGACGCCGCCAGCAAAACCCATAAGAGCATTTCGAGTATTTACAGACCCCATGGGGTGTCCTGGATTGTTGAACCAAACGATGTCGTAGCCGACAAGGTCGTTGGGAGTAATTCCGCCGCGCGGTTGGTCGATACTTTTCACATCGTAGCGCTTTAGCAAAACTTCTTTTGCGTAAGCTGTGTCTTCCGGAGATTCACCCTGAACATTGTCGTCTTGGATAAATAGAATTTTTGGATTCGTTTTAGGAGACGTGTACCGAATGACGGTCTCTGCAATCAATTGTGACGAGGCTCCGTTGATAACAAGCTGATCGTCGGCCTCGTCTCCAAGTGCCATGAGGATCGTCGTGACGGCAGGTAGATTCGTGAGCGGGTCGAGATCGCACGATACACCTTGGCAGACACCAAGATCTCCTGGGGGCAAAGGAGTTTCGGGCCCCGTGGGCGGAACGACCGAAACCGGAGTGTCTTCGGCCGTGGGCGCATCGACTGCGTCGAGCGCTTTTGTGGGATCTTCAGTCGAAAGGAAACTTGTCGTGTTACTGCAGTTTTGAAACATGAAAACCAACACAGCGCCCACGATCGCAAAGCGAGCGATCAGTTTGAATCGGTTTGGATTTCGCTTAGAGGACTTTGCTGTTTCTTGCTGCATCTGAGGTGTCTCCGGTTTCGATTCTGGTTTCGATTCTGGTTTGGAAGGGTTGCAATCCACATGCACGTCGGATTGGTCACCAGGCCATCTTAAATGTGACCTGAACTTCACGATTCGTACAACCCCCAGATTTCGCAAAGTATTTCGACGTCTCAGATCGATACAATGAGAGCTAAAGGCGATTTGCTGACGCAATCATGACGTTGGCGGTCGGCATTTTGATCGCCTTTTCAGATCACATTGCATAAGAGAGGAGCCGCGGAGGTCCTTCGATGAAATCAAATGTGAAAATCTTGATATTGGTTATGGGTGTTTCCGGTCTCTTAGTTTCAAGCGTCGTCGGATTATCGGCGGCCAGAGCCACGACTTCGGCTCGCGATTGCTCGCTGGAGGCCGAACAGTATGTCGGCGTCGGCTACTCTCAGCCCGGAGTTTTTCGCGAAGTCTTAGCGGATGGAAATCTGAATTACGAGGTACGAACAAATGATCAGGGCGGAGACGCGGCTTATGAGATCATCGTAACTCCCAATTGTGATTTGGTGAGCCGTCGACTGCTTTGGTCTGAGTAAAGCGATTGGCCTTTGGTCTAGGGCGCTCTTTGGAAATCAGTGAGTCCATCGATAGGATGTGATTTTCCAGGGAGCCTACGATGGACGCCGCGGCCGCAATACTGAGAAAAGTTTTAGGCAACGTTGAAAAAGTCATTGTCGGAAAAGAGCGACAGATTCGTGATGTGCTTTCTTGCTGGATGGCGGGCGGTCACGTTCTCATTGAAGATGTGCCTGGCACCGGCAAAACAATTCTAGCGCGCGCCATTGCCAAGTCGGCTCACGTTAAATTTCAACGAGTTCAATTTACTCCTGATCTTTTGCCGAGTGACGTGTTGGGGTCTTCGATTTTCCGTCAAGACAACCACAGTTTTGAATTTCATCAAGGTCCCATTTTTACCGCCATTCTTTTGGGCGATGAAATTAACCGAGCGACGCCTCGAACGCAGTCAGCACTGCTTGAAGCCATGAGCGAAGGGCAAGTGTCGATTGACGGCCAGACCTACAAGCTCGACGAACTGTTTTTTACGATCGCGACGCAAAATCCCGTCGATCAGCTGGGAACATTTCCTCTTCCCGAAGCGCAGCTCGACCGTTTCATGATGAAAATTTCGATGGGCTACCCAGCACCTGAAGAAGAAATTCAGATGATCAAAAATCAAACCATGATTCATCCCATACATACGCTGGAAGCTGTCGAGTCTCACGAGCGCCTCATGTGGGTTCAAAGTCGTGTGAAAGAAGTCGCGATCTCTGATGAGATTTATAACTACATTGGGGCTCTGATTACAAAGACTCGACAAGAGCCGGAGGTTCGCGTGGGAGCGAGCCCTCGCGCGGCCATCGCTCTTTCTCGAGCGGCTCAGGCCAGCGCTTTATTTGATGGTCAGGATTTTGTTTCTCCAAGCCACGTCTTCTCTTTGATTAAACCTGTCTTGGCACACCGGCTGATCTTGACGTCTGAGGCGAAGCTTTCTGGAAGAACGGCTTTGGATGTTTTGGATTTGATCATCTCAAAAACACCGGCACCTTTGAGAAGGAAATGATTCGGTTCGAAGCGAAGCCACTTTACGAATACTTCTACCGAGGGGGGCGACAGCTCCTGGAGGAAATAGAGGTTTCGTTTTTCGATAAACGTCGTCATCTTTTTTCTCCTGCTGTGTTCGCAGGTGTGCTTTTCGTGGGGCTGCTGACCCTTACATTCTTTAATCGCACGGCCTTTGTCTTACTCATCGTCGAAGTGGTGGGCCTAGCTTTCTTGTACATGAAGGCTTTTGTCGCTGCACGTGGCTTAACTGTTCGTCGTATTTTACCAGTTCGCTCACTTCGAGAAAAAACGATGATTGACGTTGTCGTTGAAGTAAAGAATCGCTCGGGGTTTTCTGTTTCAGGCCTTGTTATCGATGATCTGTTTAGTGCCGCTAAAGACGCCAGAGTCCACATTGCGCCCGAGCGGCTTCCGTCCTACTCCATGGTGCGTCTATCGTACAAACGTTCCTGCGACGGCGGAATGGGCCACCACACGATTGGTCCTCTGGTGGCGCGATTCACAGATGATCTTGGAATTTTTGAATTTCGTGTGTCCGACGACACGCCGGCTGAAATTGAAGTGCATCCCCATGTTGAGGCGATACCTGACGTTGAGGTTCGTCCGTCCAACGATTCTTCGAGATATGGAAATTATGAGGCCGCTCATCGTGGCCTCAGCGTCAATTTTTCTGGAGTAAGGCCCTATGCCCGAGGCGACTCACTTCGCCACATTGCTTGGCGACTGTCGTCACGCGGTCAGGGACTTTTAGTTAAAGAATTTGAGAAAGTCGTAAGCTGCGAAGTGAACATTGTTTTGAATATGTCGCCACACTGGCAAATCGGTCGACACTCGAATTCGACGTGGGAGTACGGTAAAGATATTGCGTTGGCTCTTGTGCGCCAACAGTTGGACCTTGGCAATTCCATCGCTTTTTTCAGCGATCGTTCGTGGGTCGAGCCTGGAGCCGGCGATGATCACTTTCATCACCTCGCTCGACATGTGGCAGATCTAAAGCCAGTTCGGGACGAGGATTCCGTACTTGTTGATCCCCCCAACGTCCTTGGAAGGTATCGGGACTTTTATGTTCGTGGTTCAAACATTTTCTACATCGTTCCCTACAACAAGGCTGAACTTGAGAGAAGTCGCTCGGAACTTAAAGCACTTCAGATTGAAGGCTTTCACGTCACTCTTGTTCTCATTGATACTGATACTTTTTGGGTTCAGTTTTTAGAGTCATTGTCGACGGGTTTATTGATCGGAGCAAAGCTCATGCAAGACCTCGACGAGGCCGTCGATGATTTCGAACGCTGCGGAATTAGAGTTTACGTCGCAAAGAATAGGGTTCCGGTGCGAGACGTCTTTCGCCCCAAGTCGGGCGGTCGAAAGTGACCAGCTATCAGTTGTTTCTTTCGATGACAGTTGCCGCGATGACCTTAGCAAATGCGTGCTATCAGGCCTCAGAGGAAGCCTCATTCGACGCACGGTTTTTTTTAGTATTGGGATTGATCTATGGACTTTCAATGTGGATTCGTTCCCGCCTCTATAATGATTCTACAACTTTTTTTGATCTTGATCATCGTGGACTCCATAAGCCCAAAGAGGATCTTGTTATTTTCGGAAACCGCGTCGACGATTTAGCCGAGCAAAGTAAAGAACGACGGGTTTTGATTGAGCTTTTAGATTTTGGTGGTCATCGTTACCGGATCTATATTGCTTGGACTTTAAGTCTTGCACTGACGATCTTCATTAGCTTTCGTTTTGGTGGATTTTTTTTCGTGAGTGGGGTGGTCTCGATACTCACTCTTTCCGCTATCTACTTTGCTCCGTTTTTGAATCAGCTGTTGATTCCGCTGTTTCTTTCCTTCGGTCTTGCGACATATGCGTTTATTCAAGGACGGAATCCATTGCTGGTGTTTTTGTTTATTGGCTATGTGATTTCGTTCGTCGGCGCCCTATTGGCTTTCCGTGAAATTGATGCGGATCGAGCCAATGTGCGTCGACGTTTAAAAATATCCCAGTTTTTAAAGTCCAGCGCGGTGATCAGCGTTGCACTTGTGAGCCTCTATTTCATTGTCGATTTTGTGGTGCCCAAACAAAGTCCCTTTACAAAAAGTTCCGTGCTCAACCCGTCAGCGATTCCAAAGCTTGATGTGAAAAAACCTGAGAGCGCAGCAATGGATACCATCAGTCGCAATGTCGCCGAGCAAATTTTGAAGTGGCAAGAAAAGCGCGGCGAAGTAAAAGGTCGTCCCGAAGGCAGCACTTTTGTTGGCACATCACGTGGTACTTCTGGAGGCACTTCTGGTGCCGAATTGCCACGTACCTTGGGAAGCCAGCCTCCGAGCGGCCGCGAATCACAGAATGCACCCAGTTCAAAGAGCGGCGATAGTCCATTGAGTCAGCAAAACGGCGAGAGCTCAGTCGGAGCCACTGATCAGAGCTCCGCAGGGCGTTCGGAAAAACCACCGTCGGCAGAAACTTCGGTGGGCACGTCGGGCAAAGCCGGTAAGGTTGGAACAGCGGGTAGGCCGGACGATCAAGGACGTGCTGCCAGCTCACCGTCGCCGTCAGAATCACCGACAGCATCTTCTACATCGCCTGCGACATCGTCTGAATCGGGCTCACAGTCCTCGCCACAGTCAGCAGAAGCTTCGACCTCATCGCCTTCGGGGCCTTCGGCGACACCGTCAGCGGCGACACCGTCATCGGCGCGGCCGTCCAAAGCGGCCTCGGAAACTTCGAGTCCCGCAGCGGCTGCAACAAAGCCGTTGGTCGACCGTGAACAGAAAATTAAGGAGCTCCAGAACAAAGTGAAGGCCCCTCTGGAAATTCTGAAAGGTCTTTTGTTTTTGGCTATCGCGGTAGCGATCCTCTTTGGCCTCGCGAAGTTCTTCTCTTCACCGGAAAAAGATGCCGAACGAGAGATTCGTCGCCAGATGCTCACCCAGCGCCAAAAGCAAAAGCTAAAAGCTATCTTAAGTCAGATTCGTGCACGAAATTTAAGTCCCGATCAGGAGATCATCGAAACCTACAATGCGCTGCTGACAGTTTTTGAGACGGGCCACCATTCGCGGGAAGAGTGGCTTCCGGCCGAAGACTTTAGCCGGGAGATTGAAAAGGTGATTCCGACTTTAGCAAACGACTTTGGGGGAGCGACAAGGCGTTTTGCTGTGACTCTCTACGGACAAAAGCCCGTCGCCCCGGAGGAACTTGAGACATTCAGGGGCAATGTCGCCCGCGTCTTGAGATTCTTTCAGCTCGCTTAAACTAGTTTTTCTTCTCGGTCCAATCGGTCACCATATTGAAGTGTCGACGGCGTTCGTAGTTCAAAACCTTGTCGCCGCCTTTCACCAGACGGACATCGTTGGGATCAGAGGACTCGACGCAGACGCCGCTCAAACGATATGTTCGGCTCGCCTTGTAGAAGCTCCCGTTGGTGAGCGAAGTAAAGTCGATCGCAATTTTTTCGACGGGCTCAGAGAGGTTGCACGCAGAGTCGATCTCATAGCGAAGGCAGACATCGGGGTGCGCGTTTGAATTCGACGCGATAACGTAGTGAATTACTTTAAGTTTTGTTCCGTCGTTCTCGACAGAAACAGTCGAAGTTCTGTTGAGAAGTTCGCACTCAGGCGCTTTCGCCGCTTGGCTCTTGAACTCTTCAGTGATGGTTTCTGGCCGAATAATCTCGGTGTATTCGGTCATGGCCTGAGCGTGGCCCGTCGACGGATCCAGACCTACAAACAGTGTCGCTCCGAAGAGGATAGCCGAGACGGCTAATTTGGATTTCGAAACTTCTAAACGCTTGGACAATTGAAACATTTGTGACCCCGGACTTCGACTCTCATCGTTGATTTATATTGCCCGACAAGATTGCAAGACAGGGGCCGTAAGGGAGCAACTCGAGGGCGAGATCAGCTCTTTTTGTAGGAGACTTTTTTCAAAACACGAGTTCCGTCGTGGGTTCTGATTATGAAAAGTAATCGGCAAACTTACTTGTATTCAATTCATTTATCTTTCCGCCAGTTCTAAGAATTTCAACCAAGGGGGATTGATGAAAAGTTCAAATGAATCTGCAGCATCTCGAAGATTGTTCCTAAAGAATGTGCCGTTGGCTCTCACTGCGGCCGCAGGGGTTGGTTTACTGGCGCGCACGGCCTCGGCGAGTGCTGTGTGTGAAGCCACGCCAAGACAGGCCAAGGGGCCATTTTACCCGGTGGTCAATCAGTTGGACAAAGACACCGACTTAACGCTCGTTGCGGGCCGCAGTGCGCAGGCCTTGGGCCGCGTGGTGTGGGTCACGGGCGTCGTGCGCGACACAAATTGTAGTCCGGTTGAAGGTGCTTTGGTCGAAATCTGGCAAGCTTGTGCTACGGGCCGCTATGATCATCCGAACGATCCCAATACGGCGGCGCTGGATCCTAACTTTCAGTACTGGGGTCGAAGCATGACCGACAAAGATGGGAACTACCGTTTTAAGACCATCATTCCTGGAGCGTATCCGGCCGATGTCGGCTGGGTCAGGCCCCCGCACATTCATTTTCGCGTGATGAAGCGAGGCTTTCACGAGCTCATCACCCAGATGTATTTTGCGGGGGAGGAGCTCAATTCAACCGACCGAATTTTGATGTCACTGCCAGAGTCCGAGCGAAACACTGTCGTTGTGAATTTCAAAGCCGAGCCCGGCGTTAGCGATCCGGTCGGAGCTTTCGACATTCAGATTCGGCAGGTCGCTGTTCGTTAAATTACGTCTCGCAACACTCTGTCGGCCATGGTCTTAAAACTTCGGCCGACGGAAACCTTGCGCGTAACGAGTTGACTCCAGGAGCCACTACTTTATGACCTGCTTTGGGGGATCCGAAGATGAATTCATCGAAAGTTGTAGCCTTGCTGTTTTCTGCTTTTTTAGTCCTAGTGGCCGCACAGAGCCCGTTTCGTGCACACGCAGGCGGAATGAAGGACGTGCAGATCAGCCATTTGGAAGCGTTGGCACAGCATCTTTACGGGACGTTCGATACGGATCTTCTCGAATTTCGAAATACAGTGTTCGTTCCAGCGCCGGTCGGATTTTTTATCGCCGTTCAAAGTGAAGTTTCTGTGGAATCCGAAGTCACTGGAATGTTCGAGTGGCAGAAGTGTACAACGTACTTCGTGAAAGCTTCTACGGCCTCAGATAGCCTTGTTGTCACCAAAGTCAGCTGCACTCTCTAGTTCACTGAACGCGTCAGGTTCAACGTACGTTAGAGAACGTTAAAGGAAGTCAAAACAGACACTCGGCGATTTTTACGGTCCCCGGTGTTTCCAAGTAAACGCGAACGAAGGTCTTGCCCGATTTTCGTTTCTCTATCGTCAGAACGTGATAGTCGTCGGCTCGGTTCTTCACCGCGCGAACACCTTCGGTGTCGAAAAAAACGCGCGCGTCTTTTGAAGAAAATGAAATCACCGTCGGTCCCGGGGGCGCCTGGTAAGCGCTCATGGTCGGATCTATTTCGACAGTGTAGGTTCGGTCTGATCCGGCGCCGCTTAAAGCGACTGTCACTGCGCACTCATTTCCGTTTGCATTGACTCCAGGGTGCCGCCCGACCTTCAGGCGACCTTGTGCCGTCTCTATGTAGCGATCAGCGGCAGTCGCCGAAGCGACAGACGGTCGAAGAATAGAAGTGCCTGTCGCGACCATGCTCAAGAGAACTGATGATACCAGGAATGACTTAAGAAGCTGTGATTTCATTAGCGCCCCCAATACTGGTCGACTTGTTGTCCGACGGAAGGATCGTTGTTGGGTTTTACGATGGGGTAGTCATGAGCAAAAAATTTGTCGCCAGGTCTAACCGGTTCCTGCGCCCACCATTCGCCGTCTCTTAAGACAAAGGCTTGTATCTCGCCGTGCGCAGAGACGGCAGCAATCACTTGCGAATGGTTGCTGGGGCCATCGGCATTGTAACCTTGGCGCTTCACGGATCCTGTTCCTACATTCACGGTCATGTTGGACCGCTGGTACGTGTGCGAGTGACCATAGATCATGCCGTCGGCCGCACGGACGAAGCTTGGATGAGAGCCTTTCGCGCCGTTGGCGCCGGCGTGACCATGAACAGCCATTTCGATGCCTGCTTCTTTCCAGCTGGCACCAGGCTTCATCATGATGACTCGTTTTGGCGACTCAAGTCCGAACTTTTTTAAAGCGTAAAGAAGAGGGTCCTCGCCTTTCACCATCACATTCGCAAGCTCAAGACCCAGAGTTCGGTTGTGAGGCTCGAACATGAACTGACCTTCGTTCAGCCACCGGTGAAGCCAGGAGTTGTGGTTGGCATCGACAATTCGCAGTTCGACTTTCGAATTAATGGATAACAGCGAATTTAGAAATGTGACGACCGAGCGAAGTTCCTGCTCGAGATCAAGACTTCCGTTTTTAAAATTGCGAGCGCCGTTGATGAGGTTTCTACGATCATGGTGATTGACGGAATGTCCGTTAAAAAGGTCATGAAGAGCGATTCGGTCTGGATCGAGCTCTACGATGGCAGGCCTGAGAGATCGGACCACCTCCGGGTCGGCCACTCCGACATGGGTGTCTCCAAAGCTCAAGGCGAGGATCTTTGCGTCTTGGACGCCATTCACAGAATAAAACTTATTTCTGTCTGTGAAGCCTTTGGCTTCCTCTTTGTACTGAATGTGCCGGAAATGGAAGAAACCCTCAAAACCAGGATTCCCTGGCAGAGAGGGTCTTGTCGACCCTTGGCTTTTCTCAAGTATGAGGGCGCCCAACATGTGATCATCAGCCGCGATCTCATTTGTTCGCTCTTTAATGTATCGGTCGCTGTTATAGATTGGTTTTGTGACGGCGCCGGTCGTTATCAAAAAGTGCGGATTGATGTCGTTTTCCATTGTTGCGACAGTTCGAAGCGCGATTTTTGGCGAGCCGACAATCTGGCTTTGGCCGCGGGGGCCGTAACGATCGAGTCCCATCAAAGGGTTGATCTGCTTGGCCGTAATCTTAATACGATTGATGTTGAGCCACGGTGTGAGTTGGATCGAATTCGTGATGATGTGCACACCGGGTGTGTTGATGAGAATCGGGTCAAGGCCGGTTGTCTGCATGTTCGCTGGGAAAACAAGAATCTCGGCATCCATCTCTCGAGCGGCGCGGATCAAAGTTTCGAAAAATCCCTTGTCGACCGGGGTGTCGGCCACAGCCGTGGTCACGATCAATTTCTGTCGGTCTTGCACGGCCTTTATGAGAAGCTCGTTTCGCTGGGAATTAAAGAGTGTCGTGTCGATAACTTTCTCAAAGGCTCGCGGTTTTTTCTGAGTGGCCGAAGCCATTAAACCTTCATAGTTCGAAAATAATGCCTCGGGGCCCAAGAGGGCTCGGAGCTCTTTCGGTTCTAAACGAAGCTCTTGCGAAAGTTCTGACTCCGTTGGCGTGCGACCGAACTTCTTAGCAAGCGTTACGAAAGTGTTTATAACTTTATTGCGCGCAACCTCTGCCGACTGCGGTTGGTTTTTCACGATGTCGCGGATGGAAATGGGGCTCACGACCGTTAAATCGCCATCCATGACTTGAGCCAGCTGGGAAGCGGCATCATCGGGCGGGAGACGAAGGTTTTGACGAAAGAAAACACCAGCCTCACGTTGAATTTTTTTAGCGAGCTTAATTTCTTTTTCTGAAAGCGCTTCGCCGGGCCCGACTTCAATTTTTGCGACAGCAAAAAGACCGTGGCAGGTATTTGCGTGAGCTTTCGGAAGACCAAGCGTCAGCGCTAAAGAGACCAGCAGGGCGAAGCTAGGAAAAGTGAGCAGATTCTTTTTTAGAACAGTCATCACAGCACTCCCGTAAAGAGACCATCGCAGGTGCGTTGCGCTTTTCTCGGACCTGCATTCATTTTGTTAATCGTTTCCGTGGGAACTGAAACGCCGCGCGCTGCGAAGAGGTTTTCGATGTTCGTCAAAGATTTGAAAGAGCCAGAAGGTTCAATGGAAGTGAACCTGTAGTGGTCGCTCTCTCTGACTTGTGATTCGAGACCGGCGTTGGCCAGAATCATTCGGACCGGTGTTCTCGCCGCAAACGCCACATCTCGAAACACTTCGGCGACCCGGTCGAAATTTCTGGCTTCATCGTCCGTGAAAAGGACCGAGTGAAGCTGCCCAGGTCCAGGATCCACACGGCCGAGACTATAAACAATTTCGCGAACGAGGTTGGCTTTTCGGGCCGCAATGTCGACGAGGTCGCCGCCGTGCGCTCCGCCAGCGCCACTGTAGCGATCGAACTCAGGCCGAGTGACATTGTAGATGCGGTCGAGTGAGGGCCTAAATTTGATGTGTTTTTTCTTTACCATGTAGTCAAGAAACTCGGTCCACTCGGCGCGGGAATGACCACGGGCCGTGATGATCGCGATTCGCTCGGCACCTTCTTTGGTGTCGGTGAGTGCCGAGAAGAGCTGCCATAGAGGGCCTTTCCATTGTCCTTCAGGTCCTTTGGCTTCGGCTTCGATCATCGTTTCAAGGAGGTAATTTCTTTTGGAGCCTTGGGGAGCCTCGCGGAAAAACTGATAGCTGTCGGGGAGTCTTAAGTAGTACTCGCCGGGACGAATTCGTGAGCCGTCCGAAAGTTCGACTTCGCGTTTCACAGCGCCGGGTTGACCTTCGCCGGCACCGAGGTGTTCGGAGATTTTATGCAGATCTTGATAGGTGATGGTGATCGACTTTGGACCTTGAGCTTCTGTCTGGATAAGATTCAGTCGCTGCTCGATGCGGTACAAAACGACTTTGGGATTAAACGTCCCCTCGCGAACCTGTCGGTTCTCGACGAGTGTTCCGTCGAAGTCGAAAATATTGAGATGGACGGGAGCCGCGTGGCTTGAGTTTGCAACGAACAGCGCCGCCAAGACCGCTGTAAGTACTACCGATTTCGAACCGAACATCATTCTTAAGCCCCTCGCTTGGGATGATATGACGCGTTGTTACACCGCCTCTGTGTCAGAGACCAGTCAAGATGTGCAAATTGGGGTATTTAGCCCCGTTCGGGCTTTGGAGGTCCGTTTGGTGTCGTTCTCTGAGGCTATTCTTGAAAACTTGTCATGGTCGTAAAGAAGGCAGGCACCTTCACACTCGTTTTGATTCGGTCGCAGGATCTGAGCCGACATTTAAACCCACAGCTGCTTCAAGATCCGCGACACGCTTTTTAAGATCGACGGCACTTCTCATCACGGCCGAATTTTTAAGATAGTCCGAAAGTGGTTGAGTCGGAAGACCGCCGTAAGCTCCCGGAGACTCGATGTCTTTGGTGACGCCAGCGCGGTGAAGAAGAACGACATCGTCGCAGATTTTAATGTGATCGATGACGCCACTTTGACCGCTCGCGATCACGCGGCTTCCAATTTTCGTAGAGCCAGCGACACAAAACATCGATGTGAGAAGACAGTCTTCGCCAATTTCGACGTTGTGGGCGATGTGACAAAGATTATCGAGTTTGGTTCCTTGGCGAATTCGTGTTTCAAGATACGTCGCCCGGTCGATGCAGCAGTTGGCACCAATACGAACGCGGTCTTCTAACACAACGATTCCAGTCTGCGGGATCGGATAGCTTCGGCGCTTTGCATCTTGGGCGAAACCATAACCCTCAGATCCGACAATGCTTCCAGCACCGACAACAGCATCACGACCGATAACGGTCCCGTAGCCGATCACGCATGAGGGGTGTAGAATCGTATTTTCACCGATTGTCACATCGTGTTCGATCACTGTGCCGGCCATAATTTTTACGCCAGCTGCGATTTTAACTCGCGCAGCGATAACGACTTTGGGTTCAATGACCGCTGTCGCATGAATCTCTGCGGTTTCATGAACGACACTTGATGGATGAACTTGGGTCCAGCCGGATCGTGTGGTGTCTCGGCCTGCAAATTTTGTTTTTAGAAGTGCATGCGCCAAAGCCACGTTCGTCACTGTGAAAATGCAGTGTTTCGTTTTGTCCAGCTGGCCTGCTCCTTCGAAGAGGAGTGGTGCGAGCTTAGAAGACACAACGATGGCGGTGGGTCGATTCAAAAGTGCCGTTTCAAGAAATTCTTTTTTGTCGACGAAAACAAGGTCGTCGTCTTTGGCCGTTTCAACCGGAGAAATTCTTTTCATGACAAGGTCAAGAGACCCCTCAGCGGAGATGAAAAGTCCTTGAGCTTCGAGTTCGCTGCGCACGTGATGCAAGTCAAAGGAAATGGCTGAGGAGTTTGTCATGCTGTTGACCTAATACATCGACGCCACCTGTTCAAGAATATAGAGTTGGACCCATGAATGGTACGAGCACGATAAATCCGGTGGATGGAACGATTCTTGGCCGCTTTCCTTTTGATTCTGAAGCAGCGCTGGAAGAAAAACTTGAATTGGCTCACGAAGCATTCTTGCAGTGGCGGGAAGAGTCGGTCGAACGTCGCTGCGAGCGGCTTAAAAAGCTTGGCTCTGTTTTTCGGAAGAACCTTGAGCCGATGGCGCAAATGGTTTCCCGAGAAATGGGAAAACCAATTCGTCAATCGCGGGCTGAAGTCGAAAAATGTGCCAGCCTTTGCGATTGGGTTTCCATCAACGCCCCAGCATTTCTGGCGGACGAGGAAATCGACTTTAAAACCGCACGGGTCCAAGTTTGCTATCGTCCGCTCGGACCCGTTTTTACTGTGATGCCATGGAATTTTCCATTTTGGCAGGTGATGAGAGCGGCAGCGAGTCTGCTGGCCGGCGGAAACCCTGTCGTTTTGAAACATGCAAGCCAAGTTCTGGGATGCGCCCACATGTTGACTGAAGCTTTTCGTGAGGCCGGCTTTGAACCGGGTCTCTTTACGCACGTTCACGTTGATCACAAACTTTCAGAAAAAATAATTTCAGATCGACGAATTGTCGGAGTGACGGTGACAGGAAGCACGGGAGCCGGTCGGAAAATCTCGGCGCTGGCGGGAGCGTCTTTAAAAAAGTCTGTGCTTGAGTTGGGTGGCTCCGATGCTTTCATTGTTCTAAAAGATTGTGACATTGATTTTGTTGCAGGCGAGGCGGTCACTGCGCGATTTCAAAACACGGGGCAAGTTTGTATCGCGGCCAAACGATTTATTATTGAAGAGGCGATCTTCGATTCTTTTCGCGAGGCTTTTGTTGAAAAGGTGAAGAGGCTTTCGATTGGTGATCCGCTTTTGGAAACGAGCGATTTAGGGCCGATGGCGCGTCACGATTTGCGCGATGAACTTCGTCTTCAAGTTGAGAAGTCGATCGCCTTAGGTGCGAAGCTTATCTTCGGTGGAACCAAGAACGAGCGGCAAGACCTTAAGCCGGGAAGTTTCTTTATGCCGACGGTTCTTTCAGAGGTTTCGCCTAAGATGGTTTCCTTCAATGAAGAGATGTTTGGCCCCGTGGCTTCTTTGGTCCGGGCCAAGGATCACGACCATGCGATGGAGCTTGCCAATCAAAGTGCCTTTGGGTTGTGCGGATCTATTTGGTGCGGCCCGAACTCGATGGAGACGGCTTTAGAGCTGACGAAACGCTTTGAAGTGGGCGGGGCTTTTATCAACAAAATCCCATTTACTGATCCAGCGTTTCCTGTCGGTGGCGTTAAGGAGAGCGGTTTTGGACGCGAACTCTCTGGTCTAGGCTTAAGAGAATTTATGAACGTTCAAACCGTTTGGCGAGGCTAGGTCGACTCGCTTCTCGTCTAGAATGTCTCGGGCCTACTTACGAGGCCTAGCTGAAGCTCCGATACTGATATGAGGAGCGCAAGCGTGAATCGATTTATTCAATTCTGGCAAAGATCAAAACAAAACAAAGTTTTTGTTGTCGTTGTCGTTGCGATCGCGCTTTTAGCTTTTGAAATCACAACACAGATTTTTTCTGATCTTCCGTTTTTCCGTTCATCGGCGGGTGTCGCCGATGTTGTTGCGACCGTTGTCACTGTTGAGTCGGATGTCAGACAGCGGCCTGTTGAAGAAACTAATTGGTATCGAGCCGAGCCCAAAGCAGAAATTATTCGCGGCGACGCGGTCTACTCGGGAAAACAATCGCGCTCGCAAGTTCAGATGAAATCCGGCGGATGGATTGAACTTGGCGAAGAGACGCTTGTGATTTTTGACGACGTCGATGGCGTTACGATCCCTGATGTTACTCGAGGCCAAGTGAAGCTGAAAGTTTCGGGCCAAATGAGAATTGCGATTTCTGGAGAAGTCACCGAATTCACAGGTGCTGAGTCTGAGCTTGTTTTAAATTTGGAAGGTCTGCGCCGACAGATTCAAGTTCTGCGAGGCGAAACATCCATCGCTCAAAGTGGTGGAGCCTCGCGGTCATTGACGAAAGGTCAGACGTTTGAACTTCCTCCCTCGGCCGTCGTCGTAAGTGGTCCACCAAAAATTCAGGTTCCACGAGCCGACGAACTGGTCACTGAAGCGAGTTTAAGAAACGTTCGAAAGCCCGTTTCCGCTGCTCCTGTCGAAATTAAACCCATTGAGTTTGCAGAGCCCGTCGTGACGATCCCAGAGCCTGTCATCGAAGCGCCGATAGCTCCGGAATTTGTTCCCGAGCCCGTCGTCAGTGAAGCGAAAGTTGAAGCCGTAGCTGAGACTCCGGTCGTCGTTACTGAAGCCGTAGCTCCGACCGACCCTGCGCTTAACATCAACCGGGTGATGAAGGTTCAAGAAGTTTACAAACGAAGCGGGAAAACCGCGCTCGTTCCGCGCGTGGGACTTAAAACTTTGAAGGTTCCTGTAGCGCTTCAGTGGAGTGGTGCTAAAGACGACGACAAACTTCATCTTCAAGTCTCAAAAACAAAAGACTTTAAGTCGTCGTGGGAAGAGCGTGCTGTCACGGGAACAAACGTCGTTCTGCAGGAATGGCGTCCGGGGAAAAACTATTGGCGGGTTTCTCGAGACAAAGAAAATTGGTCTGAGCCAGCTGAAGTCATCGTGAAGCCCACAGTGTCTCCTTCACAACGACCCACGGTCACACCTTTAAAGCGGCAGTTGATCGTTGCTCCAAAAGGGAGAGGACCAGAAGTCCAAGCGAAGCTTCGTTTTGAAGACCAAGGTTTGTCAAAACCGCGCGGGTGGGTGCTTCAGGGTTCTAGCGCTCCTGACTTTTCACCGAAGAAAACTAAGACGGTATACGTCAAAGATCCGCGCGTGGACGTTCCGATCAATCGTCCCGGGCGCTATTTTTTCCGGGTTCGCTCGGTGGCTGAAGCTGGTGAAATTTCACGTTTTTCAGATTCTATCGAAGTCACGGCGGTTCCTGCGGCGGCACCTTCTGTTCCTCTGCGAACGCGGTTGGCTGAAAAAGAAGCCGTGCGCGAAAGAAAAATTGCCAACATTGAAGCGGAAAAGCAGCGAGAGCTTGAGGAAAAAGCAAATCAAGAGGCTCTACAAGAGTCGGCGCGCACGCGTTCAAAGCTCTCGACCAGAACCCGAAAAGAAGAAGACTTAAGACCGCGCCCCTGGGCCGTAACTCTGGAGGGAGGCGCAACAGCCCTCGTCTCGACAGAGCAAATTGACCTTGGTTCTCAACCTGCGGCAACACATGTGATTGGTCTAAAAGTTGGATACAATAACCAGCGCGATGCTGCGTCGCTGGGCTACAAGGCCAAGTTTGGTTCCTCCAACAGTGAAGGTTCGGCACAGAGCAATTCGAAACTGTCCGCGCGATACACGAGGTGGTGGCAGACAGGGTGGTCACCACTCAAGCTTGGCTGGTTGGGCGGACTCGACAGTTATCGAAATTCTTCGTCGACTGAATTTTCCAAGGGCTATGACTTTGCGAAAACCGGTGTCGATGTTGGAATTCGAATGGCAGATCGCTGGAGAACTGGCGGAGACATCGCCATTGGCACTTGGACAGATACAAATAAGCTCTATGAAATCGGTGGTTTCATAACTTATGAACTGTCGACCGAGCTGGCCTTTGGTGTGGGTTATCGATTGAGTCTTTTTGAGGCGGGGTCTGAGGCGTCCGTTCCCATTGCGCTTCCTTACCGGGAAGCGATGGGCGAGGCCTACTCGTCGCTTCAATTTTCATTCTAGACTCAGTTTTGCCTCCTTAAGATCCGATAAATTATCAAGTGACTGTCGAAATACGTAAGCCTCAAATTGGCGACAAAGTAGCGCAATACACGATCCGCTCGAAGCTGGGTAGCGGCGGTATGGGCGATGTTTACCTTTGCGACGATCCCGCACTGTCACGTACAGTCGCGGTGAAGATCATGCACAGCTATGATCAGTCGGACACAGACATCGTCAATCGCTTCATTCTTGAGGGAAAAGCGCTTGCGAAGCTGACTCACCCCAACATCGTTTCTGTTTTCGGACTTGGCGAAGATAATGGATTTCTTTACATCGCAATGGAGCACGTTGCGGGTCGTTCGCTTTTTCAAATCTCTCGCGATCGAAGTTTAACGATTCGCGAAATGATTTCGATTTTTTCGGACATAGCTGCGGGCCTCGATCATGCTCATAGTCACGGGATCGTTCACCGCGATATCAAACCGGCCAATATCCTCGTCGACGGTAACGGCCGAGCGAAGATTATCGACTTCGGTATTGCTAAAGTCATCGGCGGAAATGCTTCAGGCTCAGAAGGTGTCAAAACAAAAACTGGCGCCGTTATCGGGACATTAAATTACATCGCTCCCGAATTATTCCGTGGGATTGATCCAAGTCCGTCGTCGGACATTTATGCTTTAGGCTTGTTGTTTGCGGAAATGCTGACAGGCCGAACTCCCTTCAAGGGCGAATCGCAGTTTGCGACGATGGAGCTCATACGCGATGGGAAAATCGATATTCCAGAGAATCTTTTAGCGGTCCTTCCACAAGAGGCGATCGACGCGCTTTACAAAATTATCGATAAAGAGCCAGAGAACCGACCTATCTCGGCGTCCAGCGCGGCACAGCTTTTAAAAGCGATCGAGTTTCCAAATCTGCCCAGCTATTTTAATTCTGAACTTGTTTCGGTTCGAATTGAAAACGTCGAAGAGCTTCAGGACCATCTTGAAGCTCAAAAGGTTGATCCGGCCGAGTGGCAGTTTATTCTTGCTTTGGCCGTTCGAACACAAGCGCTGCGCGGCGATGAAGAGCCCAGCGAAGATACGACACGTCTGATTGAGCGAACGGGACTCCATATTCCTTCGCAGGTGTTGATCGACTCGATTGAGAATTACAAAAAAGATCTTGAATCAATCATTACGATGCAGAGATCCGAGGCGCTTTCAAGCTTGACGCCTCCAGCGAACGTCGCACAGATCACTCCGCATACAAATGGGGTCGATCTTCAATCGATGATTCCGCGCCCGCAAGAGGCTACGGGAGGTTCTGCGAAAGCAGAAACCCAGAAGTCCGGCAGTGGAATGTGGGTCGCAGCGGCAGGCCTCGTCGCAATTTTAGCGGGCGGCGTTTATTACCAGCAGATGCGTGTTAAGGCGGTTGCCGACGACGCTCGCGAAGCTGTAGCTCAGGCCGAAGCGGCCGATAAGCAGCGACGCCGAATGGGCGAAGCTGTTTCGGCGCCTCCCGTGACAGAGCCAACAGCGGGAACGAATCCCAATGCGTCTTCGGGTTTTGCAATGGTGGTCGAGCCGGCAACGGATGCTTGGCCGCCGATTGAGCGTGTCGATCCAACCCCGGGCGATCAACACACGTGGAAGTGGAAAGTTCGTTCGACTCAAGGGGGCGACGTCGCCTATGTCGAGCGCCGTGTTTTTGATGGCGTGGAAAATGGACTCCTAAAGTACACAGTCTCAAGGCTTACGCGCAATCCTGCGGGAACAGGTGTTGTCAGTCAGCCAGCGGGTACTGAGTGGTATGTTGCTGGGTTCAGCGCGCTTCCGCGAAAAACACTGCAGTCGAAAGTGTACGGCTCAGTGGGTGGTGCGGCCGTGGGGCAGCCAGCAGCGATTTTTCCTTTGAGAAAAGGAAAAGAAGTTCAGTTTGAGCTCAGTTACAAATCGACGGAGCCGGTTTCGTGGACGCCACTTGTTCCGCTTTCGAGTGGTTTTTTAACAAACTACCGGGCTGCGTGCTCTGTTCGAGACAAGATTTCGTTGAATATACAGGGCGCCCTGCGAGAGCTCGTGAAAGTGGACTGCTACACGAAAACCGATAGCGGTGAAATTTCTGATGTTATCTATTGGAGCGCAGAGCTTGGAGCGGAAGTCCGTCATGATCGCCGAGTCAGTTCGACAGCCAATGGCGTCATCAGTGAAGTTTCTATGTCTGGTGAGCGCGTTGAAAATGCGGCCAGTGCCGCAGCGACATCGCGGCAGCCAGCACAAAAGTAAACCTTGAGCGGTTTTAAGCCTCACATCGTGAGGCTCATAAATTTTGATTTTTAGTTCTTACTGATTCGAGTTGCGATGGCGCCCCATCGAAACCTTCGCAGAGACATCGCCGCCGCTGAGTGGTCGATCGGTAATTGTGACGTGCGCTGACATGGCGACATCGGTCGAAGTTGCTATTGTATTTCCGGGCGAGATTTTAACAGCCGCTTGGCCTTCAAAAGGAATGATCGTTCCGACTTTTGGTCGATTGACGCGTACGAGATCCTCAAGCGAGGATCCGCAGCCCGTCAAAGTGAGTGCCCCTGCTCCCAAGACTAAGCACGACCAAGATCGAACTCGGTGAAATGGTGACACTGCGACTTTAATCATCGATTTCTCCATCTTGTGCTCCCGTACTGACTTATCACCTTACTTATCGGCGGGAGACGCGCTTTAGATGACGGTCCAACGTCAAATGTATCGAATTGATTCATGGTTCTGTTGCGTCCATCGCATTTTCGTTCTCAAATGAGACGTCGCACTTTTTTCTTTGGACAAACACGCGAAACTCAGCGGAGTCGAACAATGGGTCAAATAAATCTTAAGCTGTCGTTCCTAATTTCACTTGTCGTTTTTAGTGGCTGTAACAAGCTTGAATCGGATCGCGATCAGCGAAGCTACGCCATTGGCTTCACGCTTGGAAAACAGCTGAGCGAGGTAAAAACCGAACTTGATCTTGATATCGTCGCCCGCGGGTTAAAAGACGGCGTCGAAAACAGCGCCAAACTTGAACCCAGTGTTGTGTCTCAGCGCTTGTCCGAGCTTCAAAGAAAACAGGGCGAATTCGAAGCCCTTAAAGCGGCCGATAATCTTAAGAAGTCGCAAGAGTTCATTGCTAAAGCGGCCGCCGACCCGACGCTCAAGGCCCTTGAACCTGGGCTCCTTGTGAAAGAAGCGAAAGCGGCACCGGCGGGTTCTCCAAAACGCACGGCGGCTCTTCGCGAAGAGGATGAAATATTGGTTCGCTACCGCGCGAAACTTGCCGATGGTACGGTGGTTGATCAGACTTCAGATCCTCAGGGATTTCGTTTGAAGTTCAAAAACCTTGTCGTCCCGGGGCTAAAAAAAGTTGTGCAAAGAATGCCGATTGGGGCCGAGTGGACCATTTATCTTTCGCCCGAGCATGGGTTTGGTCCCAGTGCGCGTCCCGGAATTCCGAGTCAGTCGGCTCTGGTTTATGATTTAACCCTTGTTTCGATTCAGTCAAAGGCGCAGACCGGGGCGCCGTCGGGAGCACAGACTGGCGCATCGTCGCCGCAAGTTCCAGCTCAGGCGCCGTCGAAGGTTCAGTAACGAGAGTGGTATGTTGAGTTTGTCACTTCGGGCGCGCTTAAAACTAATCAGCCTTTATGTGTTGTCGTTTGGCTTTGTCATGGCGGGCTTTAATCATTTTAAGAATCCTGAATTCTACTTGAAGATGATGCCCACCTACCTTCCTTCGCACGGCGCCTTAAACTTGGTCGCGGGCGCATTTGAGATGCTGCTTGGAATGATGCTGATCCGACCCGAAGTTCGATCTTTGGCGGCCTGGGGGCTGATTCTTTTTTTAGTGGCAGTACTTCCAGCTCACGTTCACATGCTGAGTGTCGGTGGAAGTGTGTACGGCGTTCCGGATTTTCTTTTGTGGCTTAGGATTCCGCTGCAATTCGTTTTGATGGCCTGGATTTTTATTCACACCAAAAATCCCGAGGTCGACCGGCGAAAAGTCGAAACAGAAACTTTCATTTCAGTGTCGCCCAAGAGAGTTTGGGATGAGCTAACAGCTTTTGAAAATTACTCGGCCTGGAACCCTTTTTTAATCGAAGTAAAAGGGGCGGGAAGAGTCGGCAACACGATGACAATTCGTATCCGCCGCGAGGCCGAGGTCGAAACTGCGTATAAAAGTATTGTGACCGAACGAAGCGAAGTTGCCGTTCTTTCATGGCGCGTGAGTCTTCTTTTTCGGGGACTTCTCGACGTCACCCACTACTTCGAAGTCCACTCGCATGAAAGTGAGGGAACTCGCTTCGTTCACGGTGAGAGGCTTGAGGGCCTCTTGGTGGGCCTCTTAGCCTCGGTTTTCGGAGCGGCCCGGCCCAGTTTTGAATCGATGAATCGGGCTTTGAAAGCGCGCTGCGAAGGCTCGTAGATCAGCCTGCCCCGAAATTTGCAAAACACCCGTTTATGCGGCAAAAACTCTTCCCCAAATCTTCTTCATTGAAGGGGGCTCGAAAGTCTCGAAGTGGAACCATGTTGTCCGGGGAAATGACCATGTCACTTTTTCTGATGCCCGTGGTTTTGGTGTCCTGCTTGGTGGGCATCAGCTTTTTTTCCGAGTCTGCACTTGCGGACCGCTGCGAGTCGCTCTTTTCTGAAACTCTTTCCATTGAAATCACTGAAAGTCGCGCCAGTGAAGTCATCCCTCATTTACCGGACTGGTTTAGGCCGGCCATGGTGAATATAAGAACTTCTCGGGGCGAACTGCGCCTGCACGAAATGTCCCGGGTGGTTGTCGAGAAAACCGAAACTCTCGACTTCTCAAGTGCAGCGCGGGTTGAAGTGGTGGTGGCGTCGAGTGAAGGTCAGCGCAAGTGGTTGGACGTGCCGGAATGGCTCACTCAGAACTTACGCGACTATATCCGAAAAGGTGGTCCGACGACGACGCCCTTTGACTGCAACTGCTTTGTTCATGTCTTAAATGGCCTTCCCTATCAGTTTGAGCTTTTCTCAACGAAACTTTGGCGCCTTCAGATGGTGACGGATGAGTCGCTTGTGAACGTTGGCGACACTATACTCCTGGGGTACTCGGTCGGCGAAGTAAAGCACGTGGCCGTTGCACTGGGCGAGGGATTTTACATTTCAAAATTCGGGACCGAGGGGCCTGTGTTCATCACAGATTTTGCGACCCTGCAATTTGCTTACGGGGGCTTTCTTTTTGCGAAAGCGTCTCCGCTTCATCGCAGTTCTTCTGGAAAAACAGAAGAGCCCTAGCGGTGCGGATCCGTCTGCCGTTTTACTAACGACTTCAAGCGATCCATCTGCTCCGAGGGACCACGAACTTTGAGATGAACGCCTGTCTCATCGTACTTTTCTTCAAGGACGCGACCGCGCTCGCGAATTTCTCCCAAGACACCCTTTGATTCGTAGGGAATGAGGAAGTCTTCGTCGACCATGTCTTTATCAAAATAGGAAATCAATTGCTCGCGAAGTTCAGCGACATCTTTCGGGTTTAGAGCCGAAAGAAAAATCGCCTCTGGATATTCGCGACGAAGCATCGCTAGATCTGTTCGTTCGAGACGATCGACTTTGTTGAGAACGAGAAGACTTGGGGCATCGCCCGCACCGACTTCGGTCAATACAGCTTTGGTTACTTCGAGCTGGCTTCGAAATGTTGGATCACCGGCGTCCACAACATAAAGAAGAAGCGAGGCATTGAGTGCTTCGTCGAGCGTCGATTTAAACGAGGCAACAAGGTCGTGAGGAAGCTTTTTAATAAATCCGACGGTGTCGGACACAAGAATGCGAGGCCGCGACTCCGGGTAGAGGACACGCACTGTTGTGTCGAGAGTTGCGAATAGTTTATCAGCGACGAGGACGTCGCTGCCGGTCAGAGCACGCATGAGCGAGGATTTTCCGGCGTTCGTGTAGCCGACCAATGCGACCGTGAGTTCTTGATTGCGCCTTGCACGCCGGACGTCGTGCTCGACCGCGATGTTCTTAAGTTCGTCTTTAAGCTCCTTGATTCGGTCTCGAATATTTCGTCGATCGAGTTCAAGACTTGTTTCACCGGAGCCTTTTCCGCCAATGCCGCCACCGCCGCGATCTTCGCCGCCGCCGGTTTCTCTGAGGCGGGGAGCGACGTAACTGAGCCGTGCGATTTCGACTTGAAGGCGCGCCGCCCGCGTTTTTGCGTGGCGACTGAAGATTTCGATAATGACACCGGTTCGGTCCAAAGCTGTAACGCCCGAGGCACTTTCGATATTGCGAAGCTGAGACGGTGAGAGTTCACAGTCAAAAATCACAAAGCCCGCGCGCTCACCCGGCTTCGGTCCAGATGGAACATCGCTCGATTCGCTTCCGTCATCGGAATCGTCTTCAAAATCATCTTGTGAATTGTCATGGACGTCGTCGTACGAATCGGTCTCTAAGTCGTCGTCGCTATCGCCAAATTTGAGAGCCGCTTTATGTTTCTTCTTTACGACGTTGGGACCGATGACTCCGGGGCCCCCAGTCCACGTCGCGAGTTCGCGCAACTTTCCGTCTCCCAATACGGTGAAGCCTCGATCTGATTTTCGTTTCTGCCAAAGACGACCCACGACATTGTAGCCGAGAGTTGAAACAAGTCGGGCTAATTCATCGAGCGAGCTTTGCAGTTCGGTCAGAGTCATGCCGGGCGTTTGTAGCCCGACGAGGACAGCGTTGAGATTTTCTTTTTCGGCTGGCGTTTGCATGGTGCGAAGCTTAACACGAACCCGTTAAAAGCGGAGCGAGAAATCGAGAAACTGGGAGTTGTAATCCCGCGAAGTGGCCGAGACTCCGCGTGTCCCGATAAAACTTGTGAGAGCGAGTTCGGTGTGCTTCGTAGCCTGGTAGGACAGTCCAAGTTTCGTGCCCTTTGTATCGGTGCCTCCGCCGACAAAGTCGCTATCTGTGAAGGCTCCTAAAAGTGAATCTGATCCCTTAAAAACACCAGCAACCAGGATTTTGATCAGGCCACGGTTCAATATGAATCCAGCTTCAACGGCGTCTCGATGATCGCCTCCATAATCGTTTTGCACCCAGTCTCCGAAGAAAGAAAATCCAAGGTCTTCCGCGGCGGCGCCAAAGAAGGCGGAGGGTGTCCATTCAAAACCGGCATTAGTGAGCACGAATTCGGATCGAAGAAGATAAGTCTTACTCGTCGCAAGGGGATCTGCTGCGTACACGCTGTTGCCTCGATACCGATCAAAGGGGGCCGAAAGCGAATCGATTCTAGCGCTGCGTTCGAGACCGGTGATAGGTCGTCCTGCGACGTTCAGAAAGTGATGGCGGGCTAAATGGAGAATCAGTTTTCCGGCCGTGTCGCCACTAAGAATCCACCCGGCCTCGATACCGACCAGCCCTGCATCGACGGTGTCGACTGGGGCATCGTAATTTTCAGACAGAATAAATCCTCCCAGATTCAAAAAAGCGCTGGGATCATTCGGTGAAGTTTTGAATTCAAGGGAGACACCTTCGAAGGCGAGGTCGCTGTCATAGAGAAGCTGCACTCCGCCGGGAGCAAAGAATGGGTTGGCAACACGACCCAAGGATACTTTTAACGAGAGATCGGAATCCTCCGGCGCGCTCCACGATCCGAAGGCTTGGTCGATTCCAAAGGTTCGTCGAGCCATGCCCGGGTCGGACTCATCGCCAAGCAGCTGATTTCCGCTGATCGCGGAACTGGCCGTGGCCATGCGAAGCCCCACAGAGAAATCTGAGTCGATATCGACATGAAGTCCCAGTCGTGCACGGATTTGTTGGTAAAGGCGAGAGTCAGCCGAGCCTTCTTTTTGCTGGACGATTCTGTAGCGAAAATCTCCCTTCCACTGAATTTGCTGCGGCTCAGAAAATGTCCCAAAGGACGCACCAGAAGATGCACCAGAAGACGCACCAGAAGCTGAGGCCGAGCTTGCCTGCGCAAGCGAGATCAAGAGGACGAGCTGAAATACAAAACGCACCATTTGGCAGACCCCAACTTTTAGTTCTTAGTCATTTCTCCTACAGTTTGTTGTTTATGCAAGTCGTCAGTCGATGAGCGGCAAACTATCTGGTCACGTAAAGTGTCCCTCTTTTGTCTTGCGATGCGACATAGGCTGCGACGTACTTTTTCTCTCTCGAATTTTATTCCCTATTGAAGGCAATTCTCATATGTCTCGCCCTGAACATGGGGTCTATCCACCGGGGAGAGTTATGAATTTCAAGATGAATTTTCGCAAAGCTTTAGTTGTTCCGCTTTTGTTCGTTTCAGGTCTTGGTGTCGCGACAGCGGCGACGATTTTGTCAATGTCCGATGTCAATTTGAAAGTGGCCGAGCTCATTAAGCCGTTCAATACGGCATCGACCGCGATGAATTTTGAATTCACATCGCTCAATGTTGATCAGGTTCGCGCTCTTGATTTCGGTATCAAAGGTTTTCTGAACAAGAAGGGAACGCTGAACGAAGTTCAGTTCGATCTCAAAGATCTTAATTACGCTTATGGCGATGGAACGAAGCCGACGGCCACTGTGGACGCGGATGTGAAATTTGATCTTGTGAAGTTCTTGGGCCAAGAGAAGATGAACGAGTTTGCGACGTCGATTGACGAGCTTGTTGTCGATGCGGCGACGGACTTTGTTCAAGAGTACGGAGCGGCGGCAAAGGTTGAAGCAAAGACTGTCGACAAAGTCGTTGATGCTCAGGGCAATATCCAGCTTCTGAAGATGAAGCTGACAGCGAACATCGACATGAGTCTGCTCCCGGCAACATTACCCGAAGCTGATGTTGAAATTCAGAGCCTCGATGTTGAGATCACAGCCTCTCGAACGGGGGTCTCGCTAAAAGGGAACGTCGTGTTGAATCCGAAATTCTATCCCTTTGAAGAGAACAACATCGGCTTGAAAGAATACATCGATGCTTTGCTTTCAGATGACGAGGCCACTTACGACGACGTGAACCGCTACCTCGCTATTGTCGATGGCGTTGCGACCTGGCTTGTTGAAGAGTCCTTCGAGTAAGCGCCTCGGGCTATTAAACGCGAGTCTGACCGCTGCCATCGATCCACCACCGGACGCTGGTCAGCTCGCGTAAGCCCACGGGACCACGTACGTGAAGTTTTTGTGTGGAGATCCCTATCTCTCCGCCAAGTCCCATCGAGAACCCATCTGTAAATCGCGTCGAAGCGTTCCAATAGACACAGGCCGAGTCGACTTCGCTTTGAAAACGTCGTGCGACGGCTTCATCCTTCGTCACGATTGCTTCCGAGTGATTAGACCCGTATTTTGAAATGTGGGCGATAGCGGAGCCAACGCCTGAAACCGTTTTGATATTCAGTTTTAAGTCCAAGTACTCAAGAAAAAAATCGCTATCTTGCGCTTCTGAGACATCGGCGATCCAAGGCGATTCAATCCGATCTGTCCGAGCAATGTCCCGAAGGTTCAAGAGCGACGTCTCGCACGCGAACGACTTTACATTCTGTTTCAGTAGCTCTGGCATGAGGAGCCGAAAAAGTTCTTTAGAGATCGACTCATCCACCAGCAGAGTTTCGATGGCGTTGCAGACACCAGGTCGGCTTGTTTTCGCATTCACTGCGATTTTTACGGCCATATCGAGATCGGCCTTTTCATGAACATAAAGATGACAAACGCCCTTGTCGTTTTTGATCACAGGCATTCGCGACTCGCGACTGACGCGATCGATGAGTTCAGCCCCGCCGCGCGGAATACAAACATCAAAAATATCATTTCTTAGAAGTAGGCGTCCGATGAGGTCACGATCATAGTCGTCAATTCCGACAAAGGGACCGGCAAAAGGGCCAGCAGAGGTTCCAGTATGAGTGGTGAAATTATTTTTTAAAATCTGATCGATAATTCTGTAAAGGCAGGCGGCCGTCTCTTTCGAGTCGGAGCCGCCACGAAGTGCGATGGAGTTTCCAGATTTTAGTGCGAGCGAAAAAATCTCGGCAATGACATTGGGGCGTGACTCGAAAATCACTAGGATCGATCCCAAAGGTGACCTGACCCGCCTTAAGTAAAGCCCATTCTCAAGAGTCTTCTCATCGACCAGCTCTCCAACAGGATCGGGAAGTTTGGCAATGGCTCGGACCGATTCGGCCATCTGTCGAATTCGGGTTTCATTCAATGTGAGGCGATCTCGAAACGCCGGCGTGATGCGATCCGAAGTGTCGCCCCTGAGAGCCACAAGATCGCGTCCGTTGCTGAGAAGAATCTCTTGAATGCTGCTCTCAAGCTTTTTTGCGAACTTAAGCAAGATGCTATTTTTGATTTCAGTCGACATCTTTGCAAGGCTGCGAGAACCCATTTTTAAAAGAGCAAGACGTCGTTCGAGTTCGGTTTCAATCACTTAAATTTCCTCACTTGGTCCTGCGGCCGGTTGTGCCGATCGTCGTGCCAATCATCGTCTTATTTCGTGCAAGATCTAAAAGTGCCTCTGGCCGATCTCCTTTTATGAGATGAGTGACGACGCCAGAGCGATGAGCTGTCTGACCGGCCAAGATTTTCGACAGCATTCCTCCGCTTCCGACGCCCGAGGGAGAGGCTCCGGAAAGTGAAGCGAGAAGTTTTTTTGAGACCGAAGGGACATGGCTGATAATTTTCGCAGGTGGACTTGATGGTGACTGCGGTGTTCTTGGGTCGCGGTCAAAAAGTCCTTCGACATCGGTCAGAAGTATCAGCCGATCAGCCTTCATGTGCTTTGCAACGAGCGCCGATAATCTATCGTTGTCACCAAACTGAATTTCTTCCGTCGCAACCGCGTCGTTTTCATTGAGTATCGGAAGAATATTCCACATCACAAGTGTCGTCAGCGTCCTGACAAGATTCTTTCGCCGTTTTGGATCGCCAAGGTCGTCGGCCGTCAGTAAAACCTGGGCCGCTGTTCGGCTCGATTTTTTAAGCGCCGCCGCATACTGCTGATGAACCAGGGGTTGCCCCAGGGCTGAGAGAGCTTGTTTTTGGACCATGTTTGTTTTCTTAGTGGCCAGCGGGAAGTGGCGCCGAGCAGTGGCAATCGCACCGGACGTGACCCATATGACGTCGATATCAAATTCAGAATTTAGTCTATCGACTTGGGTCATCCATTTTCGAAGGAGCGGCGGACCGCCGGCGATCACCATCTGACTTCCGGCTTTGACGATCCAGAGCTTTCGATTCGACATTCTAATTTTACTCACTTATTTTTTTCGACGAATTCACCGGTCATTCGGTTCTTCTCAACATTGTTCCACGCCAAAGCCCGTCCGTTCATGGCGACGAAAACGCCCGCGGGAAGAGTCTGCGAAAACGCCAGAGCAGCCCCAAGATTGAAGAGCCCATCCGAGCTTCCAAATTTGTAGGGAATAATCGCGCCCGTCAGAACAACAGTTTTTTCTTTGATCCCAGCTTCACCCAAAACGCGCGCCGTTTCCTGCAGAGTGTCGGTTCCATGAGTGATGACGATCTTTCGGTACTGAGAGCGGCGACACTTCTCAAGAATGAGAGCTCGGTCAGAGTCTTTCATCTCGAGGCTATCGATCATCATTAAGGTTTCGCTCTCGACGGGAATTGAGCAGCGCCCGAGTTTTAGCATTTCAGACACGTGCGACTCTTTGAAAAAGAGTCGACCGTTGATCTCGTCGTACTCTTTGTCGAACGTTCCACCTGTTATGAAAAGCTGCACGCGTGACTGATCTTCTGAACTTACGCCACTCTTTTCCATCGATTTACTTGCGCGGTACTTTTGATTCGTCGACTGCGATTTCGATTTCAACGCGTCGATTTTGAGCGCGACCATCCGCCGTCGTATTGTCTGCAATAGGAGCCTCTGGACCCATTCCAACAATTGACACTGTGTCTGAGGGGATTCCGCCAGTGATCAATTGGTTTTTTACAGCCGCTGCACGCTCTTCAGAAAGAGATTTGTTGCGAGTGATCGATCCGCTGGAGTCGGTGTAGCCTTTTACGGTGAGAACATTCTCTGGATACTTCTTCATAATAGCAGCCATTTTTGAAAGATTCTCTGTGGCGAGCGGTTTTAGGTCCGACTTACCTGTATCAAAAAGGATATCGCTTTTTAGTTTCGTCACAAGGCCCTGCTCTGTGCGTTTTGTTTCGGCGATTTTTTCGAGCTCCTTCTTCTGTTTATCGAGACGATTTCCGACAACGCCGCCAAGGCCTCCGCCCACCGCCGCGCCGATCAACGCCCCTCCAGCGCGATTTCCAGACTGATGACCTACGATGGCTCCAACAGCCGCTCCAAGACCTGCGCCGACGCCAGCACCCACGGCTGTGTTTTTACCCATGGACTCACAACCCGTTGATGAAGCGAGGATCATGCAGAGAGTGGCCGCAAGGGGGATGGAAAAAGAAACTGAAGTGAGTGACGTTTTTTGGTTCATGGGAATAGAGCTCCTGGAAGTTGTTGGATCATTGATGATTGGGACTAGATCGGCCCTAGGTTACCGGAACAAGGGGCTTGTTCGTCAAAGTGTTCGTCAAATTGACAGGCCTAAATACTTTATAAGATGCTTTCGCCCTAGGCTACAAGTAGCCGAAAATGCGGTATTATTTCGAAATCGTGAGCCTCTTTTTCACCACTCTTTTTGACTTCGAGTTTTTGCCCCGTCGCTCGCGTTTTAGTCGCGGCCGAAGGCGGCTGGGCATCGTTCTTCACGGGAAAGGCGATTCTCTCGATGCGTACCGAAACATTCAATCAGAGCTCGGCCTTTTCGATTTTGATTTCCTTGTTCTCAACGGCCCAACGAAATTCGTTGGTGGCTTTAAGTGGATCAACGATGAGCCTCGTCATGCGACGTCGCTGGGCGTGGTGCGAGATCAGCTTCTTGCTTTGGTCGAAGAACTCAAAGAGTTCGGCTATGCGACAGAAGATATTTTTTGGATGGGGCATTCGCAAGGCGGACGGGTGGCGGCCGATGTTGTCATGCACTCGCCGGATGCCTTTCTTGGTGTCATTGCAGTGTCTAGTTACGTTGGATTTTTTGACGGCTGGGCCCTGGGGTCTAGCGACGAAAGTGCCAACGGCGCATGGCGAACGCCATGGCTTTTTACTCATGGAACAGACGACAAAATTATTACTCTTCGAGAAATTCGCAACGACATTCGCGAACTCACGCGCGGAAAAATTCCGCTCACCTACAAAGAGTTTTCGAAGGGACATGATTTTGATTACGATCATGAAATTCCCTACATTCGAAGTTGGATACGAAAGCTGGCGCCTCTTGTAAGGGCTCCTTTATCGACGGTGTCGGTGCCCTCCGTCGATACGTCGTTGCAACGGCCTTCCGTGCCTCAGGCGAGTCTCGTCGATGAGGTTCGCTCCTAGCGACGCGGACTGTCGCCATTTCGACACGAAATATTGCTTCGCTGATCCTGACTCAAGTAGCCTTTCACGTGTGGAGGTTTCCTGTGTCAAAAACCGTTTCTTTTCCGACTATCTCCGGTGCGCTCAGCGTTTTACTTTTGAGCTCCTTAACTTTTCTGGGCTGCTCAAGCTTTAAAACAAATCGGGCGGCGACCGATCAAAGCGATCAGAATGAAGTGACGGCGACCGAGTCCGTGATGATGGGTGATGGCGCGGGATTTCCAATGGTCGATTCAAGTCAGTGGTCTTCCATGGATACATCAAAGACAGGAGTTGTCTTCGCATGGTCCCTGGTGGGTTCAAAAAAGCTAGTGAGCGATGCGGGCTGTCGCTTGAGGCTTCGTCACCGTGAGTCGGGAAATACAGTTTTACTTAAAGTTGATCCAAGTCGCCCCGTTTCGATTCAAGAGTTGAAACCAGGGACTTGGGACGCCAAACGTCTTGGCTGTGGAATGACTCGAGTTTGGGACCTTCAGGGTCTTTTCCGAGATGGGTTCACAGTGAAGGCGAACTCTGTTTCGGTCGTGGGTTGGTTTGTTTTTGAATTCAACGACCGAACTTTGGTGACGGTACGAGAGGGCGGGCGGCAAGAGAATTCAGTTTTAGCAAACCAAATTCGAATCGGTTGGTCGGGCACATCGACTTTGATCTCTGGATTTTCTGGTAAGCCTTTGCCCGCTCAGATCGAGGCTCGCGACGAAGTCGTCAGAGTAAAAGCGACGGGTCTTGCCAATTCCGACGAGCTTCTTCGGCCGCTTCTTCAGCGACTTCAGAGCTGCGTTTCAGCGGGAATGAAGAAAGATCCTCTGCGCGCAGGGAGGCTCAAGATTGAAGCCAATTACAAGGCGGGAAAGTTCGCAGGAGCAAAGACGGCCTCGGCCGAAAACGCGCTTCGCGATGATCTTATCCAGTGTCTGACACAGGCCCATGAAGCGTTTAATCTCAGCGGCCAATCAGACTTTAAACTCGACACCACCTACTAGGGTCTTATGCCGACAGCCGTTCATCGAAAGATCGAAATGTGCGAGCGGGGTGAAGATCCGCTGGCCATTGCGAAGCTTCCCTCGGGCTGGGTTTGCCTTGCCGATATTCAGCCCCTTCGCGGCTACTGCATTTTATTCTCGAATCCGGTCGCTCGCGATTTAAATGACCTGAGCCTTACTGCGCGGGGACAGTGGGGGATTGATTGTGCGCGCGTCGGGGACGCACTTCTTTCCGCGCTTGGTGCAAAACGAGTGAATTATGAGACATGGGGGAATCTTGATCCCGCACTTCACACGCACATCACTCCTAGGTACGCGTCGGAGGATCCAGCCTTGGGGGTACTTCCTCCAAGGCAGGCCTATGATGTGTCACGCGCTTTGAAGATCGATCCGCTGAGCCCTGAAATAAAAGAGCTCGTCGAAAAAATTCGACGAGCTCTTAAAGACTAAATCATCTTCTTTTTTAGCTGAGAAGAAACTCGAAATCTTTTTGCGACAAACGAGACGAGTTGTTCGACGACATATCGGCCGCTGTCTCGACAGATGTCGAACCGGGTTCTCCGAACAGAGCATCGAAGCGACGGCTCTTTAATTCTTTGAGCACTTCGATTTTTTCTTCCACCGAATCTCGGATGATGTAGCGATACACCTGAACCGACTTCGTCTGACCAATGCGGTGAGCTCGGTCCGTCGCTTGGTTTTCAACAGCCGGGTTCCACCACGGTTCGATGTGGAAAATGTAGGACGCTTTGACGAGGTTAAGTCCCACGCCACCAGTTTTCAGTGTCATGAGCATCACCGCGCCGCCTTGATACTCATCAAAGCCGCGCAGTTTTCTTTCGCGCTCGGCGCGTGAATCCGCACCGCTCATTTCAAAGAATGGTATTCCTGCAGCTCCCAGTGCCGACCGAATTCTTTCGAACGTCGCAAGGAACTGCGTGAAGACGAGTGCACTTGAACCTTCGCTGGTGATTTGCGAAATCGCTTCGACCAGCGTTGAAATTTTGGGCGGTTCGCTATTGTACTCAACGCCGGGCACGCCGCGTGGATCCGAACACACCTGCCTGAGCCGAAGAAGTGCTGTCAGCATCTGAAGCTGTGTTTTTGCTTCGCCTTCTTTTGCAATCTGATCGCGAATCTGACGGTTGTAGCTGGTTGCGATATCTCGGTAGATTCGCTTTTGCTCATCATCAAATGGGAGACGCAAAGTCGATTCAATTTTCTCGGGAAGCTGGTGCATGACCTGAGATTTCGTTCGACGTAAAAGAAGCGGTTTCGTTTTCAGTTTGAGTTCGTCTAAATCCTCGCGCAAAACGCGCACAGGATTCACAAATCGTTCGCGGAACGCAGGAAGTTCACCCAAAGCTCCCGAAACACAAAGATCAAACAGCGAATAGAATTCACCGTAGTGATTTTCAAGGGGCGTTCCTGTCAAACAGAGTTTGAATTTCGCATCGATCTTGCGAGCGGCCGTCGTCCGCTTGGTCGTTATTGTTTTTAAGGCCTGTGCTTCGTCAAACACCACAACATCCCAAGGGACTTGCTCAAAAACTTCGACGTTCTCTTGAAGAAGTCCGTAGGTGCAGATGACGATGCCAGCGTCCCGATTCTTTGTGAAATCGAGCATGGCTTCTGGCTCTCGTGACGAGAACAGGTGGTTCTTCATGTCGGGTGTGAATTTCGACATCTCTGACATCCAATTATAGGTGAGTGATGTCGGAACCAAGACCAGCGTAGGGCCAAGTTCTTCTTTGGCGCGAAGTTTTTCTAAGAAGGCGAGACTTGTAACCGTTTTGCCCAGTCCCATGTCATCGGCCAGGATTCCACCAAGCCCAAGACGACGAATATCCATCAACCATTGAACACCAGTTTCCTGGTAAGGCTGAAGAGTCGCTTTAAAGCTATCCGGTAAAACCAACGGATCTCTTTCACCGTCCAGCGAGTCGTAAAAACTGCAGATCGCTTGCCACTTCGGTCCACCTTGAATTTCAACGCCGGACGCTCGAAGGGCCAGAAGTTCCAGCGAACGCGAGCGTGGCAGCTGAAAGAAAGTGTCTTCTGTTTTTCTTCGTTTCTTTGAGCCCAGTGCGCCTTGGCTGTCGCCATGCAGGCTTTCCCAAAACCGAGTGAGACGCTTTAAGTTGGGAAGCTCTTTGGGTTCCAGAAGGAAAAAGCGACCATCGTGCTCGATAATGCCTTCTCGCGAAAGGCGAATAGCTTCATCGGGCGAAAGCTCTTGGCCGCGGAAAAAGAATCGCGGATGAAGTTCGAACCAATCGATTTTTCGATTTCCTAAGGGAAGGCTCTCTAGGCGCGTGTCCGAGAATTCTTCCTTCAGAGTAAATTCAGGTCGGAACTCACCCTCTTTAACAAGCTCGACCGACTTTCCATCGATAGTGAGGTCAAAGCCTGCGTGGGCCAAGGCTAGGAAGTGAGCGCCGCGCGGAGGAAGTTTCGCGGTTGGCAGAACGAAGCGTTCATTGATGCCAGGGGTGTAGATGCGCTGATGATCGACTTCTGGGGAAACGATTTCTCGAACGACAAGATCTTCGCGATTGAAACCGTCACGTTTATTTGTGAACGACTCAAACCAAGTTCCGCGGACTTTCGTGAAGCAGCTTCCCTCGGTTTCGCGCGCAAGATCGGCCAGCATCGCGCGGAAAAGCTGCATGATGGATTCACTAAGGCCTTTCAAACGAAGTTCGCCTGCGGGAAGGAACAGCCGTGTCTCGCGGCGCTCTTTGGCATCTTCAATAATCTGATGCATGAGCCCCTCTAAAAGGCTCACAACGCCATCTGAAAGTAAAGTATCGAGAGTGACAGTGGGCTCGGTCGATTCGGCGGGATTCCAGGAATCGCCTTTTGAAAGAAAGGATGCGAATTTTCTGAAAAGTCGCGCGCGCACTTCGCTGAAGGATTCGACAACGTCGCCATCGGACGACGGAAGTTTCAACGCAAACGAAACGCTCTCATAAAAAAGTAATGTCGCAAACCCAACGTGACGAAGAAGCTTAAGATCTCGTTCACGTTTTGGGCCTCGTCGGCCGTGGGCGAGCTGAACATTGGCTAGGCCCGTCGTTGCTCCAAGGCCTGACTGCAGAAGATGCACGACGTAGTGAAGCGCTTGCGGAAGACCGTGGGCTTCAAGGTCTCGTCCGTCGAGCTCGGAGCCCAAATGAAACTTCATTCGGAAGGTTCCATCGCTCGTCACTGATAGTTCAGGGCGCAAGTGCGCGGCGGCAACGCGCACTGTTTTTGGTTCAACCACGATTCGGTCAAGATGAGCCGTAGACCGAGCGGACTCTTCGTTTCCGGCTTTGGAAGCTTCTTTTGCGGCCGCTTTGTTCTGACTCTCAATCTCTTCAATCAAAGCTTGGATCTGTCCGTGGCCCTTGATTTCCAGTCGACTTCCCGAGCGAGAAGCTTCGGGGCCAAGGTTTGATGATAAGAACGCGCGCACACCTTCGAGCCGGTCGCGCCAATTGTGAAAAACAAGGCGGTGCGTCTCGGGATCGAGGCGATAAGTTTCAGCGGCTTCGACTTTGCTGATGGCGGCAGCCTCTAAGTGGACAACGCCTCTGTAAGCGTGATCTGTCTCTTCTTCCGAGATCACGCGCCAAAGAACGCCGCCCATGCTTCCGCTCGATGAGCTTGCGCCGTCAGCGGCTACTTCTGTCGATCCATCGGCCGCCTTTTTTAGCGAGCTTTTTTCGATTTCGATGCCTTCGATTCGAAGAGCGTCTCGCGGCTCGTTTCGCTCGGGCGAAAGTGTGAAGTAAAGAGAGATCGGATCGGCCTCTTCGGCAAATAGCCCCTTATTCACTCGCTCGGCCGCCATCAAAACTGATGCAATCGTTTGATCGCTATGAACAAGCCACTGAGGGCGAAGACCCGTGGGACGGTGGGCGAAACTTACGTTTTCAAGTTCAGTTCTGGTTTGAAGAGAAAGTGGAAGAAGAAGGCGTGGGATCGTTCGCCCACGGGGGTGGCGCAAAAGTTCGCCAGCGGTGAGGCAAAGCCCGTCGTCAAAAAGGTACTGAAGAACAACGGCTTCTTCATTGAGCCAATCCATCATGCTCATCATGTTTCGCGTCGAGAGCATGTCGGAACTTGAATGAAAAGTAAGGGGCACGTCGCTGGCGCGCCACGCGGGGCTGACCCATTGGTCGAGAATTTCTCCGGACTCAAGAGGGCGCGAGGCGGGAAGTTGAACCCGGTGACTGTGCCACGCCGGGCCCGCCGGCATCACAAAACGAGCCCCCGATCCGAAGACCCGGGCGCAGGGCTGAGCGATGATTATTCCTTTGAGAACGGGCCCTTTTAAATCGGGCCCACTTTGAACCGAGTTCGGAGAATCAGACGTCGTCGAAACCATCGGGTGAGGCTACCACTGATCGCGGCCCTCGCCAATTGTAGTTTCGAGTTCGAAAAACCTTAGGGCGCAAACCAGCAACGGGGGCGAAACCCTAGTTTTGCTACATTCTCGACGCAAGATCCTTGACGGTAGTCTTTATCTGAGAGTGCGACTGACTTGTCGACGTCGCAGAGGGCTCCAGCCAAATAGGTATCCATGCGGCACTGAGTGGCGGGATGTTTGTCGTCGGTTTTTGAAACCTTGCTTGAATCTGGCTTTTCGAAATCAGGAGGCGCAGTTTCGTTGCGTAGTGCTTGGAAAAGCCCCGCCACCGATGTGCCGCCGATCGCCGTTCGTTTGCAAAGAAGACGGTCCGAATCTCTTGCGAACTGTTGATCGCAGAGGCCCGCCGCAAATTTTGTGAGACGTCCATCGGCCGAGGCTTCTGAAATAATTTTTTCGTTGTCGTCTTCAGCAAAGAAATCACGCAAGCATTTTAGACCCGCATAATAATCAGACCCACCTTCATTTGAGGCCCAGCCGCCGAATCCAAGAAAACCTTTTACCTTCGGAGCTCCACCAATGTGGTGTCCGATCTCGTGACAAACTACGAGCGCAAAACCTTCGACCGTTGTTGCTGGATGACGAGCAAGGCCGCCATACATATTGATGATCCAGTTGCGACCGTTTTGTTGAGCCGATGCATTCACCGTCGCGTCCGACCACAAGCGATTCACTTTAAAAGTGCCGCCGGCCTGAGCGATAATGGGTTTAAAAATCCGCTCGGTGCGGTCCAAAACGCCGTTAAATTCCGCTTCGGTTAAACCCGCTGCGCCCACAGCAAACGATTTGAAACCAACTGGAATCTTCATATCGTTCTCTGGCAAAAAACCTTCGCAGAGTGTGTGAGTGTGCGAGTGGTGCGCCATTGAGAGGCTTGATCCCGCAATGAAAACGAGCGCTGCGGTACGAAGTACTTTCGCCAGCCGTGGTGCTTTGAACTTAAGAGTCATGTGTTTCCCTTCCTTGGGTCGACAGTCGAGTTTTCCGATGAGAAATTCTCGCTCACTCTTTAGGCAGGGGGTAGCACCAGGTTCCAAAATGGAACCTAGGTCCAGATAGTCAAGACTTAGGTCGAGAGTTCTTGATTGGACGCGGCTTCGCCGGCACCTTCGGCGGAGTCTTTGGAGCTTTAAGTTCTGATTTTTTTAAATCAGAACACAGCGGACAGGTGCTTCCATCGCAGCCGCGCGCCGTGCAGAATTCGCGGCCGTAAAAAATTATTCGCAAATGCAGTTGATTCCAGTGTTCGATCGGAAAGAGATCTTTAAGATCTCGCTCCGTCGTCATGACATTATTTCCTTTTGTGAGCTTCCAACGTTTTGCAAGCCGGTGGATATGTGTGTCGACAGGAAAACTTGGTACACCGAACGACTGTGCGATGACGACTTGTGCGGTTTTGTGACCGACGCCAGGAAGAGTTTCAAGCTCCTCCAGCGTCCGTGGAACCTCGCCAGAAAACTTGTCGATCAGAATTTTCGATAAACCGACAATCGCTTTTGCTTTTTGAGGTCCAAGTCCACATGGGCGCACGATCGAAAGCACTTCTGCAACGGACTTCTTGGCCATGTCCTGGGGACGGCTTGCGAGTTTAAAAAGTGCGGGGGTGATTTCGTTGACTCTTTTGTCCGTGCATTGGGCCGATAGCAGAACAGCAATCAGCAAAGTGTACGGATCTTTGTGGTCCAGCGGCACCGGTGTTTCTGGGTACAGTTTAGCCAAACGTCGATCGATCTCTTCGGCGCGTTTTAAGCGCGCTTTGCGGCTCAGCATGACTGGGGTCCAATCTTTGGTCGAGCTTGCGGTAAAGTCTTTAAATCTCATTATCAACAAGTGAGGCCGAGCAGTAGACTAAAAATGGATGATAAAACATTTTTTTAACTCTTCTGATCAAAAAACGAACGACGCAAAGTCCGAGAAAACCGCCAAGCGACGTGTCTATGCAATAGGCGACGTTCACGGATGTGCCGCAGAGCTTGAGTCGCTCATTTCGAATTTGAAGATTGATAGTGAAACTCTGATCGTTTTCCTTGGTGATTATGTCGACCGCGGTCCTGAATCGCGCCGAGTGATTGAAATTGTGGTGAGACTTCGCGAGCGCTGCGAAGTTATTGCGTTGATGGGAAATCACGAGGCCATGTTTCTCGACTTCCTCGAACGTCCCGAGAGTGTCGGTTCTGGTTTATTTATTCTGAACGGCGGAAGCACCACATTGGCCAACTACGCAGGGCCGGGTGGCTCTTTCGACATTCCGCAATCGCACATCGATTTTCTACGAGGCCTTCGTTTGTACTATGAAACCGACACGCACTTTTTTGTCCATGCGGGCGTGCCACTGAAAAAGAAATTAAATGAGCTCGATACAGTTTTAGATCGCGAGACCTTCTTGTGGACCCGAGGTCCATTTTTGACCACCAAGGATAATTGGGAAAAGGTCATTGTCCACGGACACACGCCGACTGAGCAGCCCGAGCGATTCTCAAATCGCATCAATCTAGATACTGGTTGTGTTTTTGGTGGTGCCCTCACGGCTTACGACGTCAGCGAAGATCGATTCATTTCGGTTGAGAAATTTCCTAAACAAGAAATTCCGGCAGCACTTCTGGCCGACGAGTCCAAGCGTATCGCTGTTCGTTTCAACGGCCGTATGCCCGTCCGAGCAGGAAAGCCTGGTCAAAAACACGTAGATTTCGAAACAATGAATTACAATCAGTTTGGTTTACTGCTGCGTGAAGTGAACGCGATCCCGCCTGGAGTTTTGGTCAGTGGTGACGTGATTGAAGGCACCATTGGCGACGACCATCGTACGTCTGTGAAGTTTGAAGGTCAGATTGTGCGAGTCGAACAGCGACAAGGCCTTGCCCTTTATGGTGTTAAGATCGATAAGGTGTCCAGTGATCGAGGTTCAAAGGGTGACGGCGGTTGGTTATCGCGCCCAGCTTGATCGGAGTTTCTTAAAACACCGGGCTCGGCCGCTAGATCGGATCCTCAGTGACCTTGGAAAAATCTTCGACGACGCCTCTGCGTGAAGTTCGGCCGCTACTGAAGCGGCTTCCGTCATTCGAGGACTTGAGTCGCAAAAATCCATCGGAGTTAGTTCTAGATCTTTTTCTCGATTACGTTTCCTCTCTTGGCCAGAATCTTTACCCTGCGCAAGAAGAGTCGGTGCTGGCTTTACTTGAGGGTGAAAATGTCATCCTCAATACGCCAACAGGCAGTGGTAAAAGTCTTGTTGCCGAAGCTTTAATTTTTCAGTCGATGGCTTTGGGAAAGCGTTCCGTTTACACATGCCCCGTAAAGGCCTTGGTGAACGAAAAGTTTTTGGCGCTCTGTAAGCTTTTTGGCGCTGAAAGTGTTGGTCTGATGACCGGTGACGGTGCGGTGAACCGCGATGCGCCTATTCTTTGTTGTACGGCCGAGATCTTGGCAAACATGGCGCTGACGGAAGGTGCCGCTGCTAAAGTCGACGACGTTATCATGGACGAATTTCATTACTACTCGGATCGTGAACGGGGAATGGCCTGGCAGGTTCCTCTTCTCGAACTGTCAAACGCACGATTTCTATTGATGTCAGCCACTCTTGGCGACATGGAATTTTTCAAAAAAAGTATTGAAGAACTCACTCAGCGCGCAACCCGTATCATCACCGGGCTTGATCGACCCGTGCCGCTGGAGTTTGAGTACCGCGGTGAAACAGCGCTGCAAGAAACTGTGCTTGATTTGATGAAGCAGAACCGTGCTCCCATTTATCTCGTCAACTTCACCCAGAATCTTGCGGCCGATGAAGCGCAGAGTTTAATGAGCATCGACTTTTTATCGAAAGACCAAAAAAAAGCGCTGCTCGAGCGAATCAAAGATGTTCCGTTTCGGTCTCCTTACGGAAAAGAACTTGCCCGCTATATAAAACACGGCGTCGGAGTTCATCATGCCGGTCTTCTTCCAAAATATCGAATTTTGGTGGAACGACTGGCGCAAGAGGGTTTTCTTAAAGTCATATCCGGAACAGACACTTTGGGTGTTGGTGTGAATATTCCAATCCGCACCGTGCTTTTCACCAAACTCTGTAAGTACGACGGCGAGAAAACAGCCATTTTGTCGAGTCGCGATTTTCATCAGATTTCTGGTCGAGCGGGGCGCCGGGGTTTTGATGAAAAAGGTTTCGTCATCGCTCAAGCGCCCGAACACGTGATCGAAAACGTAAAGCTCGACCGTAAAATTCAGGCCGATCCCAAAAAAGCAAAAAAAATAGTGAAGTCCAAACCGCCCGAGAAGGGATTCGTCCACTGGGATGAATCGACTTTTCAGAAGTTGCAAAAGTCGACGCCGGAAGCACTACAATCCAGATTCAAAGTGGATCACGGACTTGTTCTTTCCGTCCTTTCGCGGCCTGAGGACGGGTGCGGGTCTTTACGTCGGTTGATTCGGGTCAGCCATGAAAGTCCAGCCGCTAAGAGAAAACATAGAAAGCGAGCGTTTGAGCTTTTTAGAAGTTTGGTCGATCGAAAGATCATTGGACTAGATCCCTTGGCCGTTCACGCTGATTTACAGAAGGACTTTTCTCTTCATCAGTCGCTCTCGCTGTGGTTGATCGACACCATTTCGGAACTCGATCCCCAAAGTGAGACTTTCGCACTAGATATTCTCACGCTCTGTGAAGCGATCGTCGAAACGCCAGATTTGATAATTAGAAAACAAACCGATCGCGCAAGGCAGGCTCTGTTTCATCAGCTAAAGGCTGATGGTGTCGAATTTGAAGAGAGACAAGAGAAGCTCGAGGCGGTGGAAGCCCCAAAACCATTGCGCGATTTTATTTATGAAACCTTTAATGCGTTTGTAGATCGGCACCCTTGGGTAGGAGCTGAAAATATTCGGCCCAAGTCGATCGTTCGCGAAATGCTTGAGAATGGCTACGGATTCGCCGACTACATCCGAGAGTACGAGCTTCAGCGCGGTGAAGGTGTTTTGCTGAGAACCGTAAACGATGTTTACAAAGTACTCGCTCACACGGTTCCTGAAGCCATAAAAGATGAACGGCTTCAAGAGATTGAGACTGAGCTAGCGCTGATTCTAAAATCGGTTGATTCGTCGCTGATGGATGAATGGGACCGCCTCCGTGTGGATTTTGTGGAGCTTGGTGGGGCGAGTGTTGCGACGCCGGCGGCGAAAGATTCGACCAGAGATTCGACCAGAGATTCGACCAGAGATTCGACCAGAGATCTGGACGCGCCGATCTCTGATCGTCAAACAGCAGCCCGGTTTCGGCGAATTTGGCGAGCTGAGGTGTTTAGAATTATTCAGGCGTTGGGCCGTGGCGACACAGAGGAGAGTGCTGCGATAATGTCCGATTGGGCCGAGCGGGGCGCGACCGATTTTGGCGTCCGTTTTTTAAGTGAAATCACGAATGATGAGCTTCAGAGCTCCACGAAGCTTGGTGAATGGACGTCTAACCGATTTGAGTTGCTGCTAAAACGACTTAAATCCGAAGGATTCACCGGCCTCAAGACTGATTTGTCAGCTCGTTCGGCTCATCTCTCGAAATTTGAAACGGTGACTAGCGCCGGGGGCCGAGCGGAACTTAGGCAGACAGTTTTGGATCTCGACTCCGATCAAACGGCCGAAATTTACATTGGGCTACCGTAAGATATCTTCGCAGGAATCATCGTTTAAGTCCGGTGAGTAGACCGGATAATCAGGCAGTATGATTTTTGATTCTTCCGCAAAACTTTGGCTCGCATAAGTGCGAATCAAAGCATAGGTCCGCGCGACATCGCCAGCGCGGGCATTGACAAGAACATGGTGTTCGTCGATCGGTCGAATTTGTAAGTCAGCATTTGAGGCCGCCCCTTGCAGCCCTGTTTTCGTTCTCTCGAGCAAGGAAATCGGAAGAATAAAAGAACGACCAGGCTGCCCAAAAATCAAAGAGACGGTTTCGACACCGTCAACGTGGCGGACCGACCCGGAGGCCGTCTTGTTTTGCGCTGATTCTGCGGATTTCCAAAGCCCATCGGAGTCTCCCTGAAGTGGGAAACGTGACATGGCTCTACGAAGATCTGCCAATTTTGGAGGTGCCGTAGACTCGATGAGAATTCGATTTTCGCCCATGAGGCGCCGAACCAATGGCGGCAGCCTTTCGAAACGAGCTTTCTTTTTCGCCTGAAAATCTTTTTTGCACTCAAAAATAGCGTTCTCTCGCGCCACGGGATCGACGTAGTCAGCCGATGGCGGCGAAGAGGCGCAGCCGACGCCTGAAAGCGCGACCGCACAGAAAATAGAAAATGCAGTGTGAAACATCGAGACGTGTGGATTGAGCATCGTAGGATTCTATCACAACCATGAGGCCTCGGAAAGACTGGACGCTGAGACTCGACTCGGGCAGAGTTTTTGGAATGAAAGATTTTGGCGACAGCGATACTGGACTCGAGAGCAACATCCCGCCGGATAGCGGTGCAAATGAGCCTGACTTGACCGAAGGCTCTGACCGCATGAAGGGCGTGCGCGCATTTATCCATCGGCATGAAAAGCGACTTGAAGTCGCATTTTTTGTCGGCGGATTTATTTTCGACATCCTACTTCTTGAATCGCCAGACAATCTCTTCGCGATACTTCAGCAGGTTGGCTATCTTCTCGTTGTCGCGGCACTGATTCACTATGAGCTGTTGTTCCGTGCCCGAAGCTGGCGCCCAGGGAAGTGGGTTCGCAAAGTCTGGTCTTGGCGGAATCTGGCGCTGCATTTCTGCTTGGGATCCCTCCTGAATTTGTACTCTCTTTTCTATATCAAGAGTGCTTCCTTCTTTAGCAGTATAGTTTTCTTGGTGCTGATGATCGCCTTTATCTTGGCCAATGAGCTTCCCATCGTAAAACGAGCCAAAGTGAGTGCGAAAGTCGGTCTCTACGCGATTTGTCTCTTCTCGTTCTTCTCAATTATTTATCCGATTCTTGTCGGCTTCGTCGGTTGGATTCCGTTCACGTTTGCTGTCATTTCGACGATTTTAGTTTTCTGGATTCAGGCGAAGCTTCTCATGCAGTCGATGAACGATCGACTTTTGTTAGCCCGCGCGATGCTGGCGCCAGCGCTTTCCGTCATGGCGGTCTTTATTGTGTTCTACTCTCAGGGGTGGATTCCGCCAGTTCCGCTGAGTGTGAAAGAGCAGGGTATTTACCACAGCATCGAAAAGCGCGACGGCAAGGTTCTGTTGTCGTTTGAAAAGACCTGGTGGAAATTTTGGCAGACGAGCAATTCGGATTTTCGAGCCGAGATTGGCGACAAAATCTACTTTTACGCGCAAGTGTACTCGCCAACTCGAGTCACTGATCAAGTCGCGATCCATTGGCTTCAAAAAGACGCCAAAGGAAAATGGATGTCGAGTGACCGTATTCCAATGTCTGTTCAAGGCGGTCGAGTCGATGGTTTTCGCGGATTTGCTTTCAAAAGCAATTACACACCGGGTGAGTGGCAAGTTCGTGTCGAGACGAGTTCGGGAATTGAAATTTCACGTCACTACTTTGATGTGATTGCGACCGAAAGCAGCGGCCCTCGAGTCTTTACTGTGATCGAACGTTAGTCCGATAGGCGCCCCAAGAGGCACATTAGGCCAATTCTAGTTTGCTAACGTCATCAAGAAAGCGACCGCGATTTTACTGAACATCGCGGAGTGGCGGAAACTGAGAGATGTTGAAACAACGTCCCTGTCAGTGTGAATGGCCTTGTTCATTTTTTTTGTCGTCGCTTCAAACGGCATGAGAGTTGGGAAGCCATTACGGTACCAACTTGCGTGATCCGAACACCCGTAGCCGCACTTGTCTTCGAGAATTTTTGCACCAATGTAATCGCGGTTTATCGTCACAAGAAGTTCCCGCATTTCCAGCGAAGTGAAGTCCGTCATGCTTCCTAATGTAAACTCACCGTCGCCAGGAAAAAGCGTCATATCGAGTTGAAGGACACCGACGATTTTACGACCTGATGATTTCGCAGCGGATGCGATTTCCGAAGATCCAAGAAGGCCTCCTTCTTCTCCCGCATACCAGTAAATTTCGATCGTTCTCTCTGGCTGCGGTCCTTTGGCCAAAATCCTGGCGGCTTCAAGAATATTGGCCGAGCCTGACGCATTGTCGTCAACTCCTGGAGCCGATTTTGATCCGCCAAAAAACGAACTATTGATCGAGTCGATGTGCCCACCGGCGATAACGACTTCCTCTTTTTTTGAAAGTCCTGGAAACGTCAGACGCAGTGAGCTCATCGGTGTCGACGAATGAGTTACTAAATCGACAGAAAATGGGATCGAAGCACCGGCCAGCGTCTTTTCCACATAAGCTTTAAATGCAATGACCGCATCTTTTCCGTCTTTGCTTTTATGATTGCGCGAAGGGTACTTCGACAAAAAGTCGACTGTCGCGCGGAGGTTCGATTCCGAAACCTCATTGACCGAGGACTGGATCGCGGGATTTGGCGAAGCGGGCCGCGGGTTAATACCAATACCGCTGGTCCTACGAACTTGGAAATCACGATCTTTTTCTAGCTGAAGATCCAACTGGCTAAAGACATTTTGAGCAAATTCGCGGGCCTGACCGGGGCTAGCCCCTGGCGGAAGAGACGTGATGAGTTCGTGCCCACCGCAACGGTTGTGATCGTGAGCCTCGTGCGCGATCGTATTTCGCTGACGATCGGTGACGGCCGCAAATGCAGTCCCAGTTTCACGGTGGACCATCAAGGGTTCAATGCTCTGCTTTTGTAAAAGCATAAGATCCGTCAAGATGTAGGACGAATCGGCGTGAGCGCTGTTGGAAAATCCTGGGATGGTCAGCATCAGTCCGAGGGCGACCTTCCCACCAAGTTTATAAATGCGTGGGAACATCGTAGAATTTTTTATCGGTGGTGATGCGATTTGTTTCGACATCATACTAGGGTCGAGGGGGGGCTTAAGTGTGTCGAGTCGAGTTCCAAAAGATGGCCGATATCTCGACAGTGGGCGAGTCGGGTTTCATCAGATCTTTGTCAAAGATGCTTAAAAACCTTGGCTGACGCGGGTCTCGCGAAATAGTGTTGGCCAAATATGAAACATAAAAATTTTGGTGCGCTGGCTATTGTCATCTTTTCGGTCTTCGCCTTCGGACTCTCTAAAGCGTCAGCTCAAAGTTCCATGGCGCTCAAGCAGGCTTCGAAAAAACCTAAGCTCGTTGTCACGATCGTTATCGATCAGTGTCGTTCAGATTTCCTAACCAGGTTTCAAGAAAGACTTCAGGCTCAAAAAAATGGCGGCCTCACCCGTCTTATGAGAACGGGCGCGTATTTCCCGGTCGCAAAATACGATATGCTCCAAAGTATGACGTGCCCTGGACACGCTACGATTGTGACGGGTGCCTATCCGTATCAAATGGGAATTCCACTGAACACGTGGTGGGACGCCTCGAAGAAGTCGGCAGTCTACTGCGCATTGGACGAAAATAGTCCTATCGTCGGTCGAGATTCGAAACCTAACGAGGGGCTTAGTCCCAAACGGCTCATTGGATCTACGATTGGCGATGAACTAAAGCTCGCGGGCTATGGTTCAAAAGTCGTGACGGTTTCTATCAAAGATCGATCAGCGATCATGCTCGGCGGGCACCGCGCGGACTTGGCTTTGTGGATTGAAGAGGGAAAGTGGGTGTCTTCCAAATACTACCTTCCAAAAGGGGAACTCCCACCGTGGGTCATCGATCTCAATAAAACTTTGGATAAAGAAAAAGGAACGACTTTCAAATGGACAGTGAAGGGAAAGCCCTCAGGACTCACAAAGCCCTTTGATGAAAAGCGCGGAATGATCCGCGAGGTCAGCGCTGGATCGAAAGAGTCATTTGCAACTCAGTACGGCGTGAAACTTACGACGGACGCTGCCATCCGGGCTCTGAAAGAATTTAAAATGGGAACGGGTCGGGGGCCTGATTTTCTTGGTGTGAGCTACTCTTCGCATGATCTTCTAGGACATGCCTTAGGCCCGCAGTCGCTGGAACTTGAAGAGCTCACGATGTATGAAGATGAAAGTGTTGGTGAGCTTCTGACGGCTATTGATAAGACGGTTGGATTAAATAATACCGTTTTCGTCTTTACGGGCGATCATGGTGTAGCGCCGGCCGTCGACCTTGCGAAAGCTGATGGTATGCCTGCGGGGCATTTCGTCATGAAGGATCTTCTCATTGAGCTTAATGCGGGCTTAGAGAAAGAATTCGGAAAAAGTTCAGCCGGTGAATGGATTGCGCGCGGTGGAGCTTTTAATTTCTATCTTGAGCCCAGTGTGCTCGCGGACAAGAAAAAATCCCGCTCGCAAGTTGAAACGGTATTAAAGAAGTTGATTCTAAAACCCAATGAAGCAGGTCTTCCGACAAGAGAGGGCGTTCATCAGGTCTTCACTCGCACGGACTGGGAAGAGCGAAAGCTTCCTCCGGGTCGTTTTCAAAGACAAATCATGAAGACCTATATTCCTGCGGTGAGCGGAGATGTCGTTTTGATCCCAAAACCTTTTTGGACAGAAAAAGGAGCGTTCGCCACGCACATGACGGGCTATAGCTACGATCAGTCGGTGCCACTGATCATTGCAGGTGGTGGTGCTCGCCCCGGAGTCTACGCAAAAGACGTTGAGATCGTCGATATCGCACCGACTCTTTCATTCATACTTGGGCTGATCCCGCCGTCAGGTTCTGACGGCCGCGTTCTTCACGAGATATTTGAATAGAAGCAGCGTCCACAAACCTGACGGTAAGAATCGTTTCCGCCGATGACGATTTGTTCGCCACTTCTAATTCTTCGGCCATGTTGGTCGACCCGAATATTCATGGTCGCTTTTTTTCCGCAGGTGCAGATGTTCTTTAGTTCTTCGATATCATCAGCCAAGGCCAGAAGCTGGGCTGAGCCAGGAAACGGTTCGCCCCGAAAGTCAGTCCGTAGGCCGTAACAAATGACGGGCGTATTTCGCACCTGCGCCAACTTGTGAATTTGCGCAACCTGTGGCGGCGTTAAGAACTGAGCCTCATCGATGAGAACACACGCGAGATCCGTAAAATCTTCTACAGAAAAATCCGTGGTGGCATCAAAAATAGAGGCCTCTCGCTGGGGCCCCAAGCGCGAGGTGATCATTCCGACCTGATAACGGTCGTCAATAGCCGCCGTGAAAAGGCGAACCCTTTGACCTTGCTCTTCGTAATTGTGGGCAACTTGCAGGAGCGCCGTCGATTTTCCGGCGTTCATGCTTGAGTAGCGGAAGTAAAGTTTCGCCATGCGCGAAACTTTACTAGCGTGTTTCGATCTGTTTCAAGTTCAGTTCTTTCAAAGTGATGGTCTTTGGATAATCTTCGTGGCCATAGAGTTGAACTTTGATGTTGCGAAGGGTGCTGAGGTCTTGAAGACGAAGAGTCGTGTTGTTGTCTTCTTTCCTATCGTAGTTCGCCGGATCTGAGACGGCTTCAACGGTCAAATTGACTCGGCCGGTGTACTGTACGTTTCTTCGGTCAACGGCTTTAAAGCGAACGGAGTATTCGTTTCTCTCGCGACCCACAACGGAGCGCGCAAGACCACCAAGATCCACGATCTTCGCCTGTTTTTCATCAATTTGGATGGAGCCTGGAAGAAGCATGAGGTCTTCTCCCAAAGCTTTTGCAATTGTTTCTTTCGCGTAAGATACCGTCGTTTCTGTGGTTGAAATCACTCCAGCCTGTGCAGTAACGCTGGAAAGTCCCAGCGCGAAGAACATGGTAAGGCCAAGTGATAGGACTCGGAGAATTGTTGGGATGACGTTCATACTTCAGTACCTCTGGGACATTGTTCATATGCTCTTCACGAACATGGTGAGCAATCGTGGGGCCGGAGCCTCTCTGGGATCCTGGGCTCTTGTCTTCTGGTAATTCGCCCCTTTTGGCATTTCCTTTTGTGAAAGTTACCCCAGTGGAGGCCCAAAACTGTCACTGGAAATGGCTTCGAGCGGCGGCACTGCTCACTTCGTGATTTCGAGAGCGCGAGTGAGAATGGCTTTGATAACGTGGATGTCGATTTTGGGATGCGCAAGGATCAAGCGAAGAAATGAACCTTCGCTGTCTTCAGAGAAGTTCACGAACGAAAAGTCCTCGGCCTTCATGGCTTCTCTGGCTTTGATGGCCGAATTTTTATCTACGCTTCCGCTCGAGTTCTTTAGTCTCACGCAGATATTTAGGTAGGTAGGTTCAAAAACCAGCGCGAGACGTGGCTCGCTTTTTATCCACTCAACACTTTCGTCACGCACGGCTAAAAGACGGTCGACAAAGTTTCCAAGGCCTTTGGTGCCGTGCAGTTTCCAAAGAGCCCACAGGCTCAAAGCATCGGCGCCACGTCCGCATTGCCAAGATGAACGTCCGCGATCGAGCTCGGTCGTTGTCGAATGAAAGAGGTAATCCTCTCCGCCGCCATCGTTGGCCTGATTCAGAAGGTCTCGGTGCCGGGTCAAAAAGAAACTCGACGTGAGACGGCTTCCCAGTAATTTATGAGCGTCGAAAGTCACAGAGTCGGCGCGGTGAACGCCCTTCATCAAGATACGCGCTTTACTTGAGAAGAGCGCAGGGCCTCCCCACGCGGCATCGACGTGAAGCCAAAGGGATAATTCTTCGCAAAGTTCTGCTATCTGATCTATCGGATCAAAGGCACCTGCCACGGTTGTGCCGGCTGTTGCGCAAACGAGAAGTGGAGTTTCACCGCGACTTTTAGAAATTTCAATGTCTCGTTTTAAGTCTTTGGCGCTCATGCGTCCTTGTTCGTCAACGGCAACTGAAACAAGAGCATCAGTGCCAAGGCCTGTGGCAAGACAGGCCTTCGAAAGCGAGTAGTGGGCCAATTCGGAAACGAAAATTTTAAATTTTTCGCCCTGAGGTCCGCGCGTGCGGAACAAAGGGCTTTTCAGATGACGAGCACAATGGATCGCCATAAAGTTCGCGGCGCTTCCTCCGGGAAGACCAACGCCGTCTCGCTCTTGATTTTTCCAGCCGACAAGTTCTCCCAATTGATCAATCACTTCAATTTCCACGGCCGTAAATGTGGGACTGGCTTCGAACGTGGCGAGCGTGGTTCTGAATCGATTGATGACGGCTTCACTGGCTAGAGTTTCGGGTAGCACTCCGCTGAAAAGCTGATTCATAAAGTAGGGTGAAGCGGTCGAGACGGAGTGCTCTGAAATTTCGTGCAAGCTATTTTCGAGGTCGCGCCAGTTGCTGGGCTCGGAGCTTAGGCCTAGGCTCAATTTCTCTTTTAAGTCACTGAGTGTTGGCGTCGAAAATTTTCGTGGACCAAAATCTCTATTAATATTTTTATCAGTATCTTCATCTTGATTGGCGCTTTTGCCAGTGTTGATGTGAAGCGTTTGTCCATTGGTTGATTCGCATTTTAAAGAAGCCGCGGCCCCGGCGGGAATGTTCATGGATTGGCCCTTGGTGAGACGAAGAACGTCGGTGCGAATCCCAAGATCAAGTTGAATTTCGAAGTGCCCCTCTTGGATGATTATTGATGATTGGCCTGCCAGGAGACTCTTTGTGAGCGGCGCTAAATCGTCTTTCTTCCATTCGGAAGCGACGACTTCAAGATCGTGGGTCAGGTGGAGAACAGTTTGTTTATTGCCAAGGAGTATCGAATTCGCCATAGGAAGCGCTTGTTAATCACGACGAAGCGCGAGATTCAACTGCTCTTCCACAAAGCCTGTCATCGAAATCTTCGCGGCTTCAAGCTGTTGTGGAATGAAGGAGGCTTTGGTGAGGCCTGGAAGCGTGTTGGTTTCAATGAACAAGATGCCTTCAGGGCGCAAGATGACGTCGGTTCTTGTGTAGCCAAAGCAGCCCAAAGCTTTGTGGGCTGTGAGGGCGGCTTTTTGAGCGGCCAATGCTTCCGAGGGAGTGATTTGAGCGGGTGTAATTTCGGTGGTGCCTCGTCCCAAATATTTTCCATCGTAATCGAAAGTTCCGCCAGCACCCAGAACAACCTCCGACGGCGGTAGCGCCATAAGCTGTCCGTTTTTTTCGATGATTCCCACGGTGAGCTCTCGACCCTCAATGAACTTTTCAGCAAGAAAAGTTCCCATGGATTTAGATTTACCGATTTCGATGGCGGCTTTTTCAAACTGCGCCTGATTGCCAATAATATGAAGACCGATGCTGGACCCATTCGCCACAGGCTTCACAACAATCTTCCCATATTTTTGGAAAAAATCTCGAAGGCGAGGAAGAATCGACGTTTCAAAATCAGTAGGTGATCCCGCTGGTGCTGACAACAAAAGTCCAGGCGCTGTGACAAGACCGTTTTTCTCGGCGACTTCTTTGGCGAGGTTTTTTTCAAAACAAAGATGACTCGATGACGAGTTGCTTCCGGTGAAAGCAATGTCGTTTTCCTCAAGGAGACCTTGGATGCGGCCATCCTCGCCGAAGGTTCCGTGAAATCCAAGGAATGCGACGGTTGATTCGCGAGACGCTTTCGAAAGTTTGGAAATAGCAATACCCATACTGGCGCCCAGTATGACTTTTTCTTTCGGATCAAACTGAGTTTTGAAAGGGTCCTTGTGGCTTTGAAGGGTCTCCATTGAAACAATTTGAACTTCGCCTTGAGGCGTAACAAACCAAAGCTCTGAAAAGGGAAGATCGCTTTCGCGAGCCATTCTGCTTGCTAGATTTTGGGCTGAGGCCACCGAAACAAATCTCTCTTCGGAGGGTCCTCCGAACATTAGAATTCGAGTCATCGTTTTTGCGGAGCGACCTGCTTGATTTAACTTCGATGCCGTCATTCTTTCATGGTGTCGGACTTTTTGAATTGAGTCATTGAGAAAGACTCGAGTAGGGTGTCGACACTATGGCGAACAAGAGCGTTTCCAATACTAACGAGATTAAAAGTCTATGGCCCGGCCAATCGATGGATCTTTTAAAGTCGCTTCATATTCTCACACGGGATGGCGCGCTCAATCAGGACTCGCGCCGAAAGCTCAAACAAGTTCAGCACTTGGTTCAGTTTCTGACACCACAGCTTGAAGGCCTAAAAACGATCGCTGATCTCGGCGCGGGAAAATCCTACTTGGGATTTATGCTCTACGATCTTTGGATGAGAGGTGTCGACGAGAGTCATCTTTTTGCGATTGAAGCCCGCGAAGATTTGATCGCGACGTGCCGAAAAATTGCGGCTGATTCGGGATTTGATCGAACGACGTTTGTTCAGTCGACGATTCTTGATGCCTCTCAAAATACGGAGCTTCCCGAAGCTATCGATGCCGTCGTGGCGCTTCACGCCTGCGACACAGCGACCGATGAAGCCATTGCATTTGCACTCAAAAAAGATGCGAAGTTCATCGCACTCGTCCCTTGCTGCCAGGCCGAAGTCGCAAGACTTCTCGAAGAAAAAGAAATGAATTCGACCGTGGGTCGATCTCTATGGCGCCACGGCCTTCATCGCCGCGAATTCGGGTCTCATTTAACCAATGTGATTCGCGCACTATTCTTAGAGTCTCGCGGGTACAAAGTGAGAGTGACCGAGCTCATCGGCTGGGAGCACTCGATGAAAAACGAGTTAATTCTGGCGACGAAAATTCAAAAAGGAAACGCTTTGGCGAAGTCGCACTTGGACAACCTCCTTCACGAATTCCCAGTGAAGATGAAGCTCTTCGAGCTTGTGGATTAACGATTGCCGGACGAGCGGCCCGAGTCGCGGCGTGGTCCGCCGATCACGGGACGTGGTCCATTGGACACGGGGCGCGGTCCACCGGACACAGGGCGTGGGCCTGAGCCGTTTGCAGCAGGTTTTGGTCCGCCACCACCTGAGGGCTGCGGACGGCTGCTAGCCGAAGAAGAAGGGCGTGAGTCGCCGCGACTTCCTGAGCGAGCCCCCGAACGACCGCCACCTTGCGGACGGCCTCCCGAGCGACCTTCTTGATGCCTTCCTCCGCCGCCACCACGTCGACCACCACCACCGCGTTGTTCGGGCGGAGCCGGGCGAACGGGACCGTTGTACTGAATGTGATAGGGGTGATCAGTATCGAGCGGAATTTTCTTTCCGATCAGCCTTTCGATATCTCGCAAGTAAGCTCGTTCTTCTTCATCACAAAAAGAAATCGCTTTTCCGCTGAGTCCCGCACGCGCTGTTCGGCCAATGCGGTGAACATACGTTTCCGCGACATTGGGAAGTTCAAAATTAATAACGTGAGAAATCTCATCGATATCGATACCGCGAGCCGCGATATCGGTGGCGATCAAGACGCGTGTACGGCCGGCACGGAAATTCTCAAGCGCTTTTTGTCTCGCGGTTTGAGATTTGTTTCCGTGGATGGCTTCCGAACGAATTCCATTTTTATCTAAAACTTCGGTGACCTTGTTGGCTCCGTGCTTAGTTCGTGTGAACACTATCACGCGTTTAAAGGCGGGATCCTTCAGGACATGGCGAAGTAGATCGCGCTTTTTGTCTTTATCGACATTCATGAGTGTCTGGTTGATTCGTTCCGCAGTGGACGAAACTGGTGTAACTTCCACGCGGACCGGATCGACCAGCATCGTCGACGCCAGCGCCAGAATATCTGGAGGCATAGTGGCCGAGAAGAACAAGTTGTGGCGACGTTCAGGAAGCATTTTGATAACTTTACGAATCGGCTGAATGAAACCCATGTCGAGCATGCGGTCGGCTTCATCGAGAACGAAAACTTCAAGCCCTGCAAGATTCAAGTGCCGCTGTTCGATGAGATCCAGTAAGCGCCCCGGAGTCGCAACGAGAATGTCGACGCCCGTCGAAAGAGTTTTGACCTGAGGGCCTTGCCCGACGCCGCCAAAAACGACGCAGTACTTCGTGCGAAGATGTTTTCCATAAGTCTTAAAGCTTTCAAAAATTTGAATCGCGAGCTCACGCGTAGGAGTCAAAATTAGAACTCGAGTTCTTCGAGGTTCCAGACGACGGGGGTTTGCCGCCAGGCGATTGAGAATCGGAAGTGCAAATGCTGCCGTTTTGCCAGTTCCAGTTTGAGCACAACCAATGAGGTCACGGCCTTCCAAAAGTGGCGGAATCGCCTGCTGCTGGATGGGTGTCGGGGTTGTGTAGCCGGTCTCTTCAAGAGCAAGTCTGAGAGGTTCAACAAGGAGCAGATCTTCGAACGAAAAATTTGGTTTCATGCAAGCCGCAAGTTACTCCCTCTGGATGGCGAACACAAGGTTTGTACTTTGTTAAGCCTGATGGGTTTTGAAATAAACCCCCGACTGATCAAAAATTAAGTGGCCAGAAAAGCCTCCAGAGAAGGTTCTAGAGGTCACCTTCGGTGTCGTCGCTGTTGATCCATAGGATATTGATCCCTGCAAAAAATAAGAATTGCTGATCGGTTTTGTGGAGAGGGCTTTGGCGATTCGCTGATAATCCCGTGTTCGCGTACCAGAGGCCCGCGAAAAATGAGCTACCTTCATTGATGACTGTGTTCTTTGGCGCGATAAATAAGGTGAGACCAGTGCCGACCGACATGACGCCGGCTTTACCATCGAAAGCAGGTCGCTTTGCTGTCACTTCCGAAGGTGCAACGGCAAAATAGTAATCAGCCAGAGTTGAATCTACAAAGGCTACTCGCGTTTCAAGCTCAATTGAAATTTCGGAATTTAACGATGTGGGTGCATCAAGTATTCGAGTGAAACTGAGGCCTGGCTGAAAAATAAATCCTCGGTGGGCCAAAGATGACCCGTCGGAGGAAGCCACTGTGCGAAACGGTAAAGTCAGTCGCAAAACATCCCCTTTAAATTTGCTACGGTTTTGAAACCGCCAGCGAAGGTTCAGACGAGGTCCAACTTCACCAATCCAGTCGAGCTGCCGCATGCCAAGCCGCGCTTCGTTTTCAGAGCTTGAGACGGGAAATGAGGCCGCACCGGAGAGATCAACCTCTGAATTTTCGAATTTTAAAAGCCGTGCGCGCGTTCCCTCATCGTCGGATCTTAAGACACGGCCGCGGTAGCGAAACGTCGGGGACGCCAAAAAGCGGAGACTTGATTGATCGCTCGCGGGATAGTGAGGGCTAACCCCACCTCCTGCACCAAATCCGAACTGCCAAAGCGGGGGAGTCGATGGTTGTGGCGCTGGACGTCCGTCGAGGCTTGGCGACATGTGAGGACCATAAAACGATTCACCCAATGCGGTATCGAATTTGAGGCTCAGCATCAAAGTCAAAAGTCCGGTCGCGAATGATAAGGTTCGTACGGACATGTCTTGAGCTGTCTCCCGCTTGCGCCGATAGGTAATAAGTCAAAAGTTCGTTAAGAACGAACGTCGCTGACGATCCTTATCGTACGCGATGGATTCTCATGTGGGGAGAAAGATTTCATATGAAGCGTTGGGTGCAGAAATTGGTCGAGCAACTCAACTTCACCTCGAGTGAAGAACCGGGAAAACGAAAAAAACAGGTGGATCTTTCAGAGGACCGGGCGACCCTTCTTTACCTGATTGATGTGTATTCCAAGCACTTGGTCGATATCGAAAATCATCCGGTTCGAAAAGTGCGCGAAACTTTCGACGAGTTTGCCCGAGAGCTTGTCGATCCGAAGTCGAAAGCAGATCCTGAAAAAATGCTATTCAGACTTCGCCAGTTTTTTTCTGGCTACCGCGTCGATGAGTACACTTATGTTCGGAAAACATTTGAGGACTTCAAAGGTATTCTCTGGGATTTCGTTGAGCAGCTTGCTGACGATTCTCGGTTTCAAGATGTCGCTGATAAAGATGTTCATTCAAGCATGAAAGAACTTAAAGAAGCGGTCGAGAGTGAGTCGATCGATATTCTTCGAACGAAGTCTCGAGAATTTATTGATTCGTACGTCGAATACACGTCCAAACGGGACGAGCGTCGAACAAAACGAATGAGCAATATTAAAAAGAACTTAGATTCCGTGAAAAAGAAATTAATCGAAGCCGACCGCTCGATGCGAACCGATCACTTAACAGGTGCACTCAATCGAAAAAGTTTCGATGAAAACGTCAAGCAGCACGTCACACTTTTTGAGGTGGCGAAGACCGACGTCACACTTTGCATTTTAGATATCGATTTTTTCAAAAAAATTAACGACACCTATGGACATGATGTCGGTGATTTCATCTTGAAAGAGTGCGTTCGGCTTTTGACCGAAAGCTTTGGGAATGCGGAAACTGATTTTGTCGCGCGAATTGGTGGTGAAGAATTTGCGGTCATCCTTCAAGAACATAGTGTCGCAAAAGCTGTGGCTCGTGCCGAAGCCGCGTTCATTCGAATCAGAAACGAAGTCTTTGTGCACGATAACAATAAGATTCGATTTACGATTTCAATGGGCTTGGCTCAGCTTCAATCCGGTGAAACAGCCGATCAGTGGATCAAGCGTGCTGACAGCGCCCTTTACACTTCTAAGAATAGCGGTCGAAACAAGTGGACCGTCGCCGAGGCCACCCCCTCGAGCCAAAAAGCTGCCTAGCGGCCTATTCGTCTAATGAGGTTTTAAAAACAAACTGGCTATGACATGGAACTTCGACACCTGTCGAAGTTCTGATCATTAGCTATGAAAAAGCAGCTGTCACAACTCTAACAGCTGTTCTTTCTTTGCTTAGACGGAGTCTTGGCCTCGAGAGCAGTTTTAGGCCCTTTCTAGAGAGTCTCGATTTTGCCTCATGGGATGGAGGTAAGAGGAGACCATGATTACGAAACTAGAAAATAGAAACAAGCTCTTAGAAAAAGTCCTTACCGAAAAATTAACCAACCTGATTCTCATTTCGGCCCTCCTCGCAGGTGCCGTCATCGTTACAAGTCTGGCCGAAGCGCAAACGACCGAGCCGATCCGCTCACGAGTCGATCCCTTACGAAGATCCTACCTAGTCTTCGAGACGGACAATGTCGGCTCGATGACACTTCAGAGAGTTTACTCGTCGCGGTCCATATTCCGCGGGCACTTTGGTATCGGCTGGTGTTCAAGCTTAGACGCCCGTGTCGTTGTATCGGGGACATCGCTTGAGCTTCGTGGTTGCGACTTACAAACAGCGGACCGCATTGATCACCGCCGTAGCGAACTAAGTGTCCAGCGAACAGCGACTGGATTTCGCCGAGACATTGGAAGTGGGCAGGCTCAACTTTTCGATCCCACCGGAAGGCTAATGGCCATTACTAAAAATCGCCAATCGATACTTGTAAATCGAAACTCGGCGGGTCGGATGACGGAGCTTGTCGCGATGTCTGAAAGTGGCCCGCGCATCTGGAAAGTAGCTTTTGAAAATCTGAGTCAGTCCCTAAATGAAGAAGCTTTAATTCGGTCGATTGGCCCCGAACTTCATTATCAGTACCGGGATGGTCTTCTTACCGAAGCGAGAGCACAGCACCTCGGTCGCGACGTCGCGACCCGCATGGCTTACGACGAGATGCTAAATCTGTCGTCCATCAGTTCAAATGATGGCAGTTCAAATGATGGCAATTCAAATGGTGAAGATGAGACGATAACTTACAATTCCGAGACGGATGAGCTTACATCCCTCACTCGGACGACCGCCTTGGGGCGGGACCGACTTCTTCTTGGTGTGCAAGCAAGCACTGAGACGATGACGAGCCAGATTGAAATTCGAATCGAGATGAAGCGGGGTGTAGAAATACACCCCGTTCGCATTTTATACGACCGACGAACTCGGGACCTCGTTTTCGAGGGGTCTCGAAAATGGGCGCGACGGGCTTTTGATTGGCTGTCGGCTTAACTGATCTTGAGAATTTTCATCCTCCAAACAATGAAAGGTAGATGTTTTGAACCGAACCAAAGACGTACCAAGAAGTGTCCACTGTGCCGGCCTTATGTTAGTTGCGATCTTCGCCATCGCTGTGAGTCACGGAATGATGGCTAGGCCTCTAGAAAGTGAAACGCCACGAAACTCGCGGCACGCAAATTCGAATGTGATCAAGCAAAGAATGATCAGCACCAAAGTGATCAGGTCGGAAATGCAAAAACGAAATATTTCTTCTGAGCTTCAGATTCCCGCCACGAGAGAAAAGGCCAGTGTCGTCGTTGCCGTTATCGACACAGGCTTTGATTCCCAGCACCGCCGGCTGAAGCCCCATCGATGGCTAAATCGAGGTGAGTCCGGATGGGACTCTCTCGGGCAGAACAAATCTAGCAATGGTCTTGATGACGATGGAAACGGGTATGTGGACGACACCACGGGTTTTGATTTCGTCGAGCGCGAAAGTGGTGTGATTTTAGATACCCACGGTCACGGGACTCACATTGCCGGGATTGTCGCAGAGCATGCGCCGAAAGCTCAGCTCATGAATCTTAAGTATTTCGATCGAACCATCGATGGCATCGCCGCACTCAGAAACTCGATCGAAGCGATGAAATACGCCATTGCGATGGAGGCGGATATCATCAACTACTCTGGCGGCGGAGTAGTTCCAAGTCGCGAGGAACTGGCCGTGCTAGAGGAGGCGAGTCGAAAAGGAATCTTGGTCGTCGCGGCCGCTGGGAATGAAGGATCAAATTCAGAACGTCAGCCATTTTATCCGGCCAACTACAAGTTGACGAATATTCTGTCGGTCACTGCCATCGACAGTTTGGGTGCCGCGATTCTTCCAACAAGTAACTTCGGAACTCGGTCAGTGGCGGTGGCGGCGCCCGGAAAAGACGTGCTGTCGACACTTCCAGGCAATCGGTTTGGAGTGATGACGGGGACTTCGCAAGCAACGGCCTTTGCGACCGCAGCGGCCGCAAACATCATTATTGAGAGCCGAAATCGTGGTGAAGAAGTTTCTCCCGAAGAAATTATTGAGAGAATTGTGATCTCGTCTCGCGTCGCACCCAATCTCAACGGAAAAACTCGCCTTGGTTCAAAACTCGAAGCTCGCCGAGCGCTGGCCTTTCGAAGCGAAACGAAAACTAAAAAGGCCGAAAATGAGAAAAACCAGTTTTTGAAAGCCTTTGAAGCCGAGCTTTTGAGGTCCGAATCACAGGCCCTCGTTAACCCGCTGGCGAATCGGTAGCTGCACGATAAACCGCGTCCCCGACGGAGATGTTTCAAAGAGCAGCTTGCCCGAGTGCGAGTCGATAATGCCTTTCGAAATACTGAGTCCAAGGCCCGTCCCTTTGCCGACATCCTTGGTCGTAAAAAAGGGATCGAGGACACGGCTTTGTATTGTGCTTGAAATTCCAGGCCCATTGTCTTCAACGACAATATCCACCTGGTCCGCTGAGGTTTTCGCTTTGATGCAAACAGTCTTCGGCGCTCTTTTAGAATCAGTCACGGCATCAAAAGCGTTGTTGAGTAGGTTCATAAGAACTTGCCCCAAAAGAACCGGGCGGCAATCAAGAACTACGGTCGCATCGACATCAACAAGAAGCTCAATGGAGTGACTGCGAAATCTTTCGGCCGCAAGATTAAGGACATCGTCAATAACTGTCGAAAGTTGCGTCGGCATCAAGGGTTCATGCTCGTCCGTCCGTGAAAAAGCGCGCAGACCACGAACGATGCGGGCAATGCGGTCGCAATTTTGTATGATTCTGTTGAGGTCCCCTTCAATCTCGTCTTTGGCCGCAGTGCCTGAAGTGCTTGCGACATCCAACAAATTTTGAATGGCTCGAAATGCACTTCCCTGAATAATCGTGAGCGGATTATTTATTTCATGGGAGACGCCGGCCGACATTTCGCCCAGAGAGGCCATTTTCGACGACTGAATCATTTTTGCTTCCGCCGCTTGTCGGTCGGTGAGATCTTTTCCAATTCCGATCGATCTTCCGTCACTGAGACGAACATTCGTCCACGTCGACGGGAACCACTCCCCATTGCTATTTTTAATCGTAAAGTCTTGCCACTCTGTTCTGCCGGACAGCATAAATTCACGTGCGCGCTCTGGCTCATCCGTGTCACCTTCTGGCGTTCCCACGGTATCGCTTACGACATCGCGAGAAAGAATATCGGATTCAGTCCATCCAATTTTCTCACGGTAATAACGATTGGCCCATGTCACTCGACTGTCAGGTCCGAATTCCGTCAGCATGAGCGGCAAATTCTCGACGATGACAAGAAAGCGCTCGCGCAGTTCTTGTTCCCGTCTGGACGCTTGAAAAAGACCAATGACCGAAGAGGCCGCTTCGATGACGGGCTTCAAATTGTCGATGACCGACTTATCCAGATCCAATTGGTTTCGGCGCTTCAATCCGAGACTTGCGACCGTGGTTCCTAGGTAGGTGAGAGGAAGTGTGACGACGGAATCATCGGTTGATGAATCAGCCAAGATAGATTCGATGGACTGAAGCTCAAACTTTTCTGTGATGGTGTAGGGCTTGCGACCCGGTTTCCCGGGTTTCGCTATATCGAGCCGTTCGGTGATAAAACCTCCGTCGGCTTCCGCCACTCGAATCACTTCCTTTAAAACCTGGCGGAAGAAGTTGAGCGGCTGATTTTCATTATTCAAATAAGCTTCTTGAATCGCTGCGACACTTCTTAGGAGCGCCGAGCGAAGAGCTTCTTTCGTCACGTCCCGAGCGTGAGCGTAAACATTGGCTCGTTTATTGTCGTAGTGGCCAGACCACAAAAGCGTCACGTAGTGCCCCTGCTTGTGACGGTACCGGTTTCTAAATTGACCGCGGTCGGGTGGATCAGGGTCCTCAAACTTTTCGTTGGAGACGATGAGGTCGTCGGGATGAACAAAATATTTAAAGTGACGCCCCACCATCTCAGAAGACTCGTAACCAAGGGTTGTTTTCCAAGCCGGGTTCACATGAAGAAAGTTCCCCTTTAAGTCTAGGATACAAAAGAGATCCGTGCAGCCTTCAAAGTATTCGTTGAGTTCAATTTCTATGGGAGCAGGTTGCGTGGCCTTCGACATGTTCGTCTATGTTTACAAAGAGAATGAGACGTCGCCAAGAAGTGTTTCCTGACGACGCCCAAACGCGAGTGTGTTGGCCGATGTAGGGTCCGACCTAGTCTTTAGTGCGGAGCAGCTTCCGAAAACTGTTCTGCCTCGGTCGAGTGCGAGAGGGCACCCGTCGATGCTTGTCCTGCCGTAGCAGCCATGAGCACTTTATCAAAGTAGCCGGTGCCCACTTCGCGCTGGTGCCTTGTCGCTGTGTATCCTGAAGTTTCGGCTGCGAACTCGGCTTCTTGAAGTTCAACATAGGCCGACATTCCGCGGTCGCGATATCCTTCCGCCAATTGGAAAGAGTGGTGATTGAGGAGGTGCCAGCCTGCCAGAGTAATGAACTGAAACTTGTAACCCATGGCCGCAAGCTCTTTTTGAAACTTTGCAATCGTCGCGCTATCGAGATTTTTCTTCCAGTTAAAAGAGGGCGAACAGTTGTAAGCGAGAAGTTTTCCAGGATGTATTCGGTGAATCGCTTCGGCAAACTCGCGAGCCTCCGAAAGATCCGGCGTTGAAGTTTCCACCCACAGAAGATCGGCGTAGGGCGCGTACGCCAACCCCCGCGCAATCGCGGCACCCATGCCAGGTTTTACTCGAAAGTACCCTTCCGACGTTCGTTCTCCGGTGAGGAAGGGACGATCGGCGGGATCGATATCACTTGTCAGAAGATTCGCGCCAAGGCTGTCGGTGCGGGCGATAATGAGGCTTGGAACATCAAGAACGTCCGTCGCTAATCGAGCCGCCGTCAATGTGCGCAAAAATGTGGACGTCGGAACAAGAACTTTGCCACCCAAGTGACCGCATTTTTTTTCGCTCGCCAGTTGGTCTTCGAAATGGACTCCGGCTGCTCCAGCTTCGATCATAGACTTCATAAGCTCAAAGGCATGCAAAGGACCTCCGAATCCAGCTTCGGCATCGGCAACAATAGGGACAAAGAAATCGCGCTCAACTTTTCCTTCGCTTCGCTCGATCTGATCCATTCGGGTCAAAGCGTTGTTAATTCTGCGCACGACGTTGGGAACTGAGTTCGAGGGGTAGAGACTTTGATCAGGATACGTTTGGCCACTCAAGTTGGCATCTCCCGCGACTTGCCATCCCGAAAGATAAATCGCATTGAGCCCGGCCTTCGCGTATTGAACCGCTTGTGCGCCGGTCATGGCACCCATCGTGTGAACGTAATCCTTTGTCTTTAAGTCCTCCCAGAGTCTCAAAGCGCCACGCGAAGCCAGCGTGTACTCAACTTTTACTTTTGCCTGAAGGCGAAGAACTTCTGCGGCCGAGTACGAGCGTTTAACTCCGTTCCAGCGCGGATCATTTTTCCACGCCTGTTCAAGGTCCGATGTTGTTCTTGAGAAATCAAATTTCGCGATCGAAGGTGCGGTCATGGTGGGCTCCTGGCATGTTGTGTTTAAGTCTGTCCATGGCGGAGAGGGTTAAGAAGGGCGAGAATGTTTTTGATTCGTCCATTACGAGCGAAATCAAAAGCTCCTCGGCCTCTTCCCAACGGCTTTCGGCGATGGAGAGTGAGTTTTCAATTTTATTGGTGGTTTTCAGTGTGGCCGCGAGATCTCGAATCTGCTGCGCGAGCCACGTCGATGTTACGACGTCACCAGTCTCAAGGCGCACGTTTTCTTTTCGCCACTGCCAAAGTTGCGCGCGCGAAATTTCAGCCGTTGCGGCATCTTCCATCAATCCGTGAATGGCGACGGCGCCAAGCCCACTCAGCCAATTCGCCAAATACCGAAGTGCTACGTCAATATTGACTTGAACTCCGACGGAGGTGGGGCGGTGGCTCAAAAAAGGTTCGTCGTTCGCACGTGGCAAAAGTTCTAAATCGACATCTTCAGTCACTGCCTTGGGCGAGGCTTCGGACTTTCGATAACTCTCAAACGCTTCGCGCGCTATTGGAATTAGATCGGGGTGAGCCACCCACGTTCCCACAAAACCCATTTGGACTTCGCGCTCTTTATCTAAGCGGACCATTTTGAGGGCTCGATCATTTTGTTCGACATCTTTTCGGGACGGGATGAGGGCCGACATCCCGCCCATCGGCGCGGCGCCACGCCTCTGACAAACAGATACGATTTTTTCGCAGTAGCGTTTTAAAAATGGAACGTCCATCGTCAGACGACTTCGGTCTGGAAAAATTAGCTCTGACGAAGTCCCTGCTAAAGTCTTAATCACCGAAAAAAGATAATCCCAACGTCCCGCATTCAAACCAATCACGGAATCGCGAAGTTCAAAGAGGATTTCCTCCATAGAAAAAGCAGCGGGTAAAGTTTCAATGAGAACTGTGGATCGAATCGATTTCGGAGTAAGGTCTAAGTTCAGTTCACTCCACGAGAACACCTGGGCCCAAAGCCGCGCCTCGGCTGCAGATTCAAGTTTTGGGAGGTAAAAAAATGGTCCGCGCCCTGTGGCGATGCCAAACTGCGCGCCGTGAAAAAGATAAAGACCGAAATCAAAAAGCGAAGCTGAGATCGGCTCTCCGTCGACCAAAAAGTCGCTCTCCAAAAGATGCCAGCCGCGTGGACGGACGATGAGAGTCGGAATTTCCCTCTGATGGCCGTGCGAACTTTCAAGGCGTGGGCTTGTAATTTTATAGACTTTGCCATTTTCATTTTTGAATTCAAGAGTTCGTCGGAGGGCTTCTTGAACTGCAATGTGACCTTCGACCACATTTTTCCAAGTCGGCGAGAGCGAGTCTTCGAAGTCGACCATAAAAACATCAGCGTCCGAATTGAGCGCATTGATGATCATTTTGGCGTCCGCCGGACCTGTGATTTCGACAGTCCGATTCTTTAGAGCCTCAGGAATTGAGGCGACCACCCAATCGGATTTTCTTACATTTGAATTTTTATTGGCGTCCCATGAGTCGGGCGTACGGCCACTTTTCGCACGTTCCTCACGGTCGCTTAAAATTTTTAATCGTGCGGATTCAAATTGAAAGTGAAGCTGGTTTAAAAAATCGCGGGCTTCTGGCGACAAAAGTTCTTTGACGTTCATACGTTCAAAGCTGATTCGATTTCCGATGAACTCTCAAAGAAGTTTTAAGTCTCATCCGATGAGCCGCTCGAGCAGGAGCTCCATATCTAATTAAATCAAATAGTTATCGTTAAATTGAAAATCGAGTATTAGCTCGCACTCTTTTAAGAGTTCACTCGACGACAACCGAGACGGAGCGTTCGAGTGTCGCGGTTTCCGATTCGCCGTTAAAGAACGACGGCGTGAATTGAAGTTGGTAGGTCAAAATCAGTGCTGTCGCTTGCCGACAGTTCGGTGCGCCGTCGGCGCAGACTGGATCCAAAACGACACGCGCCTCTGCAAAACAATCTCCGCCCGGAATCGATTCACCAAGTTCGTTCAGACAGGCCGGATTTTCCTCTGTGCCTCCGAAAACTTTCCCGTCATCGCCAAGTTCGTAGATCGCGAAGGGTCGGGTCCGACGAGAGACACAGCAAGATGATTTTTTAGCGCAGCTTTGGTTGCCTTCATCACCCATGACACAGGCGCGAAGTTCGACGTCGGCAGTCTCTGCTCCAAGTTTCTGGGCGCTCTTTTTCAAAACTTCAAGATTGGTGAGTCGGCTTTCAAGGGCGAGTCGCACGCCATCGCGGTGAACCAAAGCTCCAAGTCGCTCCATCTGAATACTTTGGTCGATAAAAAAGTGGGCAAGAAGGCCTGCGATCAAAAGCCCTGCGGCGATCAAACCTAAAAATTCAAATTCGCTGAATCCGCGCTCACGGGTCTTCGTTCTCAACATGGCTACTCTAAGCCTAGCGCGACAAAAGGACTTCCTTCAAGTGCTGACGATTCGGATCGGACAAACCAGCCGTCGCAGCATCGATGGAGAGTTTAGATTCGTCGCTAAACACACACAAGACCTGGCCGTTTCGAAGTGTGTAGGTCGATGCCAAGATCGCGGCACACGAGCTTGTCACGACATCAGAAAGAATCACGCTGGCTGCTTCGGTCGTTAGCCCATTGAGGTTCGACAACAAACTTTGTGAGTCGATGACGACGCGGTTCCAACGGCACAGGGCCATATCGTCGGCGCCGTAGGGCTCAGCTTGAAAAATACCGCCATTGATAACGCAGTTTCGGATCAGTGGATTGCTGAACGCCTGGGCTGCAGGAGGGGCAAAAAGTCCTGCCAGTATGACCAGTCGCGAAAACGTAGAAATTAACGTGTTCATAAAACCTCCACTGCTTATTGATTACCCAGGCTTTCAAAGGCCCGCAAGGATGAATTTCTTATAGAAACGGGAAGCTGATTTTAGGGGAGCTGCAGGCGGAGATAGACTTTGAGGCCAAAAGGCCAAAAGTTGCTGTTCCACCTTCAAGGGGGCTTGATGGGAAATGAGACCAAAACAGGAAGAACGGGTCGACCTTCGCGTCGCGCCTTCTTGGCCGCAGGATCCCTGTTGGGATCTTGGTTGAGTCTTCGCCAAGCCCAAGCCGCCACCGAGGATCTTGAAAAGTGGAGCGGCTTTCTTGAGTCCCCCGGTCGAACGAACATTGGTCCGGTTTTCCTTCGAACGACCTACGCTCATCCCAAGCCGACCGGCCGACTTCCAATTCTGCAGGGTGCAACTTCCCAAACTGAAACGCAGTTTCGGATTCTTGTCTCCTCCAACATTGCGGTCCGCTACTTTGTTGCCGCTGCGATTGGTGGCGAACGCCGAGCTGTCTCGCCTCGTGCACGAAATGGCGGTCCAACGTCTCAAGCCGTGATTGATCATGTCTTTGTCGATGGCCTTTTGGCGGGTACGACCTACCGACTTGAAATAGAAGTCACGGGTCCTACGCCGTTTACAGAACAGCGTCTATTTTCGACAATGAGCGACCGAAGCGGCGCAGGAGACCCTCTCCGTGTTGCGTTGATTTCATGTCAGAATGATCGGTACGTCGATGAACAGTCCTCGATGTGGGCCGCGGTGGCGAAGTCATCGCCCGAGCTTTTAATTTTTAACGGTGATTCCTGTTATGTTGACCAACGTGCCAACGGCACAGTGGAAGGAATGTGGAGTCGGCACATCACAACCAGAGAAATGCTTGATGTGTTCAAATGGGATCGGTTGGTTCCGACACTAGCCACATGGGACGATCACGATACCGGTGAAAACGACTCCAACAGTTTTAATCCTTACCGGAAAGTCGCGCACGAAAACTTCATTGCGATGTTTGCTTCGGATCCGGTGGGGGGGCTTCAATCGTCGAGCGATCTTTGCTACTCGTTCACAACGCACGGACAGAGATTTATATTTCTCGATGGCCGAAGTAACAAAGACGGCAGCCAAGTTTTCTCAGCCGCCGATGAAGCCTGGCTAAGCCATGAGATTTCGACAAGTCCTGGGCCTGTGTGGCTCATCAATGGGATGCAGTTTTGGGGCGGCTATTTGATGGGGGCAGAGTCCGTCGAAGCGACGGCGCCGTCTCAACTTTACAGAATTATGAAAATGGGAGCCGAAGCTCTGGTGCCTATGGTTCTGTGTTCGGGCGATGTTCATTTTTCGGAAGTTATGGAGATCGAGCCTGAACTGATGGGTTACAAAACCTACGAAATAACGTCGAGCGCTCTACATTCGCGGACATTTCCTGGACAGCAGTATCGTTCTTATAACGCCCGAAGGTTGGATTCGACATCGAAGAACAATTTTATTGCTCTTGAAATCAGGTCTCAATCTTCAAAGACAGTGGAATTCGAAGCAGTCAGTCTCGGTGCTTTCGATCAAGAGTACTTCCGAATTAAAGCCGACGTTCGCCGCTAGCTCGCTGCTCGTTATTCTGCAGGCTTTAAGTCCGTGTGCATTTTTGAAAAACGATCAGCGACGCTGTCTCTAAAAACTGGTGTCTCAAGTTTTAAAACGACGCTGTCGAGCGTCCATTCTTCCGAAGGGAACTTAAAGGTCTGCTCACACAGACCTGCTTCGCATTTGACGATCCACTTTTCGTTGAATGAAAAAATCGAAATTTTCATCCGTGGATCTTTGATTTCTTTGATCACTCGCATTCGTCAGGAACTTTAAGTTAGGCAAATTTCTCTGCGGCCCATTTCCAATTGACGAGACTCCAGTACGTAGCAAGGAATTTGGCGCGGTCATTTCGGTGATCGATGTAGTAGGCGTGCTCCCAAACGTCGGCAGTGAGAAGCGGTGTGTGGCCGTCGACCAAAGGGCAAGCCGCGTTCGACGTCGAAACGATATCAAGTTTTCCGGTGGCTTTATTTTTAACAAGCCATGCCCATCCTGAACCGAACGTCTTCAATGCAACGTCAGTGAACTTTTCTTTGAAGGCCTGAACGGAACCAAAATCTCTTTTAATAGCGTCAGCCAAGGCGCCAGTCGGTTCGCCGCCGCCGTTGGGAGAGAGGCAATTCCAGAAAAATGTGTGGTTCCAAATTTGAGCCGCGTTATTGAACATCGGGCCCGTCGCTTTTTTCATGATTTCTTCGAGAGTCATTTTCTCGAATTCAGTTCCCGGAACGAGTTTATTTAAATTGTCGACGTAAGCTTTGTGGTGCTTTCCGTAGTGATATTGAAAAGTCTCGGGCGACATGTGGGGCATGAGAGCGTCCGTTGAATAGGGGAGCGTGGGAAGTTCAAAAGCCATTTGTACATCTCCTGAAGTAAATTAGGGTGAGTCTCCCAGAATTTGACGGAAAACGAAAGGTTCTATGCTCTTGGCGGAAACCGCGACGCGTAATCGGCTAAAGAAGGGTTCCAGAAAGAATGAACCTTGCCATCGAAAAATAAATTACGAGGCCCGTAACGTCGACAAGTGTCGCGACGAAGGGGGCAGAAGCACTGGCGGGGTCAAGCTTAAGGCGCCGAAGTATAAAGGGCAGCATGGCGCCCACGATGGTTCCAAACAAAACAACACCGATTAAACTTACGGCCACACAAATTCCGACCAGCACGTAGTGATCAGTGAAGAGCTCGGCGCGGTTGGGCCAAAATGCGATACGCATAAACCCGATGAGCGCCAAAGCTCCACCCAGCGCAGCCCCAGTTGCGATCTCGCGACGAAGCACTCGCCACCAATCGGTCAGACGAAGCTCCCTGAGCGCTAGGGCTCGGATAATCAAAGTCGTTGCCTGTGCGCCTGCGTTTCCGCCCGACGAAATAATTAGCGGAATAAATAATGCCAAGACGACCGCTTTTTGAATTTCAACTTCGAAGTGGTGCATGGCGGTCGTAGTGAACATTTCGCCAACAAATAAAAGCATCAGCCAGCCGCCGCGCTTTTTGATCATTTCCGGAAGTGTGACGCTGGGGTAAGGAGCGTCCAAGGCCTCTTGTCCGCCCATCTTCTGGATATCTTCGGTCGCTTCTTCTTGGTTCACGTCCAAAATGTCGTCGACCGTGACGACACCCTGCATGCGGCGGTCTTTGTCGACAACAGGAATAGCAATAAAGCGATGCTGTTGAAAGACGCGGCTGACCTGCTCTTGGTCCATTTCATCGGGGATTGTGACGACTTTATCTTCCATCACATCAGAGATTCTTTTTTCTGCGGCACTGACGAACAGTTGCCGAAGCGACATCACGCCAAGGAGGCGCTGATTGGAATCAAGCACATACACGTAAAAAATCTGCTCCACCGTGAGCGCTTGTTGGCGCACGTACCGAATGGCCTCGGCGACAAGCATGTCGGGGCGAACGCGCACGAAGCGAGGGCTCATAAGGCCGCCGGCCTCATCTTCGCGGTAGGATAGAAGTGCGATGATTTCTCGGCGGACTTTTTCGTCGATAAGACTCATCGCCTCTGCGCGAAGCTCTTCGGGAAGCTCTTGAATCAAATCGGCCGCATCGTCAGGAGCCAAAAACCGAGACCACAGCCGGCGTTCAGCACGATTGAAGTCTTCGTAAAGTCCGGCGTGCTCTCGCGGTCCGAGGGCGAGAAAAAAATCTTCGGAGTCGTCAGCCGCCAAACTTCGAAACGTCGAAAGTTTTTCGCTGGCTGGCAAATGTGGCCAAGTCTCAAGAAGACGGGCCACGAGCCCCATTTCTTGAGTCTCGATCTCACTCATGCATCACCTATCCGCCGCCGGGGTTCTTCTTTACCTTCAATGAAACGAGCCTGGTTCGACAAGAAAGAACTGCGGAATCTCGGCTTGAAATGACTTATTCTGCGCTTCCCAGCTCATTTCATAAGATCCGCTCATCGTGCCGGTTGGCGTGGTCAGCGGGCAAAAGCTTTCGTATTCGAAGAAGTCGCCAGGTTCGATCCACGGTTGCTGACCGACGACGCCGGGGCCTTCGACAGTCTCAATGCGTCCCAGGCCGTCAGTGATTTTCCACATGCGGTTCAGGAGTTGGACTCGGTTTTGGGACGTGTTTGAAATGCGAATCAAGTAGGCAAATAAGTATCGATTCTGCGAGATATCACTTTGTTCTGAAACAAAACGACATTCGACTTCGACCTGAATTCCATGGGTGGTAGCTGTTTCGATCATGGAGTCCTCGCCGTGAAATAAGACTGCCACTGGTCATCGTGGATTATGACCAATCCGTCAAGGCTGAGTGCTCATACGAAAATTATCCTTAGGCAGCTTCGAGTTTGTAGCCGACGCCGTAGATCGATTCGATCTTAGTTCCGGTGTCCGCAATTTTACGACGGACAGCACAGACGTGATGATCCACTACGCGGGGGGATACATGAATTTCATTGCCCCAAACTTGCGTTAGGATTGTCTCGCGCGGGACAATAGACCCATTTTCTCGGATAAAAAGTAGCAGAAGGCGAAACTCCACCGGCGTGAGATCGAGCTCCTTCTTTTGGCTCTCGCCACCGGAGGCTAAGGTTCCCGGGCGCAAATCAAAAGCACGCTGCTTTTCTAAATCGAGTTCAAGAAGTCCTGCTCGAAGATTTGAAGTGACAGCATTTTTCGTCTCTCGGCGAGCCAAATGCTTCAGTCGTGTTGTCACGCGCACTTGAAATTCAACGGGATCGAACGGTTTAGCGATGAAGTCCTCGGCACCAAATGTAAAACCACGTACACGCGTGTTCACAGAGTCATACGCGGTGAGAAGAATCACAGCCGTACCTTCTTGAAGGCCGCTTCCAAGGAAGTCGACACCGTTGCCATCCGGAAGATCGACGTCCAGAAGTACGAGGTCAAAACGCTTTTTCTCGTTGAGTGCGCGGCGAGCGTCCGCAAGGGTCGGAGCCCATAAAATTTGATGATCTCGACCCAAAAGGGCCGTGACCATATTGCGTATGTCTTCGCTGTCTTCTACCAAAAGGAGATTGGCCATTGATGGACCCCCTAGAAGATCTATCGGAACCGAGCGACGAAAAGTTGAGCACTGTGCGGTGAAAATCGGGTCCTGTTTTCCATCTAAAATGTTCTGATCGCCGCGACCACAGTGGCTTTCGTGACGACCTAGCCTTTGGTCATTTGAAGAACATTTTTACGGTGCCTCTGAGCCGCCAGAACCACCAGAGGAGTCCGTTGAATAACTGAAACCGATCATGACGATCAAAGAGCTTCCTGGAGAGAAGCGATGTTTGAAGTCCGCTCTCAAAGCCAAAGGGCTTGTGATGGGGCCCAAGGGAACTCTGAATCCGCCCCCATAGTGCCAGCCGCCGCTAAATTTTACGCCGTCTTGGGTTGCGGGACGGTAGTTGTCGATGTGAAAACCAAGATTGAAATGAACGGGCAGCGGCGAAGGTTCTTCATCGGAATCAAGATCCAGCCTAAAGTCGAGAGCTCCCGTGGCGTAATCCGCACCGCCCCCATGAGCGGTGAAAACTTCGGCTTCAAAAAAACCTTTTGATGTTTCTAAGCCGCCTCGAAAAGCCCATCCGTTCATGACTTCCCGTACACCGCCGATGCGACTGGGAAGAAAGGGGCCAAATCCCAGACCCACTTCAAAAGCGAGAGTTTTCGCAGGACTTAAAAAAGATGCGAGAAACAAAATCAGTCCCAAAATTTTGAGGCGCCGTTCGAAGTTTTTCACGAGACACCGACGGGCGACGCTTTGGGAGAGACATCTTTGAGCGCCCAAATTAAAAATCCAAAGACCAAAAGACTCACTCCGCAAACAAGAGTGAAGTGAGCTCCATAGCCAAAAACGTCCGCGGATCTTCCAGCGAGTGCCGATGCGAATGTTTGAGAAATAACCACCAGCGAAGCTTGCAGCGTGTAATCGCTCGAGCTGTGATGAGGCCGACACTTTTCCATCATCGCAGCAAACAAAGTCACTGTTGCAACTCCACTCACACCATTGTCGATCGTTGTCGCCAGCGCGATTTTCCAAAGAGCATGCTCGGAAAATATGGGAAAAAGGTAGGTCGCAGTCGCCAGCGCCTGCACACCGCAAAGCACAATCAAGCTGCGAAAGCGATCAAAGCGGCTTGCGACCCAGGCGCCAAGAACAGCGCCAGCAAGCCCCGCGCCGGACCCGAAAAGCCCCATCAATGTTCCGATGTCTTCCATCGTGTAGCCGTGATCGACAAGCCACGGGCGAATCATCGCCGATGCGGCTTGGTGAGAAACCTTAAATAGAAGCAAAACACCAAGCCACTTCCAAAGACCGCGTAGAGAAAGAAATTCTTTTAGATCCTCAATTGGTGCACTCTTTCGTGCGGAAGCAATTTGATTTTCAAAAGAGCCCAAGACGTCACGCTCTCTAAAAAATAAAACGGGAAGACTTGCCAGAGCGAGCGCAGAAGCCATGCCCAGCATCGCCGCTTGCCAGCCAATACGGGCCAGGACAACAAGCATCACAGATCCCCCGGCGATCATTCCAATCCGGTAAGCACCGACTTGAATCCCATTGGCCCAGCCACGTTCATGATCTTTCAATACGTCCACAGCCAGTCCGTCGGTGGCGACATCTTGGGAAGCGGCAATTAAATTACAAACTAAAAACGCAATCAATACGACCAAGAGTGATTTCGACGGATCTGTGAATGAGACGATGACCAGTGCGAAGACCGAAAGAAACTGCAAGGGAACAATCCAACTTCGTCTCAATCCCAATTTTGGAAATCCATACCGATCGGCGAGTGGTGCCCAAAGAAACTTAAGAGCCCATGGCAGCGTCAGCAGCGAGGCTCCGCCAATTTCAGTCAATGAGACTTTCGCTTCACGCAAATAAACGGGAAGAGCTTGAGTGAAAAATCCATAGGGGAGGCCTTGTGCGAAATAGAGTGAAGCAAAGAGCGACACTTTCTCAAGGCTTCCAAAGTTCTTCATTTCTTCATGCTTTCAATATCCGTCAGCCATTGGCTCGCTAGGTGCGCGTGATTTGTGAACACCCAATCAAGGCCTCGCGACCATTCGCGCTGAAGACTTGCCTTGGAGGCCGTGAATCCGACGCCGCAGGACTGCCTGACCGAATGATGACGGTGAAGAAGCGTTGAGGTCATCGCCAACCAATGACAGGTGAAACCTTTGTAGCCGCGCTCAAGGGTCAGGTCCGATACCGCTTGAACGTTCGTTGTCGCAATCGAAATCAAGGCCTGCCTGGAAATGCCGACATGCTCGGCCAAGATTTCTAACATCTCAGGCTCTAGCGACATCAGATGAAACTGCTCGCCACCTTTTAAGCTCGATGTAAGTTCGGATATTTTTTTAAGCCTTGGACCACTAAAATCGGCGCGCGTTCCTTTGAGCTCAATCATCAAATGCATTGAATCTGAGTATTCTTTAATGACGCGTTCTAGCGACGGAACTTCGGGCGCCTCATGTTGAAGTGTCGTGAAAGTGGTGTTGGCGATCGCAACCGGCCGACCGAACGTGCGCAAAAGAGTTTCGTCGTGATGAACGACGGGGACGTCGTCTTTCGTAAATCGAACGTCGAATTCGATTCCCCACACACCAGACTCACGGGCGCGGTCAAACGCTGGGATTGTATTTTCAAGACATCCTCGCTCTTTGCAGGCGCCGCGATGGGCGATCAAACGAAGAGGAGCGAGAGCAGGGTGCCGCCTTCGGGGCGATTCGGGACTCCGGGCCGCAATCCAGTCGGCGGCCACCATTGCGGCATTCAGAGCTATGTCCTCGAGTCGTTTCCTGGGCTTCATCGCCCTATATTGAATCGAGAGTGAGCTGAGGGCAAGAGCTCAAGCACTCTTCTTGAGTGAACGTGATCGGTCGTGGGTCGGTGCAGCTGGCTGTACCGAGATGCCGCACGACACTGGCCTGCGTAGACTTCGAGACAATCGCTTTGGATTGAAATTTGGCTTTGCAAGCATTGACGGCATGATCGAGCATGCCAAGGCCCATCGTACTTGTGTTCGAGAGGTAGTCTCTCGCTCTCATGCGGTTCATTCCTATCGACCCTTTCGAAGGAGACGACTGCAGAATCGAAAAGTTAAATCGACTGACACTCATGTTGGAGGCTTTGCACGCGCTCACCGAATTGATGGAAGAAACGCCCAGCGGATCTTGCCCGATGTCTGAAACCATCACCACGTGACCCCGAATCGAAATTATGTCTCCGGGAAGAAGATTTTTTCCGCTGGTGAACGCGGCGTGATCAAGACACGTAAGTCCATTTTTCATAGGCTCTGTGAGCATCGTCGACGAAACACCATGAACGAGAGACGCTTTGAGGCTCGTTTCCTTTTTAAATTTTAATCCAACAGCAGCAAACGCCGAATAGACCATCGCCGAGCAATCGATCCCAAGTTCTCTTGAACCAGAGCCAGCGTTTCGAAACATGTTGAGGACTTTTTCGTTGGACGTCGATGTGTACGGCTTCCCACCGTAATCATAAATGGATGGTGCGCCCTGCACGTCGTGACAGGCGGGAAGGGGACGTTTGTAGATTCCGGTACCTATGTAGGGATGGTCGCTGATCAGCGCCTTGAGATTAGCAATAGTTCGTATATTCCCGGTACCGCTGGAGTGTCGTCCAACGACCGAAATGCCTTGAACGCCGTTAAATTCATCACCGAGCGGCGTACGAGCCGCGGCCTCGCAGCTTTGATAAAGTGTCGCAAATGTTTTGAGTCCGCCGTAGACGGGTGCCGGGTAAATCGCTTTCCAATGTCCAAACAAAGTGGACTCCGGTGCGGTCGGTGGTGGTGAAGGAGTCAAGCTGGATGAGGGAGGCTGCGCGGCCGGAGTCTCACAGCTGACTCCCAGCATTTTTTCTTTTGTAGCGACGGCTTTTAGAGCTGCTATCGAAGCGCGAACTTTGTCGACGTCTTTTGATTTTTCTAATGTGCTTCGGTCCCCGATTTCAAGTTGAGCAATGCGCTCAAGCCAAAGTCCTTTTCGTTTTTCGTCATCCATCAGTTCGAGCTTGGTTTGACCCGAATTTTTGGAAGCCTCTGTGCGCATGCGAACAATCGCAGCAATTTCAGACGTGTGTTTTGTTATCTGATCTTGCGAGAGTTTTGAAATTTTTGAGAGTCGTCCCGATTTTGTGAAGCCAAGCTTGAGCGCCTCTTGAACATTGATCGCCTCTGGAGGAGATCCGTCATTTTCAATCGACTCGTAAAAAGCCTGCCAAAGTGACTCTTCAAAATTATTACATCCAAGGGTCTCATCAATTTTATCGGCGACGCTGTCCCGAGACGTTTGAAACGAGGGAGCGCAGGACGAAACGACCACCACGCTGCCCAGCAGTCCGCCGGAGATCAAGACTGACGCAAAAATTGATTTTCTCATTGGACCAGTGTGAAGGAAAATCGTGCTGCTGGCGCTTTTCAGCTCGTCCAGCACGACTTCAAATGGTCTTGCGTCCTAGGAAAAACTTGCCGCGCTAGAAATGGCCCCAGCCGGGCGGCGAGGCTTAAAAAAAATCCCCGCAGTCTAATGCGGGGATTTTGAACTTCGACGGATGTCGTCTGACTTTCATCAGCTGCAGCCTATTAAGCAACAACGCCTATTAGACTATTAGCAACTTACTACCAGCTGGCTTTTGTTACGCCAGGGATTTGGCCGTAGCTAGCGAGGCGACGGAATTCGTTGCGGCAAAGACCGAAGTCGCCGACATAACCGCGCGCTCGACCCGTGAGTTTGCAGCGATTGCGTTGACGAGACGGCGCCGAGTTGCGGGGAAGTTTCTGGATGGCTGTACGAGCAGCCTCTCGCTCTTCGTCAGAAATTGTCGTGTCGATGCACTTCTTTTTGAGATCAGCGCGCTTTACAGCGTACTTTGCAGCCAGTTTCGAACGCTTAATTTCTTTTACTCTCATCGCCAAACGAGCCATCTTTTTTCGCACTCCCAAAAAAACGAACAGTTAAAATTTAAAACTCTAAAAAACTTTTCAGATCCGAAGTGTTTCTTGAGTCCATTCGGCGGAATCGAAAACCGGTAAGGCTTCCGGGTTCGCCAAAACCCAATTGTACTCAGACACTATTTCCTGGGAAATAAAACCGCCAGAAAGATGACTCCAAGGTGCCTTCAGCTGAACTGAAGGTCTTAGCTCTGTCTCTGCGGCCTCCTTCACAGGATTGGCCAAAGAATCCACCGCAAGACCAATTCCCTGAGAGACGGAAAAGCCCGTCAATCCGCGAAAGATCCCAGTGAAAACCCCAAGATACTGACTCACTTTACGAGCCGGGTCAAATGCGATCACCTGATCTTCAAACCCCTCGGGACTTGCCAGAAGAACCCACAGTTCGCCGTCTCTTCCTCGCGCGACCGAAACGGCCTCAGAACCGCCCAGTGGCGCGGAAAAAACGAGGCTTCGACCAGTGGCGCAGTGGTAGAAAACCACAGGGTTTTCAATATCTTGGCCGCGGGACGTCAATTTTTCTGGGATGAAGATCAATTCGTGAGGCGAAACTCGCGTCATGCAGCGCACATTGTCGGCCGAGATCGATGCCCGGCCGGCTTCGTGGTTGAAAGTTGTAAGAAGCTTCCCCTGACGATCAAAAAAAGCAATGGCCGTGCGCTGCTGAGGTTCGACACGGTGACCGAATTTTTTTGCAGACAAAGGGTGGTAGGCCACCGCGATCAAACCGCCTTCCAGGGGGCAAATTTCGACAGCGGCACTGCCGATTCCAAAGTGAGAAAGAATTTCTCCCTCGCGCGAAAGAATCCAGGTGTTTTTCTCATGAGAGACATCAAACGTGGTGTCAGAAACAAGAATAGTTCCATCGGGAAGACCTCGAACAAAAGGGAAGTCTGGATTTCGCCATTCTTTCGGGAGTGAAAGGCGTTTGGTTCCCAGAAACAAACTTTGACCGAATTCTCCACCTTGAATCGAAATCCAATTTTCTGTCTTGAGAGAAAACACCGGGTACTCGGATGTTTTCTCTGAATCCGAGCTCGTGTCACTGTCGGTGAGACCCTGAGCCGGATCATTAAAAACAGCGGGGTCGATGTCGACATCGCCGACGACTCCAATGTCGAGTTCAAAATCCAAAACGGCACGCACGAGACCGGGCGACCGATCGCTCGGTCGTCCTCGTGGTGTGTCGTTTCCGTTTTTCCATCTCGCCATAATCAGCGTTCTAACTCGTGCTCAGTCGGCGTCAATAGTTATCGGTGCTAGGCGTTCGGCGGTGCGCTTCGTCCGCGACGCGGCCCCGACATTTGTTCCGAAACTTTTGCATTTCTTTGACGTGATTCTTTAAAAGCACCCCAAAGTCCGGTCGTCTCGTCAAGAGGCGGCAAATCAAGGCCAACCGCAATTCGCAAAACATCTGCAATGTCGTCAGCGAATTCAATGTGAACGGCCGCTTTGACTTCGGCGGGTACATCGCGAAGGTCGCGCTCATTTTTTCGCGGGATAATCACGGTTGTTACACCGGCCCGGTGAGCGCCCATAATTTTTTCCTTCACGCCGCCAATCGGAGTTACTTTTCCGCGAAGAGTGACTTCGCCCGTCATCGCGATCTTTGGGTTCACGGATTTCCCCGTGATCAAAGATGTCAGGGCCGTCACCATAGCGACGCCGGCGGAGGGTCCATCTTTTGGAATAGCGCCGGCTGGCACGTGAACGTGGAAATCTCTTTTCTCAAAATCAAGTTGTTCAGAAACTTGAGGAAGTCGACTGCGAATAAGTGTCAATGCAATCTGCACGGACTCTTTCATCACTTCGCCAAGTTGCCCTGTCAGAGTGAGTTTTCCGTTTCCGGGCATCGACGTGGCTTCGACAAATAGAATTTCGCCGCCAACGGGTGTCCAGGCGAGGCCGGTCACAACGCCCGCAGGAGCTGTCGCTAGGCTCTCTTCGTGATCAAATTTGACAGGACCCAAGAGATCTTCGAGATCTTTTGACTCTGGTCGGAGCGGCAGTGTCGCAACGGCGTCGCTTTGTTCGGCATCGACGACTTTAGCGGCGAGCGAACGAAGTAGGCCAGCGAGCTGCCGCTGAAGACTTCGGACGCCGGCTTCGCGGGTGTAGCCGTTGATTAATGTTCTAAGTACCTCGTCAGAAATCTCAATGTGGTGAGCTTTAAGACCATGTTCTTCCATCTGTTTTGGAAGCAGGTGGTTTTTTGCAATGTGAAGTTTTTCAACCGAGGTGTAGCCGGTGAGGTCGATGACTTCCATTCGGTCCAAGAGCGGTCCCGGAATTCCTTCCAAGGAATTCGCCGTGGCAATGAATAAGACTTTCGAAAGATCATACGGCACATCCAAGTAGTGATCTTGAAACGTATTGTTTTGTTCAGTGTCCAGAACTTCAAGAAGAGCGGCCGCGGGATCTCCACCGTAGCCGCGCCCAAGCTTATCGATTTCATCAAGCATAAAGACGGGGTTCATCGAGCCCGCTCGTTTTAGACCTTGAATCACTCGCCCCGGCATTGCGCCAATGTACGTCCTTCGATGCCCACGGATCTCTGCGTCGTCGCGGACGCCACCCAAGGCAGCTCTTACAAACTTTCGACCGATAGCTTTTGCGATCGATGCACCCAACGAGGTTTTTCCAACGCCGGGAGGACCGATCAACAGAAGAATCATGCCCCGACCGCCGCCGCGAAGTTTGAGGGTTGCAAGGTGCTCAAGGATTCTTTTTTTAACTTTGTCGAGACCAAAGTGATCGCTCTCAAGCGACGCTCGCGCCTTTTGAAGATCAATAGGATCCTCGGCGTCAGGTTCCCAAGGAAGAGCGAGCAGGAGTTCGAGGTAATTTCGAATGATATGAGTTTCCGGAGACTGACTGGAAAGACTCTCGAGACGCTTTAGTTCGTCGCGTGCGACTTTTTTCGTCTCTGCGGGCATCTTTGAGTCTTCGATTTTTTTTCTGTAGTCATCCGTTTTTTCAGATTCAGACACCTCGTCTCCAAGCTCTTCGCGGATCGCTTTCATCTGCTCTCGAAGAATATGATCGCGCTGGGTTTTTCCAAGCTTCGTATTGAGTTTGTCTCGTATTTCGCTTTTGACTTGAAGTTCGGACTTCGTGCGCGAAACGATGCTCACGATTTTGGTCGCTCGTTCGCGAAGTGAGGGCTCCTCAAGAAGTTTCTGTTTCTCGTCAATCGGCAGGTCAAGATTGGCGACAGTTACATAGGTGAGAAACTCGAGATCTTCGATGTCTTCAATAAGTGCCGACAATTGATCAGAGCCCGCGGGCAAAAATTCGACCAACTGCTTTGTCGCTTCTTTTAGAGTTGCTAGGAGGCTGTCGAACGATTCGAGATCTGTTCCAGTAGCACCCATATCTGAATTTTCAAATGGCACCGCAAGACCGGAGAGGTTCGAGGCTTCGCCATTGGTGTCCGTTTCCTCTTTCAGATCTTCAATTCTTACTCGAGTCACTCCCTTTATAAAAAGTTGCAGGCCTTCATTTTCATTGCCTTTTATCTTTTCAATTTCGCAGACAACACCGACGTTATAAAGATCCGTCGGTTTTACTGGAAGAGACATGTCAAGCTCTGCCGACTTTTGCAGCACAGCGATGAGCCTTAATGGTAAATTTCCGGCCGATGTCATCTCGCGCGCTCGACGAATGGCGCGCAAGGATTGAGCTCGTCCGACACGAATCGGTAAACTCATCCCTGGGAACAAGACAAGATTTCTGAGTGCAAGAATAGGAAGGCGCTGAGTCTCAGAAGCGGGAGCGAATATTTCAGCCATAACGTAGAACCTCCAAGGCCGGAAAATCGACCTCTTGTCAGCTGAAGATGTGACCGATTGGAATCGTGTCAAGCTCGTCCGCATTCACTTGCGTTCCGACTCATTTCACGGTTTTTTGACTTCATGTCGCGATCAAAAGGTTACAATCCGAAAGACCGCTTTTTCCATAAAGCTAAAGAAGAAAATTTCGCTGCGCGCTCGGTCTACAAGCTTCAAGAGATCGATCAGCGTTTCAAGATTTTTCGACCCGGCGACATGGTGCTCGATTTGGGCTGCTCGCCGGGGAGTTGGTCGCAATACGCCAGTCAGAAAGTTGGCGACCGAGGGCGGGTTTTGGGGGTTGATCTGAAGAGTGTCACGGTGAGTCTGCCGAATGCGACATTTATTGAGGCCGATCTGCGCGATCTGAAGCTTGAAGATGTTTTTACGGCGCACGGATTTGCTCCGCCTTTTGATTTGGTTATTTCAGATATGGCACCGAACACTACAGGCATTCGTTCCACCGATCAGGCGCGGTCTTTTCAGCTTTGCGAGCTCGCGGTCGATATTGCAGAGCGTTTTTTGAAACCTGGCGGACACTTTGTGACCAAATTTTTTCACTCCAATGATTTTGCAGAGCTCAGAAAGCAGATTCAAAGCCGCTTTAAAAAAGTTGAAATCGTGAAACCGGAGTCAACGCGCTCAATCAGCAAAGAAATTTTCTTCGTGGGAATCGGAAAAGTAGGTGGCAAGTGACATCCGAACTCGCATCGCAGACGACAGCCGCACTTCCTCAAGTGGTTCAATACGTGTCGACCGCAATCTTTGGGCTGGCCATTCTACACACCTTCTGTGTGAGCCAATTTGCAGCTTTGGCCCATCGATATCCTGAAGGGTCCGTGCAAGAGAACCTTTTCCATTTGCTCAGCGAAGTTGAAGTCGTGTTCGGACTCTGGGCGGGAATCTTCGCAGCATTTCTAGCAGTTTCTATGACACCACAAAGTGCCGTCGATTATTTGGAATCTAGAAACTACACGGAACCACTTTTCGTTTTTGTCATTATGACGGTTTGTGCGACAAAGCCGATTTTGGACGTCGTAGGCTCCTTCATGGCGGGCATCGCAAGCGGTGCGAAATCAGTCCTCAAGCTAACCGGCCTTTCCGTTTCAAAAGACATGTCTGAATTTGTCGTGATTATGATTGTGGGACCACTTCTGGGAAGCCTCATCACCGAGCCTGCGGCCATGACCGTTTGCGCACTGATGCTTCTAACAAAATTTTTCTCTCGGACCGACGACATTTCATTTAAGTACGCGATGCTTGGATTGCTGTTCGTGAATATTTCCATTGGCGGGACGCTGACCTCTTTTGCCGCGCCGCCAGTTCTGATGGTGGCTCAGGCGTGGAAATGGGACTCTCTTTTCATGCTTCAGAATTTTGGTTGGAAAGCAGCACTCGCTTGCGCTGTCTCCACCCTTATTGTCGCCTACCAATTTCGAAAATCGATTGGTGGTTTGAAGCCTGCCGCTAATTCGAAAAGTAGTGTGGCGGCACCAATGTGGTTGACGCTCATTCATTTTGCTTTCGTAGGTCTTATTGTTGTGACGGCACATTATCCGGCCGTTTTTATCGGGGCATTTTTATTCTTCATCGGTGTGACCGTGGTGACCAAAGAATATCAAACAAGCCTCAAACTGAACGAAGGTCTGTTGGTCGGATTTTTTCTGGCGGGTCTGGTTGTTCTTGGAGGGCCACAAGGTTGGTGGCTTGAGCCACTCTTGGCAATGGTCGACGGGCTTCCGCTCTTTTTGGGAGCTGCAGGGCTGACGGCTTTAACAGACAACGCCGCCCTCACATATTTGGGATCGCTTGTTCCCAATTTGAGTGACGCTTCAAAGTACGCACTGGTGGCCGGAGCCGTCACCGGTGGTGGACTTACTGTCATCGCCAACGCTCCAAACCCTGCGGGCTATGGCATTCTCAACGCTTCGTTTGGTGAAAACGGAATTAGTCCCGCAAAACTCTTCGTCAGCGCGCTGATACCAACGGCAATAGCTGCCGCAGCGTATTGGCTCCTTTAAAAAATTTTGAGCGGCTTCGAGACGGGGACGTGGCGCCCTCTCCCTTCCCGCGACGCAGGCATCCTGCCTTCGCCGATTCGGCTCGGCCCTCCAGGCCTCGGGCCGCGCTTACGCGACCTTCCCGAATCGGAGGTCGCGGGAAGGGAGAGGGCGCCCCGTCCCCTCCGTCAATAACAGCCGTTTCAAATATTTCCTCGGAACACATCGCTCTGGCTGCGTGCTTGCGCCGCAGGTGTGCCATTTCGCTCGGTGCGCGCTTCCGCGCTGCGGGATTGACTGGATCGGACAAGAGAACCCCGCGACGGGATCTCTAGGACTTCGGAAATGATTTGGGATCTGGAGGAGGATTGCGGCGTGGTTCCTTTTCCCGCGATCTCCGAATCGGGAAGTCCGCGGACTCCGCGGACCGAGGCCAGGAGGGCCGAGCCGATGCGGGAGGGCACGACGACCGCATCGCGGGAAAAGTAACCACGCCGCGACCACGTCAACGAAAAGCAGTTCTGAATTCGTCGAGCGTTATCGCTCGCGGAAGATGTCGAGCGTTATCGCTCGCGGAAGATTATATGAAAGCCGAATTGGGTTCGGACGGGGCCGGTTCTTTCGCCCGGCGACAGTTTTTCGGCGGCTTCGCGAAATGCGGCGTCGAGGCGATTCATTTTTCCCGTGAGGTCGCCCAAAGATCCACCAACTTCTCTCGATGAGCAGCTGGAGAATTTTTTTGCAAGTTCACTGAAAGTTTCGACCGCGGGGCTGTCGGCGGCGAGAGCTGCGGCGGCAGCGGCCTTTCGGGCTTTTGTCCCAGGACCGTTTTTGTTGGGAGGGGGATCGAAGGAATGGTCGCGGGTATCGAGGCGCTTTTCTTCGGCGGCAGCCTCGTCGGCGACGGCTTTATCGGCCGCTACTTTTTGAATTTTGGTTTGGTTTACAGCCGCAGCCTCATCGAGCTTTCGCTCGATGTCCTGTGCTTCGTACTCATGTTTGACCAAGATGTGGCGGAGGATCATGTGGTTTGTTCCGTTCTAATCGAGACAGTAGCAGGTAAACACTCGGAACGACAAACAATGTGAACAGCGTCGAGACGATAGTTCCGCCGATAATCGCAAGGCCCATGGGAGTCCTGGTCTCTTGGCCAATCGAATTTCCTACGGCCAAAGGTATGGCTGCAAACACAGTCGCTGCCGAAGTCATCAAAATTGGGCGCAGTCGGACTGGGCAGGCTTCAAGTATGGCCTTTCGAACGTCACGCTCCCCGTGCTCACGGACGTGGTTCGTAAACTCAACCAGCAAAATCGAGTTCTTTTTTGCAATACCCATAAGCACGATAATACCGATCATACTGAAAAGATTCAGCGAAACGCCAAACATCCAAAGAATCAAAAACGCTCCGGTCAGACTGAAGGGAAGGGCGACAAGGACCGCAATCGGGTGAACAAATGAATTGAACTGCGTGGCCAAAATCATATACGCGACCACAATTCCAAGAATCATCGCGATGATTAAACTTCGGAAGCTTTCGGCAAGTCCCGCAGCAGCACCCTCCAGCGAAAAGCGGTAGCCAACAGGAAGAATCTCTTCAGCAATAGCGCGTGCGCGGTTCAAGACCGACTGCTGAGACTGACCGTCGGTTAAGTTTCCGTACACGCCGACGGCTCGCTGTCGATTGAGGCGGTTGATCGCCTGAAAAGTTTCGCCCTCTTTGAAAGTGACTAGGTTTTCCAATGGCACTTGGTTTCCAAACTGGTTACGGACTGGAATTTTACTGATATTTTCGGCCGACTTTACTTCGTCGTCGCGAAGCTTAATTCGAATATCGTAGCGGCGTCCGTCGGCCGTGAAGCGGTTGAATGGCGTGCCGGCGACGGTTGCGTTCAGTGTTCGAGCCACTGTGTCGATATTCACACTTCGTCGAGCCATTTCATCCCGATTGGGGCGGATATTGAGCTCAGGAAATCCCGTCTTGAAATCGGTATCTAAATCTTGCGCCAAGCCTTCCGACACGAGGCGATCGCTGATCTCTTTTGCTTTTTCTTGCAGCACCTTGAGATCGGGACCGTTCAAATTAAACGACAGTGGAAACTGACGTCCCGATGTGAGGCCGCGCGAGGAAATATCTCGAATCGAGAAGCGCGCTCCTTCAATTTTACTCAAGCTCTTTCTTAGTCGGTCCATCACCTGAAGATGTGTGAGTTCGCGGTCTTCTCTGGGCCGCAAAGTGGTCGGTAGACTCATCTGGTTAACTTCTGAATTTGGACCTCCGGCACCGACCGAAGTAAAAAAGCCCACGATATCTGGGTCTTCGCTCAGAACTTTTTCGGCCTCAATCGCTTTTGCCAGTGTAAAATCCAAGGATGAGCCAGGCTTTGTTTGCCCGGTGATAAATAGAAAGTTTTGATCTTGGCTGGGAACAAATTCTTGACGAAGTTTCTGAACCACGAAAAGCGACGCAATAAAAAGAGCCGTCGATAATATCACGATCGTAAAGGACCAGTTCGTTGTGGCAGCCAAACACTTCTGATAGAAGCCACTAATTTTCGCAAATTGGTTGTCTAAGAAAACTTCAAGTTTCGAGGGCTTTTGGCCTTCTGCCATTAGTGCTGCCGCACGCATCGGAGTGATTGTGACAGCTTCAAGCAAAGACAATGAAACTGCGGCCGACATCGTAACGCCGAATTGGAAAAAGAATTTCCCCGTGACACCGTCCATGAAAACGACGGGAAGAAAAACCGCAATGACGGCTAATGTTGCAGCTGTTGCTGCCGGAAGAATCTCTCGGGCTCCATCATAAGCAGCTTGCGCCGGAGACTTCCCCATCCGTTGGTGGCGGACGATATTTTCCAAAAGCATGATAGCGTCGTCGACGACAATCGAAATTCCAAGCGTCAGCGCGAGAAGTGTAAATAAGTTGAGGGTGAAGCCTGCAAAATACAGAATGATAAACGTTCCGACGATCGATGTTGGAATCGAAAACAGAATATTCAGAGCCGCTTTGTAGCTACCAAGGAAAAGAAAACAGATCAGGATTGTGATCACGCCGGCCGTGATCAATTTCTCGTAAGCCGTTTTAACCACAGCTTCTGTTGGCTTCGTAAAATCAACGTTCGTTCGAATGTCGTAGCCTTTTGAGGCAAGGCTTGGCTTGATTTCATCGATCTTGGCTTGAACAGCCCGAGCGACGTTGACTTCGTTTCCGCCGCGCATTTTTCGAATGCCGATCGAGATCGCATCTTTTCCGTCGACACGCGCCATTCGACGAATGTCGGAGAGTCCGTTTTCAACTTCTGCAACGTCTTTCACATAAATGACAGCATCGTAAATTACGCCGCCGGAGCGCCTTAAAATTCGAATGTTGCCTAAATCTTCGGGTGAGGTTGCCTCACCCAGCCAGCGAACACGTCGCTCTGTCTTTCCATCCGAGAACTGACCTGCAGCTGTGTCGACGTGTTGTGCGGTGACGGCATCGACCAGATCCAAGACCGTGAGGTCGTACTTTTTTAGTTTTGCAAGATCCGGCCAAATACGAAGATTCCGTACAGAGTACCCGCCGATCGAGACTTCACCAATCTCAGGAAGAAACCGGAATTGATCTAAAACCGTGTCTTCAACAAACGCCAAGACTTCGCGAATAGGTTTGTCCGCATAAACCGAAACAAACATGATTGGCTGTTCTTCCGGGTTTTGTTTTCGAATGACCGGAGGATCCACGCCGATAGGAAGCCTTAGTCCCGAAAGGGCGGCTTGGACTTCTTGGAGTGCAACATCGATATCGCGGTCGATTTTAAAATCCAGCGAAACGCTTCCGCCGCCTTGGCGAACGGAAGATCTCATCTGTTGAATGCCTTCAATCGAAAGAAGCTGCTGTTCGATAGGATCGATCAGCTCCGCTTCGACGACTTCGGGTGCAGCACCTTCATAAGTGACGCTGATCGAAAGAATCGGAAAATCCACATCGGGCAGCTGACTGACTCCGAGACGATTCACCAGAATCGCTCCAAAGATAATCATTGCACTCATGAGGATCCAGGCAAAAACAGGGCGACGAATGGAAATAGCTATCAAGTCCATAGACCCATGGGACCTGGTTTGAACCCTTTCGGTCAATGCTTAGACGTTCATGCCACCTTTGAAACTTGTAACAAAAGGTTTCGTCGTCGAGATCAGAGTTAGGGTTTTGAGGTTTTTGTGAAAACCAGAAGGACAAGAATGACGGAAAGTCCCAACGAGAGTCCGTACTTTAGTTCGGCAGATCGATCCGACAAAAGAAGAGTTGCGATAGAAACAGACACCATGATGGCAGCGGCGACTTTGTGCCGAACGGCAACGGATCTTTGATCGCGCCAATTCCGAAGCAGCGGACCGAATTCAGAGTGGCTATGAATGTAAGCATTCCAGCGCGGTGATGACTTGGCAAAACACCAAGCACTAAGAAGAATAAAAGGTGTCGTTGGCAGGAGCGGTAAAAATGCGCCCGCAAACCCCAAGGCAAGGCTAATCAGCCCCACCGTTTTAAGGGCGAAGCTTAGGGGTCGATTGAGCTTGCGGGATTTGTCGTCTGAGCTCACCAGCTGGACCGTATCAGGTTAAAAATTTCTGATCAAACGATCACGCCGGTCCGAAGGTGTTTTACAGAAAGTTGTTTTAGCTCTGGCCTTGCGCCTTTTTTCGAACATATTCAGCACGAGTGAACTTTCGAATTTCCCGCTGAACAAGGTCGCTAGCGCCAAAGAATATGAACTCGTGAAGAAAAGAACCCTCTTCGGCTGTGACGGCTCGAAGTCTCGCCCAGAGCCCCTCAGGAGCTTGAGACCAGACCGGACTCATCACCAAAAGTTCAGTTCCCACGCGCATGGCCGAGCGACCGACGATGTAGAGACTGGCTTCGCTCACACCATTGGCTAAAGCAGGTCTCGATAAAAACGCCCGGAGCTCGGTTTTGAGTCCTGAAATTTCAAGAAGTGGAGACGTCCAAAGTTCAGGACGCGACATTGAAATGAATATTTCAGCTTGGTAGCGACGATCATTGAAATTGTAGAGAAGTTGTCGGGCCATGGTCCCGCGAAGTTCTTGGCTTTGGAATCCCGCCTCGTTGGCATTGAAGACGATGACGGGTGGAACGTGGCCAAAACTATTTTTTAGGCTGTGAGACTCGATCGCGCTTTTAAGGAATGCCATCTTTGACTTTGTATCCAGTTGAAGAAGTGATGCGTCGACCATGATGGCATCAAAGAGTGTCGTGTCCGCTCCTGACGTTTCGTCATCCTGGCCACCTGTCGTGGTTTCGACCTTGATCGAAATCAGCGCCGGCTTTGCTGGGGTTTTTTCTTCAAGCAATTGAATCTTGAAAGTGAGTTTTAGGGCGAAGAATTCATCAATATTGTAATCAAATGTGAAACTGGTTTCTTTTGTCGCGTGGGCTTGCGCGGATGTTGATTGAGTCGAGGTCCAAATGATGCCTTCAAGAAGCGTTTCACGATCAATTTCGCTGAGCCCTTTAAATAAGTACGATGCATCTTTTAGCCAGGTATCAATGGGTGTATCAAGCCAGCGATCAGACCGCTTCAGCGGTGGCTCCATTTTTTCAATGGTGTGGGGCGCGACACCATCCGAGAGGCGTAAATGATTTGTCACTGTTTGCGAAGGCATTAATGGATGAAAGCTTTCAGGTTGTGGTCCGATGAAAGTATCGGACCACTGGATGGCTGAATCGGGCGCTTTGGACGTGCCTAAACTGTTTGATCTTCGCTTTTTCAAATCCTTCTTCATTAAGAAACTTCGAAAGCTGCTGAGGCCACCAAAGGAAGTTGCGCTGACCACAGTCAATTGTTCAAGCGAGGATTGCAGTCTTGAGGACATAACCGTGTCGGGTGAAATCATAGCGACGTGGAGTGTATTGGAAGGCGCTTTGTCAGAGCGCTGAATTTCCGGAAACCCGTGAGGGTAGCTTCGAAGAAGTAATTTTCGAATCGCAAGAAGCTGCTTTTGTTTCAGTCCAAAAAATCGAAGATTTACTTCGAAGGCGAGTTTAGGATCCGCATGGCTGGCGGATGCAATTGAAGAATCGAAGAAGGGACTGCTTGAAACCACGCGGACTTCGACCGACTCGGCGACCGCGCCGTCGGTGCTAAAAATGCGACTAATGAGTGATCCCTCAACCCCCGGAGCAACAGGTTTAAGGGCCGAAATTGTGCAGCCGATTTCTGAGAGATGCGTGATCTGCACAGGTTTTGCGAGTTCGATTGAGAGATCCGTTTTTGATAGAAACAAGAAGGAGGGAGTTATACTGGCAGCGCCGGCCAAAAGAAATTCAGCCTTTTGCAGTAGGACAAGCCGATCAAGAGGGAGCAAAATCAGATCGGTACAGCCATCGATGGATTCATCGTGAGGATTTTTGGCATGTTCTTCGCGGCCGATGGCAAGCCACGGGATATTTTCGAGTTTTAAATCCTCGCGCCATTTTTTGAGATGTGTCGGTAGTCTCGAATCGAAGATGACGAGTTTCAATTTCGGCGTTGCATTGACTTCTTCGGACTCTTCGCCGTCTTTCAGCGTGGGTGGGTCAACTGTCGCATGTGGAGCAAGTTCGATGACTTCAAATTCACCGGGCAAATCTTTGAGCCAGGCTTTGAGTTCAGCCATTAAGTGAGGATCGCTGGTCAAGATCCCAATATGCTCCATGCGTTAAATTCTATCATGTCTCAATCTAATAGATGTTGAGTGATTATGAAGTCTTAGCGAAGCAGGCCGAAGGTCGGGCGTCGTGAAGGGCGCGGCGTTTCACTTCGAAGCGGTGTCTCGATTCTGATCGCTCGACTCTTTCGAGCGAAATAAAAGTCGAGGGTTTTTCAATATGAGAATCCCGAAGACTCTTAGAAGCTGAACCACTGTTTTGAGGGGGACTTTCTTCGATCTCAACGCGACAGCCAGAGCTAAGCTGAAGGAAACGGCCAAATTGAGAACAGCCATACTTAAGATTCCTGCAACCGCCAACCAAAATGGCCAGTAGGACATCGAGGTAAATCCCAAGGCCATAACGGCCGAAACAAGACCCGCTGTCGAGAGTGTGACGTGCCGCACATCTAAGGGAAGTCCCAGAAACATGAAAACTGCCGGAGATAGTCCCAGCAAAAAACCCAAGGATATGTTGGCTGCAAATCCGGCCGAATTTTTTTTAAAAAACATCGAAAATTTTCGGGCGCGCTCCATCCCTAGAAATTGTATAAGTCGCGGACTTCGCGAAAGTGCCTGGGGCAATCGTCGAAACAAAACCCAATGGTAAAACCAGCCCGCAATTAAGCTTGAGGTGAAAAGTAAAACTCCCGTCCAAGCGGCATAAAACGGTGTCGGGCCGAGAAGCGAAAAGCTAGCCAGCGTGTAAGTGGCTTTGGTTGCGGTTAGAAACGGATCCCCTGTGATCAACGTGAATATCCCGCATAACAAAAACGTTCCAGGGATCACAGCCATAAGATTTCCGATAACGGCAATCGACTGCGAACGAAGCACCGACAACATTTCTTCCACAACTGGTGCGAGCATCGAGTCTTTTGCCTCGCTGGTGGCTTGTTTTACGGGATCATCGAAGACTTGAATTTGATCGGCCAAGGTTGCGGCGGTCATCGCAGGCTGTTTTGTTGCGAGGCTAAAGCCCTGAAGCTGAATGGCAATGAAACTCACCGAGTAATTGACCGATCCGAGAAAGCTGAGAACAAACGGCGAACCAGGCAGCGATGAAATGAGGTACTTGAAAATATTAGTGACGGCCGTGATAGCGCCGCCCCCGAGGGCGCTTCTAAACAGAAGGGCTTCGTCGCGACGGTTTTTTGCTATGTAGTGTTCGCCCGTTTCAGCGCTATTTTCTGCGATTTTTTTTGCGATCAGAGCTGTGTTGTCATCAAACAACGCGCGCAAGCTTCGTGAGTGGACACTTTCATAAACCAGCGATGCAAATAGGACCTGAATCGACTGTGCAGAGAAGTGCTCGCCTTCAAAGAGTTTCATCAAATTCTGAAAGCGGATCAAAAGCGCTTTCGTACGCTCCAGATGGTAGACGACGTCAATACTGACGCCACTTTCGTTCATGTGACTGTAGACGTCATCAATGGCTGAAAGGCTCTCGGACGCGGCCGCAATAATTTTATCTTGAAGACTACGATCTTCGCGATTTCCACTGAGCCATTCAATCGTCAAAAGTTGAAGGCGTGAAAAGGAATTTGGCTTCCGGCTGAGGTCGCGGCGACGGCGACGAAGCGCGGGATGCGATCCAAGGCTCGCAATTTGAAGTGCGAGGTGCGAGAGAGCATCAAGCGTGTCCTGTTTCCAGCCCGAGAAGGTTTCGCTCGCGCTGGCGCCAAAAAGATGGATCACTCCCACAAGCGTATTTTGCTCAAGCTTCAGAATCGAAGCAGCATCGGCTTCGCTGTTGAAAGCGGATGAAAATAAAAGTTCGAGATTTTGGTCATCTGGTGGACGAGGCAAAATTTGTCGCTGAAAGCGTTCGACGAATTCGCTAAAAAGTCCAGACTGTTGATGAAGTCCAGCCATCACAAGGAGTTCAAAAATACTCGTCTCCTGCGCGATGGAAGGCAGAAACTTCTGCAAGTTTTTTTTCCACTCTGGATTTCTCTCAAGAACGTTGAGTAGCCATTTTACACGGAGTGCCTGAGGCTGACCTGTTGAAAAGTCGAGGGCGCTCAACGAAAAAGGGGATTCATAAAATACCCAGGTGAGGACTTCGGCGAACCAGTTCATGCGCTTAAAAAGCGGTGCATCGGCCGAGGGAATCGCGGCCAAGAGAATATCTAGCTCTTTCCGAGCGCGTCCTCGGGAAAACAGGTTCAACATAGAGGACGAGTGTTGCTTAGTTTTTAGAGTGGCTCAAGAGGAATTGATTGGTAATTTCCAGCCAACTTTTAGCAGCTGCGATCTGGTCTTCAATTTTTTGCCGATCGCTAAAAAGCACCAAGCCTTCATCCGCGATACCAAGCGTTTGCTGTCCTAAGTCGATAAAGGTTTCGAGGGCCGCTTTTATTTCAAGAGCTCGCTCGGCGCTTGTGGATTTAAGAAGCCTACTTTTGTACTCAACTTCGTCGTCTTTGGATTTGAAGCGAAGATCGACATAAAGTCCGACTTGAGCCAACTGATCGCCGAGGCCTTTCATCTCAGCAAGGTTTTTATTTCCCTTGGCCACTTGAATTTGAGTTCGGTCGGCCGTCTCGGCATCGCGCTCACAGCCCACCAACGGAAGTGCCAAGAGCGCCAACCAGGCGCCAAGAAGAACCGATTTTAAAATGTGGGACCCCATTCGATGGGTCACTTCGGTTTTCGAAAGCATTTAAAGGCCTACCTGGCGCTAAGAACGGTTACGAATGTGTAAGCAAAACCAATGCGCGCTGGAAACGAGGGTTTCGTCGTTCTCTTCAAATTTGAGTCCTTCAGCTCCGAAATAGTTTCAAATTTCGTGGCCAAAAAGGGTACTTTAAAGCTTATGCGTCCAAACCGTCACGGAGGCCTAAGTCGCTGGCTTGGTCTACTTGCTCTTAATCTCCTCGCCTCTGGCTGTGCGTCCATGTCTGGGCAGGGGTCGTACCAAACTATTTTGATCCAGACAGAACCGCCGGGCGCCTCCATTTTTGTCGAAGGACAAAACGTAGGATCGACGCCTCAGTTTGTCGATGTCAGAAGATCGCGGCGACCGCAGGTGGAGATAGAATCGGGCACTCAAAAACTGCAGTATAGTTTGGCGACAAGTTACCGGTGGTCAAAGAGCTTTGGCTGGAATTTGATTTTTTTCTTCTACGCGCCCATAGGGTGGGGCATTGATCTTCTGACTGGGGCAGCATGGGAGATCGATCCTTCGCCACCGATTCCGGTGACATTGAGTTTGGCCGATCTTCGGCGCGAAAAATCAAAAAAGAGTGTCACTTTGATTGCGGTGGCTCCGCCAAAAGCAGATTCACTGTCGCTTTCTGATGCTGGAGGTGAGGCGCTTGAGAATGTTCTTAGAGATAAATTTGTTGCAGAAAAGTCTTTGGCGCGAATTCTTCCCTTCCGGCAGACGCTGCCACTTTTTATAGACGGAGATTACGAATTCGATGCGGGAGAAACGAGTTCAAGATACCGGTTGTACAGCGGACTTAAAGCGGATCTTGTCTACGAATCTCAGATCGAACGGACGGCGTCGGGATGGGTACTAAGCTCGCGCGCTCGGTCGACTCAGTCGACGAAGGTCACCCAGGGGCCTGTTTTTGAATTGGGCCACGATGAAACGGGCTCGCGACTCTTTGGACAAGATCTGGGACTCGAACCGTGGTGGTCTCGCATACTTCCCAACACCATCGGTGTCGACTTCGTCACAGAGACGGTGAACGTGGAACTTGGCGGAAAGGTTTATCAACTTGAACCTTCGCAAGGGCGTGAGTGGTGGGCCCAGGGGCTCGAGTACTTGGGTGCAATTAATATTTCCAGTACGCCCGATTGGAGACGATCGTTCGGTTCTCGCTGGAAGTTTAGTGCTGTTCCAAGTTTTCGTGTTTCTCGAAAAGATGTGAAAGCAAAAAATCTTCCGCCGCCCACCAACGGACAATTTATTGAACGCGAGCCCGAGTTTCGCCGTTGGAGTTTATGGGGCGGTTATGGTTTGGAGATTGGTTTTTTAGTTCGACGTCACTTTTTCTACTTTGATTTGATTCCAGTTTTTAATTGGAGTGAGGTTTCGTGGCGGCAAAACTCGCAGACTGTGTCTGCAACGCGGACCACGATCACGGCCCAAGTCGAACTTGGTTACACCTATGTCTTTGATTCCAACTGGATTATTAGGCTCTTTTCAAGAACCCAAGGCGAAAATGCGGAAGTCTGGCGCGACGCTTTTTCAGCCAGACTTGGTCAAGGATACCAGCCGACAGCGGCGTCGGGTGTCGTTTCCGGCCTTACGCTGGGGTACCGATTCGAGCCCGCCGGGTATCGGCATTCAAAAAATTAGTCCTGAAATTATTAGTGCGTCTTAAGAGCATCTTCCGAGCGAGCCAAAGTTTCCATGGCTTCGAGAAGTTCGGTTTCCAATCGTTCCGTTTCTATGAACGACCAGGCGAGTTCCTTCGAAAGATCTGTCGAGCGCGTGCCTTGAGCTTTGGCGAGTTCTTCATTCAGGCGAGCCACTTTTCCGCTATGCGCTTCTAAGAGGGCCTCAGTCTTTGCGATTTTTCGTTTTGCCTCTTTTGCCTGAGCCTCGAAGTGCTTGGTCTGATCTCGTGAGAGGCGCAAGGGCTTCGCAATATCAGCAGCGGGTGATTTTTTCGAAAGCACTGCGGCCTCAGGTGGCGTAGCGGGTGGTGGGCTGCCTTGCTTCTGGGCTTGCGGCTGGGTCAATTTCTGATCTGATTTTTCGGACTTTGCGAAGCGTGTTTTGAGAGATCCCTTTTAATCCTCATACGTGCCAGGATAAATTTCAGCACGTCCATCTCGGATCTCAAGAATCTTGGTGGCAATTCGGCTAATAAAACTTCGATCGTGGCTCACCACAATCACCGTGCCTGGGTAGGCTCGCAGGGCTTCGGTCATGGCGTTCACCGTGTCGAAATCCAAATGGTTCGTCGGCTCGTCCATCAAAAGCAGCGGGCTTCGGCGCAGAAGGATTTGTCCCAGAGCCACACGTGACTTTTCGCCTCCCGAGAGAACGCGGACTTTTTTCTGCACGCTGTCGCCGCTAAAAAGCAAAGATCCTGCAATTCCTAAAATGTCTTGCTGAGAAATATCTTTGTGAGCGACGCGCTCGAGACTTTGAAAAACGGTATCATTGGGATCAAGGTCCTCGGCAACGTGTTGAGCGTAATAGGACAAGGACACCTGGTATCCCAATTTCCGTTCCCCACTTAAAAGCGGAATTCGTCCCGCTAATGATTTAAGGAGAGTCGACTTTCCAGCGCCGTTAAAACCGACGACGCCCAAATGTGCGCCAGTTTCCAAGCGCAAAGTGAAATTTGAAATTACTTTTTTTGTCTCATAGCCAAGATCTGCATCGATCAAAGAAAGAGATTCTTTCCCCGTGTGAATCGGAGGCGGAATCTTGATGCGGGCGCGCACGGGAAGATCTTTAATCTCTATCTTCTCCATCTTTTCAAGCTGCTTCATCCGACTTTGCGCTTGTCGTGCTTTGGTGGCCTTTGCGCCGAAACGGTCGACGAAATCTTGGATTGTCTTTCGTTTCGCCTCTTGGTTGGCCGCTTGGGCTTCCAAAATAGTTCGCATTTGGGCTTTTTGTTCGAAGTAATCGTCGATGTGGCCGGGAAATTTTGTAATTTCGCCGCTCTCGACTTCCAACGTGTGATCCGTTGTTCGCTTTAAAAATTCACGATCGTGGGAAATTAATAGAAAAGCGCCCTTGTAAGACTGCAGAAACTTCTCAAGCGCCATGATGCTTTCTAGGTCCAAAAAATTCGTCGGCTCATCAAGAAGCATTAGATTTGGTTCTTTACCAATCAGGGAAAGAAGTTTCATCCGCATGCGGTAGCCGCCGCTCAGCTCGTGAAACGGAACTTGGAAGTGCTGCTCAGTAAGGCCCAAATCAAGTCCCAACTGCTTAAGTTCCCAGACTGGCGTGATGCTTGTCTCGGCCAGAAATTCTTCAGCGGATTTGTCGAGTGGTTCTTTTGACTCTTGCTCGAGGTAGCCGATTTTTAGTTTCTGTGACGTGACCAGCTCACCGGAATCCAGAAACTCTTGGCCGACGAGAATTTTAAAAAGTGTCGTTTTGCCCGCGCCGTTGGGCCCGATCACACCGACGTGTTCGTTTTCATTGATCGCAAATCGAGCATTGTCGAACAGGATTTTCATCCCGTACTGTTTCGTACCTTGATTGAGCTGGAGAAGATTCATGTGGGCTCAATAGACCGGTTCACCGGCCCATCGTCAACTGACACGTATCCCATGATAGAAGCTAAGGATAAGAAAGTAGTGAAACGCGAAGCCCATCATAACAGCGATGTGCCAAATTTCGTGATATCCAAACCACCCAGGAAATGGGTTTGGTTTTTTTAAAGCATAGACGACGGCGCCCAGTGTGTAGCTAAGGCCTCCAGCGATAAGAAGAGCGCCAGTTTCGAAGCTGGCCTTCTCGAACGTTTCGGGAGCCCGTATCACCAGCGTCCAACCCATGAGCACGTAGATCGATGTTGAAACGTAGCGATGCTGCATGATTTTAGGCAAGCGGGGATGAAAATAAGTGTACGCAATGCCCGCCACCGCGATCGTCCAAATCGCAATCAGTAGGTAGGTATCCCACGGCGGACTGATCACATTAAAAATAAAGGGCGTGTAAGTTCCCGCAATGAACAGATAGATCGCAAAGTGATCTAGGTCATGAAGCCAGCGCTCAAACTTCGCCGAAATTTGATAACCATCGGCCATGAAGTGATAGAAAGTGCTGGCACCGAAAACGGCGAGGCCTGTTGTACCAAAGGCTAAACATGCCCAGAAGTGCCTTTGGTCCGGGTGGTGAAGTGCCTCGCGGCAAAGAAAAATAAGACCGAAGATTCCAGCAATGAGACCCAGCAAATGAAGCTGCGCCGAAATCGTTCGCTGGAACAGTTTCGCCAGCGTGTGATCATCGTGTTTTCTGACGTGCATCTTTATAATCGTGCGCACACGAAGTATCACGGTCGAGCGATGAGTTATGCCTTCGCGGTCATTTTCCATTTGTAAAGTTTAGCGAACTTCCAACAAATTTGCTGCGACAATCTTTAAAGTGTTCCTGACGTTATGTCACTGATGTGTCGAATTTCTCTCGTGCGAAAGCTCTAAGAGACGGTCTTGGATTTGAAGGTGACCGTGTTTTTTCTCAAGAGCTCTCACTCCAAAATGAAATCGAGCGGCCGTTACAAAATAGTCGGTAAAAGCATAATTGAGAGCACCTCCGCCAACGGCCCCAACAAAGGGCAAACTTTCGGCGACAAATTTTTGTGAGACACGGATTTGGAACTTTTCTGAAATTCCAGAAATCAGTTTCGTAAAGATAGGAAGTGTTCCCAATTCAACGCCGCGAATGAGATCCTTTGTTGCGATGGCTCCACCCACCGTTGCGGCCTCTCGTAAAACTCCAACAAGAGACGCTCTGGCCAGGTAGTAACGGGCGACCGGCGCATCCGTAGCAAGGTTCGTCATCGTAAAAACCATCAGGCACTCAAGTTGCGTTTCAATGCTCCTGATATCGTGTCCAAAAAGTCTCGCTTGGTCCGTGATCGCGCGAAGAATGAGAACTGTCGTCACCGGAAGCTCCAAAGGAAGAGCCGGAAGACCAAAAAATCCTCCGGCCGCTCCTGAAATGGAGGTCAGCGTTCGATGCAGTCGTGAGGAGCGAATGGATTCACCCGGTAAAATCAGCGATACGTTGAGTGCCGTGTTGAGGCTCTCGGTCCCATCTGATTTCGGGAGAGTCCGAATCGCTGCGATCATCGCCTTTCGAATGGCGATTTCACTGGCGCGCGCAATCGCGTTGCGCACGGGCTCGGGGAGTCGAGCATGGAGAGCTTCAGCAGGTCGTCCCGCCCACGCAAGAAGCTTGGCCATCTTCCCAGGGTTTGAAAAAAAACTGGCGGCCTCCATTAGAAACGCCGTTTCATCCATATTCAGTTTCAAATCTTTGTTTGGCGCCGTTTCCATTATTGATTTCCCCATTTCACTCCCTCACCCTGCCAGTGATGCACCGCTTCTGCAAAAGGTACCAGGTACCTTTTGCAGAAGCGGTGCAATACCGTTTTGTATTCGGGGAGAATCGATATGGGAAAAGCGACGGACCAGACTGGCCAGCTAAGTGGAGATTTCAATGTCACGTGTGACGCTCTGATCGGCGGCGAGTGGACTCTTGGCCGAGAGGCGCAGGCCACCATCACGTCCGCTCATGACGGTCATATTTTGGGACAGGTTTCGATTCCTTCGGCCGAGCAGATCGAGCTCGCTATTCAAGCAGCCGCGAAAGCTCAAGCCCCTTGGGCCAAACTTCCCATTAAAGAACGAAGCAAAGTGCTTTTCAATTTTCGAAACATTTTGTTGCGAGATCTCGACAAAATCGCGCAGCTCAAAAGTGCAGAGAGCGGGAAGACTTTCGATGAAGGTAAAGCGGGCCTCATGAAGGGAATTGAGGTTTTAGAGTTTGCACTATCGATTCAAAATTTGGACCTTGGTGGCAAACTTGAAATTTCTCGCGGAGTCACTTGCGAGTACCGACGAGAACCGCTGGGCGTCGTTGCGAACATTACACCCTTTAATTTTCCCGCGATGGTTCCTATGTGGACCATTCCGATCGCTCTCGCTCTAGGTAATAGCTACGTTTGGAAACCCTCTGAAAAGACGCCGCTCACGGCGAGACTCATTGCGGATGCTTTGCGAGAAGCTGGAATTCCGCCCGGAGTTTTCACGGTGCTCAATGGCGGCGAAGCCACGGTGTCCGCCATCATCGATCATCCACTGGTGAAAGCGATTGGGTTTGTTGGTTCCACCAAGGTTGCCAAACTCGTTTATCAGCGAGCGACGCATCTTGGAAAAAGGGCCTTGGCTCTGGGTGGAGCGAAGAATCATATTATTCTGCTGCCCGATGCGAATCTTGAACTGACTGGCAACGGAATTTCGGACTCATTTACAGGCTGCGCGGGACAGCGATGTATGGCGGCTTCAGTTCTGTTGGCCGTAGGAAATGTAGAAGCTCACATTGAGCAGATCGTGGCTCGCGCGAAATCTTTGGTTCTTGGAAAAGAAATGGGTGCAATGATCACAAAGGATCAAGTCGCCTTTCTAAAAAGCGCCATCACACGAGCCGAAGCCGCGGGCGCCCGTGTACTTTTAGACGGACGAACGGCAAAAGCGCCAATGGGAAAAGAAAATGGAAATTGGCTTGGGCCCACCATTTTAGATCAAGTTCAGCCAGGCTCAGAAGCCGCGACCATTGAGCTCTTTGGGCCCATTTTGAGTATCGTGCGATGCAAAGATCTAAGTGAAGCTCTCGCTATTGAGAACGCTAACGAGTACGGAAATGCGTGCAGTGTGTTTACATCGAGTGGCCCTCTGGCCGACCGCGTGGCGCGGGAGGCATCGACGGGAATGGTGGGTGTGAACGTCGGTGTGCCAGTTCCGCGCGAGCCATTTTCTTTTGGCGGAGTCAACGCCTCGAAATTTGGGCACGGAGACATCACGGGACATCAGAGCTTGGACTTCTGGTCGAACACGAAAAAAGTGACAACAAAATGGGAACGGCAAAACGATTCGACGTGGATGTCGTAGGGAAAAATCATGATTGGTACAAATACTCAAAGTCGCCATATTATTTTGGCGTCTCACAACAACCTTAAGTTTTCTGAAACGCTTCCCATTCAGTGGGGAGCAAAGAATCCTTTGGTGCGCGGACCCGTTGTCGCGTCCGTGACTAACACGAAGGCACGAAATGCCATCGGCGCCCACAGCGGAAGTTACACTGTGTATCGTGCGCTCTCGATTGCCAGTGGAAAGTTTCCTCCGCAGCATCGGCCGGATCTTGAAAATACGCAAAGCCCGGTGGAGTTTGGCCCTTATCCGTCGTGGTTCGATTCGACGAGACTTGTTTCGCTGGACCCGTGGGGGCTTGATCCAAAAATTCACTTTAAGCCGCTCTTTGATGAGGGTTATGACATTCGACCATCCATTGCGGTGACCCAAGCGCATCTTCAAATTCTTGAGATCAGCGAGGCCATTAAGCTTGGCCGCATAAAACCGGATGGAAAATTCGTTCTAGAAAACGGAGATGTGAAGGTCACGAAAGTGGCCATTGAGCCGGTTTGGTATTTACCGGGAATGGCCGCGCGCATTGGCGTTGAAGAGGGCGAACTTCGACGAATTCTTTTTCAAGAGACGGGTGGGATGTATCCTGAGTTCATTACTCGGCCCGATTTAAAAGTGTGGTTGCCACCGATCGGAAGTACCACGGTCTATATTTTTGGAAATCCAAAAGACTTAGCGGATCCCAAGGTGACTCTCACGTGCCGCGTTCATGATGAGTGCAATGGATCCGATGTCTTTGGTTCGGATATTTGCACCTGCCGTCCTTACTTGATGTACGGGATCGAAGATGCCGCCCGTACAGCACAAAATGGCGGCGTAGGTCTTATTGCGTATTACCGAAAAGAAGGACGAGCGCTGGGTGAAGTGACAAAATTTCTCGTCTACAATGCACGTAAACGCCAAAAGGGTGGAGACACCGCGGCCACTTATTTTCATCGAACCGAATGTGTCGCAGGAACCGAAGACGCGCGATTTCAAGAGTTCATGCCTGATATTTTGCACTTCTTCGGAATCACCAAAATTCACAATCTGCACTCGATGAGCAATATGAAGTACGATGCGATTGTGGGAAGCGGTATCGAAGTTGTGAACCGAATTTCGATTCCGGATCATTTGATTCCAAAAGATGCGCAGGTTGAGATGGAGGCAAAAAAAGCCGCCGGCTACTTTACAAAAGAAGCGCCTCCCACGGAAGCAGATCTAAAGAAAGTAAAAGGGCGGGCGATCGATGAGTGAAGTTGAGCTTTCGACCCAGCAGATCGATGAAATCTTATCTCCTGCGCGAATTCGCCAACAAGCGACGGCAGTTTTTAATTACACTGAAAAAGGCCTCGGTTTTTTCGAAATTAGTGAGGCGCAGTTTCGTCCGACGGTGGATTTCGTTATTAAAGTCATTCGCCAGAAATACCCGTCACTTGAAATTCCATTTCACTCGCGCTGGGGTCACTTTCGCGCTGGAGAAATCGATCGACCGAAAAAGTTAAAAGCTTTATTAGGGGAACTTGACCCCATGGAACGTGCAAGGACGGAGCTTGATCTTGTGATTACTTCGGTCTTGTTGGATGCGGGTGCGGGGGCCGGCTGGTCTTACCAAGAAGAGTCAACGGGTCAAAAATTCGATCGTTCAGAGGGCCTAGGTGTTGCGAGTTTTCACATGTTCCTCAGCGGCGTCATGAGTGATGATCGTGAATCACTTCGAGCTGATGTCGACGGACTTAAAAAAACAACAGCTCGCGATTTGAAAAAGTACTTTCAAGTTTCTGACGCCAATCCGCTCGTTGGAATCGAAGGAAGAGTTGCTCTTCTAAATGGACTTGGGCGTGCCGTCGAGAATCAGAAAATTTTTAAAGACGGACGACCGGGAAACATCATTGACTACCTGGTATCCGAGAACGGAAAGACGGTTCCTGCTCCAGCCATTCTTCGCGCCGTACTGGATGGCCTTGGTGTGATTTGGCCAGGCCGCTTGGTTGCTAAGGCCTCCAAAAAAACCATCAACCTTGGCGATGTTTGGCGGCATTCGAAGCTAGGCGGCAAAGATGAATTTGCGTCTTTAGTTCCGTTACATAAGCTTTCTCAGTGGATGTCGTACTCTTTGATTGAGCCGATGGTGGAAGCGGGACTGAAGGTAACGAACGTTCAAGGGCTCACGGGTTTGGCCGAATACCGAAACGGTGGACTTTTGATCGACATGGATTTGATTCGAATGAAGGATCCATCAAATTTGAAGAAAGAGTGGCGCCCAGACTCTGATCTCGTGATCGAGTGGCGAGCTTTAACGGTTTACTTCTTAGACCGTGTGGGAGCAGAAGTTCAAAAGGCTCTTGGTAAAACGCCCGAAGAGTTTCCTCTGGCAAAAGTTTTAGAGGGCGGAACTTGGTGGGCGGGTCGATATATTGCGAAAGAAAAACGTGCAAGTGCGGATCCGCCCCTTCGTATTGTCAGCGATGGTACGGTTTTTTAGAAATCTGAAATTTTTGAAAGAGTAGTCAACGATGCTAAATAAAACTGCCGCTAAAAACCTTACGATTGTCGATCATCCACTTTTGCGTCACAAGCTGGGGTACCTTCGCGATAAAAATACGAGCTCGTCAGAGTTTCGCGACCTGGTTAAAGAAATTAGCCGCGTGCTGGCTCATGAAGTCATGCGTGATTGGAAGGAGATGCGCAAAGTCGACATCGAAACTCCCATCGCCAAAACGACCGTCGAAAGAATTTCGAATCCGCCAGTGGTTGTTTCGATTATGCGCGCAGGCAATGGAATGCTCGACGCCGTTTTGTCGATGATACCGTTCGCGTCGACGGGTTTTATTGGTGTGTATCGAGACAAATTTATTCATTCTACGGTCGAGTACTACTTCAAGATGCCCAGCGACATTCGCGGGAAGCAGGCCATTTTGTGTGACCCACTGGTGGCCACAGCCGATACCGCGATTGCTGCTATCGAGCGGCTAAAAAGTTATGAGGTCGGTAATATTCGTCTCCTCTCGATCTTGATCAGCTCGCATGCGGTCGAAAAAATCGCCGAGATTCATCCTGATGTGCAGATCTTCACTGTGAATGTTGAGATCGAGATGAATGAGCAGGGTTACCTTGTTCCAGGCTTAGGGGATGCGGGTGACCGGCTCTACCAAACAAAATAGATCCGAAGATAGAACTTCGTCGGTGGTTCCGCTTTTGGTCGGTATAGCTGGTGGCAGTGGATCGGGAAAAACCTATTTCGCTGAAATGCTCCGCGACCGCCTCGGCGAATCGATTTGTGAGATCATTTTGCAAGACAGCTTCTACTTTGATCAGTCGGCACGATTTGATTTTGATGGTGGGTCTGTCAATTTCGATCACCCAAGCAGCATCGATTTTTCGCTGTTAGCTGAAAGACTTGTGAGCCTCAAAAGCGGTAATCCAGTTCAAATTCCTATTTATGATTTCGTCACGCATTCACGAAGTTCAGAAACAGTCAGTGTCAAACCAAAGCCCGTTATCTTGGTCGACGGCATTTTGATTTTCCACTCAGAACTTGTTCGTGGCCTCTTTGATGAACTTGTTTTCTTTGATACGGCAGAAAACTTGCGATTCGAGAGGCGTCTTAAGCGTGATGTGCACGAGCGTGGGCGCACTTCTGAAGGGGTGAAAGCTCAGTTCCTTAGCCAGGTAAAGCCGATGCACGACGCGTTTGTTGAGCCTTCAAAAAAGTTCGCCGACTATATCGTTAGCGAAATATCCGATTACGATAATGTATTTGAAGAGTGCTTCCGGCGCTACCAGGCGGCTGCGCTTAAGTGAGGTTTCTCAGGGAAAGCATCATCGCGAATCGACCGAGGTCGCATTCGCAGTCCGTATAGAGCGCGATGCCCGACATGTTACTCTTTGCCAGCGCCAGGTTTTTTCCAAAAACCGTTGCCGGAAGTGAGGGAGTAAAGTCAAAGCCCCCTTCGTTAATTTCTTTCCGGCCCGTACTGTAGATGATGTTTAACATCTCACCACTGGCATCCGAGTTTTCAGCAGAAATTTCGGTCGCTGTTTC